>NZ_CP029145.1:2513798-2828023 GCF_003149515.1 Hymenobacter nivis
ACCGGCGAAGTGCGCCACGCCTACGCCCCCGACACCCTGTGCAGTGAGCCCGTAGTAGTGCCCCGCCCCGGCAGCACCGCCGAAGACGACGGCTACCTGGCCTACCTGCGCTACTCGGCCGCCACCGACACCACCGATTTAATCGTGGCCGACGCGGCCGATATGCGCCTGCTGGCGCGCCTGCGGCTGCCGCACCACATCCCGCTAGGGTTTCATGGTATGTGGCTGAAGTAGGGCTACTGAGGAATGAATGGTCGTATGTTTGGCGGAGCACTACTTCCTCCTTTCCGATTTGCCAATCTTTCAATGGACGCCCGCTACGCTACCCCGCAAAAACTTTTCAGTGGAGAGATGCAATTTGTTGTTCCACTGTTTCAGCGCTCCTACAGCTGGAAACTGAAGCAGTGGAAGGCCCTTTGGGATGACTTAAAACAGCTACCCGATTTAGAGGCCGGCCGACAGCATTTCATTGGTTCGGTGGTGATGCACCCAACGAACACCGTGCCTACCGGCGTCAGCAAATACGCGGTAATTGACGGCCAGCAGCGGCTTACGACGCTTTTTATTTTGCTAATTGCGCTGCGGGATACGGCGCGGGCCGCAGGCAATGAACGGCTAGCCGAGCGCATCACTGATAATTATCTGGCTAATAAATATGCCCCGGCGCACGAGCGCTACAAGCTACTGCCCACGCAGGCCGACCGGGCGGCATTTCGGCAGCTGGCCGACCACGCCCCGGGCACCGAGGCTGTGCCGGGCTTGATTAGCGAAGCCTTTGATTATTTCCGGCACCGGCTGGGTGCCTGGGTTGGCAACGAGCCAGGGCAGGCCGAAGACATGCTACGCTTGATACTGGAGCGGTTGTCGCTGGTAAGCATTACCCTCAACGACGACGACGACCCCTATCTGGTCTTTGAAAGCCTCAACGCCAAAGGAATGCAGCTGACGGCGGCTGACCTCATCCGCAACTACTTGTTCATGAAGATTCACCCGGACCAGCAGGATGACTTGAACGAGCGGTACTGGATGCCGATGCAATCGGCGTTGGGCGATTCGCTCACGGCTTTCATTTGGCATTACTTGATGCGGAACGGGGGTAACGTGCCGCAGTCGGATGTGTACCTCTCGTTTCGCAAGGCCACCGCGGGGCGCGAAGTAGCGGAAGTACTGGCCGAGCTGGCCCGCTACGCCCCCACCTACGCCCGGCTGCTGAACCCGGAACTGGAAACGCAGCGCGGGGCGGTACAACGGGCCATTCGCCGGCTCCACCGCACGCGCCTGACGGTAGCGTACCCGCTGATTATGCGTCTTTACGACCAGGTGCGCCACGGCGGGCAACTGGCCGAAGCCACGCTGCTGGCGGTATTTGACTTGCTGGAAAACTACGCGCTGCGCGGTTTCATAGCCCGCCGGGGCGTGGGCGGGGCCAATAAATCGATGCAGACCCTGGCCACCCGCACCAACCACCTCGACCAGCAGCCCGAAGCCCTATTGGCTGATATACGGGCTTACCTCGCCACCCAGAACTATCCGAGCGATGCGGACGTGTACACGGCCTTGCAAGAGCAGCCACTGTACCACCACGCCGGCGAGCGGCACACCCGCACCAAACTGCTGCTCGATACGCTGGAAGCCGACCTTAACCCCAAAGAAACTGTGCTGCTAAGCACTCTCAGCATCGAGCACATCATGCCGCAAACCTTAACCGCCAGCTGGCGGGCAGATTTGGGCGAAGCAGCGGAGCGCGACCACCAGCAGCTGTTGCACACCCTCGGCAACCTTACTCTCACGGGCTACAACAGTGAGCTTTCCAACTCCCCGTTTGCAGAGAAGCGAAAGCATTACGCCGGTAGCAACGTGGGGCTGAACGCCGAGTTGGCAGCAGCTCCGGCCTGGAACGCCGCCGCCATTCGAGAGCGGGGCGTACGATTGGCGCACCGCGTATTGGCCCGGTGGCCTTCGTTTGCCCCGGATCTAGTCGAGGAGGCCGATACGCCCCATGCGACCAGCAACCGGCCCACGGCTGTGGTTTTGCGGGGGCAGCGGCAGGCCGTCGGCACGTGGGTGGAAGTGGCAACGGCAACCGCGCATTTGATAGCCGAAACGTCTGGGCCGGACTTGTGGATCCGGCTGCAAGAAGCCAAGCCGGGGTACTTTACCCAACAAGCCCACCTGCTGCGCCGCCCGAAGCTGCTGCCTGATGGTTGGTACTACGAAGGCAACAGCGATTCCGAAGGCCACCGCCGCAACTGCCGGCTCATGCTGGAGCAAGCCGGCATCGCGGAAACCGAATGGCAGGTTGAGACAACTGGATAAGCAGCGAGCCTATTCACCGAAGCTAGGGCCCCTGGGGCCCCTAGCTGGCTTTGCGCCGGGGACGTAGGGCAAGATAGTCAAGGTAATACAATACCTTGATCGACACGTTGTTGTTGTGCGGGGTGTTGGCCACGTTGGCCAGGTTGTCGAAGTAGAGCGGGGTGGCCTCGTTGCCGAGCAGGTACGACGAGGTGGCGTCCTTCCAGACCAGGCTCACCTGCGAGCCGGGCGCGAACCACCAGACCAGGGACGCGTCCACGTTGAAGGCGCTGAAGCTGTTGTCGTGGTTGCGGGTGTACTCGGGCAGGCTTTCCTCGGCCCCCCCGGGGCGCAGGCGCGCGAAGGCCTGGTAGCGCACGGCGCTCACGTAGTGCCGCAGGCGAATGGTGAACGAGAGGCGGTTGGTGAAGGTGTAGTTGGTGGTCAGCGTGTTGGTGAACGTGGCCACGCGGCGGCCACCCAGCAGCACGTCGGGCCCGAAGGCGGCAATGAGTGGCTGGTCGAGCGGATTGGTGGCGTCCAGGCCGTCGTTCACGTAGCCGATCTGGTTCACCTTCAGGCCGTAATCAAACGTGTAGCGGAAGTTCAGCTGGTCGCTCACGCGGTAGCGGGGGCTGAGGGTGAGGCCGTAGCCGGCGCGGCGCGGGCGCGGCAGGCGCTCGTCGGGGGCGTAGGAGCGCACGCCGAGGTTCACGTCGTAGGCCAGCTTCTTGCGGTAGTCCGACGACACGAACACGCCCAGGTTGGCGCTGGCGGGCACCCGCACGTAGTAGGGCCCCAGCGGGGCGGTGCGCGGCTCGTAGTAGTCGTGCTTGGCCAGGTCGAGGTTGGCGTTGAAGCCCGTGGTGAGGAAGCTTTTGGAAAAGGTGGTGTTGGCGCTGCCGTACACCCCGGCGTCTTGGTAAAGCAGTGGCCGAAACAGCTGCGATTGGTAGGCCCCCAACGAGGAGGAAAAGTTATTCACCTTCCAGAACGGCTGGTACTTGTTGTAGTTCACGGTGGCCGACTGCGAGATGTTGTTGTTGCCGAACAGGATGCCCAGGTCGTTGGGGTTGTAGGTGTCCGACTCGATGCCGTGGTCCACGTTCCAGGTCCAGTTGCCCGATATTTTGCCGTAGTTGAGGTAGTATTTGTAGCCGTTGCGGTCGCTCACGGGGGCGTCCGAGTTCAGGATCTGCCCGCGGCGCTGCGAGTAGTTGAGCTGGCCCTTGAAGGCATACTGGTTCAACTTATCCACGAAGCGGAACAGGCCCGCCGTCACGTTGGCGTCGTAGGCCTGGCCGGCGCGCGTCACGTTGGTGTTGATGAGCGAGATGTAGGAATTGTGGGGCAGGCTTTGGTCGAGCACCACGATGTTGTAGTTGGTCAGCGGCTGGGTCAGCACCTCACGCCGCTCACCGCTCACCGAGTCCTGCACCGTGGCGTAGCTGGCCGCCGACAGGGCGTTGAACACGCCGATGCCTAGCCCCTTACTGGTGCGCCCCGATACTTTGGTGGCGTTGATGAGCCGCGTCACGCCCGGGTTCTGGTACACGAATTCGCCCCTGCGCAGCTGCCCGGCCACGTCGTTGAAGCCGATGGGCTGGGACCCCACGCGCCGCGAATAAAACAGGCCGCCCTTGTTGAAAAGCTCGGTGCCTTCGGTGAAAAAGGCCCGGTTTTCCTGGTACTGCACCTCGAAGGGCGAGAGGTTCAGCACCTGGTTGTCGCTAATAACCTGGCCGAAATCGGGCACCAGCGTAGCGTCGAGCGTGAAGCTCTCATTGATGCCCCACTTCACGTCGGCCCCGCCGTTGAAGCTGGTGCCGTAGTTGCGCTTGCCCTGCTCGTTGTAGGGGTAGTGGTTCACGTAGCTGCTCACGTAGGGCGTGAAGGAGAGGCGCAGCGGCGGATGCAGGTTTTCGAGGCCCGTGAGCTCGCCCCACTGGTTCACGAAGCCGTCCGCCGCGGGGTCAATCGGGTTCCAGGCAAACTGTTGGTTAGCCGCCTTACGCTGCCGGAAAAACTGTACGCCCCAGGTTTGCACCGGGGCCTGGGCGAAGCGGATGGCCGAATACGGAATGCGAATTTCAACGCTCCAGCCGTGGCCGTCGGGCAGTGGGGCCACGCGGCTGTCCCACACGGCGTTCCAGGCGTTGTCCTCGCCGTTGGCGGGCGAAAGGCGCTGGTCGACCTGCACGCCGGTACTCAGCACGAAAAAGCCGTAGCCGTTGAGGTGGTCGCGGTAGGGATCAAGGAACACAGCAAAAAAATCGGTATTACCAATATTATCGCGCTGCGTCAGCTCGCGCCGGATGCTGTCGGAGCTGGCCTCCACCAGCTTGGCGCCCACGTACATGGCCACGTCGTCGTAGAGCACGCGCACCTCGGTGGGCTGGCGCTCGCGCCGCCCGGGGTGGGGCCGAAACTCGGTGAACTGCCCGGACACCGGGGCCCCGGCCCAGGCCGCGTCGTCGAGCAGGCCGTCGAGCTTGATGGGCGCCGCCGTGCGCTGGGCGGCCAGCTGCCGGCGCACCACCGGCGCGGGGGCCCCAGCCGGGCCTTTCTGGGCCGCGGCCCGGGGGCCCCCGCTCAGCAAAAGGGCGCACGCCAGCAGGCACGGCAGCCAGCGCAAAGCCAAAAAAGAACACATGAAGGTTGAATGGGGAGAGGTATCGGTGGGGCAGAGACGTTAGGAAAAGCCGGCCGTTGTCTGGTTAGAAGATTATTTTTTTGCCCTCCCGCCCCTCCCCGGGGCGGGCCTGCCCCGGGCAACGCCCCGCCAGGCCACAGCACGCAGCCACTAACAGGCTATCCCAGCAGGCAGTTATGCTCGCCTGGCGCCCGCGCGGCCCAAGCGGGAAAAAGGCTGCGGCTGCGCGGGCATTAGGAGAGCACAACGTTAGAAGGGGCCACTTTGATTAGCTACAAGCGCGGCTGGCCCCTATAAAAAAATCCAGAAGCGTTATTGCTTACGGAAGAACACGTCGCCGCTCACCGAATCAATTTGCACCAGTGGGCCGCCGCTGCCCAATGTACCCTTCAGGGTGTAGCCCACTAGCGAGTGCGCCCGCCGGTTGCTGAAAGTCACGGCCGGGTCAGCGTACACCTCGCCCGTTACCGAGCGCAGGCTCAGGTCGGCGCCCTCGGCGGCGGGCCAGGTCACGTCCACGTTGCCGCTCACCGAGGCCACGTCGGTAGCCGCGCCGTTTTCGGTGGTCAGTTGCACGTCACCGCTCACCGTTTTCACGTTCACGGCGCGGGGGCCCCGGTGCGTCACCTTCGCGTCGCCGCTGATGGTGCGGGCCGTCACGGCGCCGCTCAGGCCGGCAAAGCGCAGGTCGCCGCTCACCGTTTTAGCCGTGATTTCGCCCGTCAAATCCTGCAAGTCCAGGTTGCCGGTGATGGTGGCCAGGCGCAGGTCCGTGCCCGCGGGCAGCGTCACCTCGTAGTCGATTTGCAGGCAATAGCGGTAGCCCTTGCCCGCGTCGCCGTTGTTCCAGTTGTAGGTGCCGCCGCTCTTGCCGTTGCTACCACCGTTGCTACTGCTGCGGCCGTTGCACTCGCCCGAGAACTGAAACTTGCGCAGCAGCGATTCGTCCAGCGTTTCCACCACGCTCACCTCCGCGGCCGACTGCTCCAGCTTCAGGCTCACGGCGTCGTTGCGCTCGTTGTTGTTCACCACCACCGTGGCCTGCACCGCCAGCCCCGCCCCGCCCGGCCGCACCCGGATGCGGTGGGCGTGCTTGAGGTCGAGAAACACGCCTTGCCCGTCGCGCAGGGCTGCCGTTTGGGTGATGAGGCGCTGGGCCAGGGCCGGGGCCAGGCTGCCGAGTAGCAGGCTAGCGGCAAATAGAAAGCGGTTCATGGGTGAAGGGATTAAAGGAGGTGAAGAGAGAATTAGGACCTGTTCAGAACGGGTGTTAGAAGAACGGTCATGCAGAGCGGTTTCAGAGATAGTGGCTGTAGGGGCGGGGCTTGCCCCCGCCCGGCCGTTCGCGCCAAGCTACCGATTCCGTTCAACGACGGGCGGGGGCAAGCCCCACCCCTGCAGCGTCCAAACTGTATAGTAACTACTTGGCTTTACGCACGAAAATGTCGCCGCTCACCGTTTTCAGACTGAGGGTGACGCCGCCGCCGTTGGTGCGGCCGTCGATGGTGCTGGTGCCGCCTACGTGGCGCAGGCCGCTGGGGCCGCCCAGGCTCAGGTCGAAATCGGTGTAGATTTCGCCCGACACCGAGCGCATCGAGAGCGTGGTTTTGGCGCTGGCCGGCAGGGTCACGTCCACGTCGCCGCTCACCGTTGATACGGCGCTGGGCTCGTCGGGCGTGGTGCTGAACACCACCTTGATGTTGCCGCTGATGGTGTTGGCCACCACCGGGCCCCCGATATTCAGCAGCCGGATGTCGCCCGATTTCAGGCTCACCTCCACCCGCCCCGCGATGTCGCGCACCGTCAGGTCGTCGGAGCCGCCCCAGGCGGCCTGCGAAAACACCACGTCGGTGCGGCGGGGCAGGCGCACGGTGTAGTGGCCGTCGCTGCGCGAGGTGCGCGTCACGCGCAGGGTATTGTCGCCGGCCGGCGTCACGGCCAGGCCCAGGCGGGTGTTATCGTCCATACCGCCGCTGTACACCGGGCGCAGGCCGTTGGAAAGGGCCGGCGGCGGGGTGTAGCCGCCGCTGCCGCGCACCACCAGCTCGTCGCCGTCGTAGCCCTCCACCGTCACGTCGCTGCCGTGCATGTCGAGCACCACCTTGCGGTGCTGGGTACTGACAAACTTGGCGCGAAATTCCTGGGCCCGCAGGCCGGCGGGGGCCCCCAGCAGCGCCAGCGCCAGCAGGAGCGCCCCAGCTGCCCAAGGCCCCCAGCGCGTGGCCCGGGCGGCAGTTGCAGCGGGATGCATTTTGGCGGCATATATCTCGTAATCAATCATCTTCTTGCGTATTTATCAATTGTTGTTTAGATAAGCTGCCCGATGCCGGCTTCGGCCTGCTGGCGCACGGCGCGCAGCACTTCGGGCTGCTGGCTGAGCTGTTCGAGCTGAGGCACGGCGCGCTTTTCACGCAGCGCCACGAGGGTTTCAATCAGGGTAATTTGCACGTTGGGGTCGGTTTGCAGGGGCAGGGCGGCCACCAGGGCGGGGCCCACGCGGGGGTCGGCCCGCAGGCGGTACAGGGCTTCGCAGGCGGCTAGCCGCACGTTGGGGTTAGGGTCGGTGCTGAGAGTGTTGATGAGGGCGGCCACGGCCGGGTCGCCGGGGGCCAGCACGGCGGCCGGGGCTTCGGCCACCAGGCGCAGGCGGTCGGTGGCGGCGGCGGGCCGCTGCACGGCGGCCGCCAGCTGGGTGGCCAGGGCGGGGGCCTGCTGCACCGGAGCCACCGCCACCTGAGCGGCCGGCTGCCCGCCGCGCAATAGCAGGCCCAGCATGGCCCCCACCGCCACCAGCGCCACGCTGGCCGCAATGCGCAACCAGTTGCCAGTGTTTTGGTTCATAGTGCTTAGGGCCTGGGGCTTAGGCGCTATTTCCAGCGGCTGCCCGCCGCGTTGGGCCGTCAGGCCGGGGGCCTGATCGGCAGTTGGAGCAGCGGCGGCCAGCGTGGCTTTTTCCGCGGCCAGCATAGCCAGGAAATTGTCGCGCAGGGCCAGCGGGGGCACTTCGGCGGGTAGGGCGTCGAGATCGGCAAACAGGATGCGCAACGTGGCCAGCTCGGCCTGGCAGGCGGGGCACCCGGGCAGGTGGGCAGCCAGGGCCTGAGCGCCGGCCGGCAGCGGCGAGCCATCGGCCAGGTCGGGCAGCCAGGGCCGCAGGGCCACGCAGGCTGGGTTAGCAGAAAGATGAGGATTAACAGGATTCATTTTAATCGATTATTAGCTTATCTAGCAATTCATTAGCTCAGGTAAATTCGCCGCAGCGCGTCCAGGGCCCGGTGGGCTTTTACGCGGGCAGCGCCGGCGGTGCAGCCCAGCTGCTCGCCGATTTCGGCGTAGTCGAAGCCCTGGAAGCGGTGCAGCACCAGCACTTCGCGCTGGGGGGCGGGCAGCAGGGCCAGGGCTTCGTGCAGGGCCTGGTGCTCGTCGGCGGCGGCGCGCTGTGTCTGGGCGGCGCGGCCGTGGGCGGCGGTTTTTTCTACGTTCTCCAGGTCATCGGTGGGGCGCTGGCGCTGGCGCTGGTAGTGGTCGGCCCACACGTGGCGGGCCATTTGGTACACCCAGGCCCGGAAGGGCTGCCCGGGCTGGTAGCTGGCGCGGTAGCGCAGCACCCGCACAAACACGTTCTGGGTCAGGTCCTGGGCCACGTCCCGGTCGCCGTTGGCCAGGCGGGCCAGGAACCCAAACAGGGGCCCCTGGTAGCGCTCAAACAACCCCGTAAGGCAGTCCAGCTCGTCGGCCCGCACGCGGGCCATCAGGGCTTCGTCACTCGGGGGCGCATCAACTACGGCAACCGGCATACACGTGAAAGCAAACGGCGAGAAGGAAGGGTTCGGAAGGAGTACCGCCGGGCGGGCGGTTCGTTACGGGGCCCCGGAAAAATATTTTCATTGGCACGGGAGTAGCCACCGGCAAAGGCGAGTTTTTGAGAAATAGAGTTATTCCTGAATTATAAAAAACGCAGCACGTCATGCAGGCTTTTTAAAAAGTCCCTTTGGTCAAAAAAAAGGGCCAGCTTCTTGGCTTGCAAGAAACTGGCCCGGGTACTGGCCGTCGGTGCTTAAGCGCTACCGCTCATCGACGCTGATGCTAATGGCGGATTTGGATTTGCCCGCCCCCGTGGCCGCGGGCAGGAACAGCCGGCGGTACTTATCGAACTGCGCCGGGGTCAGGGCCCGGCCATTCACGCGCCCGCCCTTGTCGTCGAGCTGGAACGTGAAGTTCTTCTCGGTGGCCCCAATCAGGCCGGCGCGGCGCAGCTCGTCGCGCACCTTATCGGACGATGCGGGGGCCGGCGGCGCGGGCGGACCCTGCGGCACGCGGGGGCCCCGGGCCGTACCAGCCGCGTTGCCACCCGTCGCTTCTTCGCGCTGCAACACCGCCAGCTCGCGCTGGGCGTCGCGGATTTGCGCTTGCAGCTCACGGCGGCGCTCCCGCACGTCGTCGGCCGGGGCCCCGGGCTGGCCCTGCGCCTCGCGGCGGCGCACCTCCGCCTCAATGCGGCGGGCGTTTGCTTCGGCCTGCCGGCCGTTTGCCTCGGCCCGAAGCGCGTTCACGCCGGCCTGCCGGGCATTTGCTTCGGCACGGCGCGCGTTGGATTCGGCCCGCCGGGCGTTGCTTTCCGCTTGGTTGCTGTCGCGGCGGCTGCGGTTGTCCTCCAGCGATGCCAGCGCCTGCTCGGTGGCGCGGCGGTCGTCGTCGCTCAGGTTGGGGTTTTGCAACGACTGGCGCAAGCTGCGCCGGGCCGACGCCACCGCATCACGCTCGATGCCGTCGGTGTCCAGGTTCATGTCCAAATTCACGTTTGGCGTGATGCGGGCGAGACCATTGAGTTGCTGGTTATAAGTACCCAAATTGTAGTTTCCCAACTGGCGAGACAGCTGCTCTTGCTTTTGGAACATTCTGTCGCGCTGCTTGAACAACTTCTCCTGCTCCTTAAACATTTTGTTTTGCTGCTCCAGGTTAGCTTCCGGCCCGAAGGTTTGTACCCTGGGGTCCATACCAAGGGCCCGCAGCGTGGCTTCGGGGTTGCCGGGCACGCCGGATATGGCCCAGACGCCCGACATAGGCAGCTGAATCACTTCCACTTGGCTCTTTTTGTTCTTCTTGTTTTTCTTGCCGGGGCCCTGGGTTTCCACCGGCTGCCCGTCCACAATCAACTGAGTGAGGCGGCCCTTCTTGTCCTTCTCAATAATGACCGTACTACCGGGGCCCTGCTGCCCGCTGCGCAACCGGCGGAGCCGCGGGGGCTGCGGCGCATCAGGCGCTGCCGGCACTTCAGGTACTTCAGGTACGACGGGTACTTCGGGAGCCTCAGGAGCTTCGGGCGCACTGGCTACCGGCGGCGCGGGCGGCACCGGGGGGAGGGCAGGTAGCGCGGGGAAAGATGGCAGAGCCGGTAGCGCAGGGAAAAATGGCAGGGCCATTGCGGCCCGACGTTTAGCAGTGTCGGCGGGGCTAAATACCGATTGCCACGCCACAACTGGGGCGGTGGGCACCAGCTGGTGCAAACGCGGGCCGGCCGGGGCCAGGGCGGCGGGCGCGGCCAGCGCCACACCGGTGCCCAGCAGGCCCAGGCCGCCCAGCAGCAGGGCCACGGCGGCCAGGCTCTCGCCGCGGGTGGGACGGGCCGGGGGGCCCTGCACCAGCCGGCGCACCCGGCTCAGCAGCGAGCCAGGGCCGCCGGTGGCGGCCAGGGCCAGGCGCGGCACGGGGGCCAGCACGGCGGTTTGGCTCCACTCGGCCAGGGCGGTGAGGGCCCGGGCCAGCCGCAGCGGGTCGCCGCCCACGAGGTCGGTAGCGAGGTCGTCGCAGCAGTTTTCGCGCTCGGCGCGCAGGCACTGGCCCAGGTACCACACAGCGGGGTGGTAGAAAAACACGGTTTCGGCCACGGTTTGCAGCAGGTTCACGAGGTAATCGCGGCGCAGCACGTGGGCCAGCTCGTGGGCCAGAATGGCTTCGACGCAGGCTACCGGCAGGCCCGCCACGGCGCCCAGCGGCAGCAGTACCAAGGGCCGCAAGTGCCCCACTACCAACGGCCCGGCCACCAGGCCCGACTCCAGCAGCGCCACCGGGCGGCGCAAGCCGGCCCGGGCCACCAGGGCCCCCAGCCGTGCCTGCCAAACGGCTGGCAGCGGCCGGGTGCGGTGGCGGCGCAGCCGCTGCACGTACAGCAGCCCGCCCAGCAGGCGCAGGCTCATCACGAGCAGGCCCAGGCCCCAGGCCAGCACCAGCCAGGGCAGGTTTTGGTCGAAATGGAAGCGGGCCATGACCAGCCAGCCCGGGCGCGGCACGGCAACAGCGGTCGTTGCAGAAGACACGAAATCCGCCGCCACAGCCACGGCAGCCGCGGGCGCGGCTGTGGTTTGGGCCAGCTCAACGGCGCCGTAGGTGGGCGCGGCGAGTGTTTCCGGGGCCCCGTAGTAGTAGCCGAAGGTGCCCACCGACAGCAGCACCAGAGCCCCCAGGGCCCCGGCCGCTACCCGGTAGCGCACGGCCGCCGACCGCCGGCGCAGCACCAGTAGCGCCACCGCCACCACGGCGGCGGCCAGCGCGCCCTGCCATAGCGAGTGCAGCAGCGTCCAGCCCAAGGCCCGCAGCACGGCGGGCGACAAAATTTGCTCAAGCGCGCGCATCGTCGTCGGAAGTAGAGGTGGAGGAATTTTGAATCTCGATGTCGTTCAGCAGCCGGCGCAGCTGGGCCAGTTCGTCGGCCGAGGTTTGGCGATTACCCAGCGCCTGCATCACCAACTTCAGGGCCGAACCGCCGAAGGTGGCCGCCACAAACTTGTCGAGCAGCAGATTTTGGGTGTCCTGCTCGCGCACAGCGGCCCGGTACACGTGGCTGCGGCCCTCGTCGTCGCGCCGCACCAGGCCCTTGTCGAGCATCAGCTGGAGCAGCTTCAGGGTGGTGGTGTAGCCCACTTCGGCTTGCCGGCGTTGGCCCAGCTCATCGTTCACGGCGCGCACCGTGGCGGGCCCTTGCTGCCAGAGCACGTGCAATATTTCCAGTTCGGAATCAGTAGGTTTAGGCGGGGCTTTGCTCATGCGGATAAAGCTAAGCACTACGAATCATTTCGTAGGACGACACAAATATGATACGAAATATTTCGTAGTTGCAAGTGCATCATACGAATTATTTCGTATGATGCACTTCATATTCGCTAACCGCCTGCTAATTAAGCAAATATTTTTCTATAAATATTGCTTATTTCCACTTTTCACCCCAGCTAGCGTTTCCGCTTCAGCGTCACGCGGGCCCGATGGCAAATGCCGCCCAGCGGCGGGTTGAACTTGCTGACGCTGATTTTCACCTGCTGCACGTGGGGTAGCTCGGCCATCACGCGGTCGAGCACGCGGTGGGCCACGTGCTCGAGCAGCCGGGCGGGGGCCCGCATTTCCTCGGCTATCAGACGGTACAGTACCTCGTAGTTCACGGTGTTGTCGAGCTTGTCCGACGCGCCCGCGGCCAACAAATCGGTGCGGATGAAAAGGTCCACGCCGTACTTATTGCCGATGCGCTGTTCCTCGTCGTAGTAGCCGTGGAAGGCAAAGAACTCCATCCCTTCGAGCGCAATCTGGTCCACGGTTTTCAAGTTAAAGGTTAGGTAAAAATTATCATTTAGCGCCTCACAGGCGGTAGCGCGGACTTTAGCTTGGCTGACCTTCGGTTATAGTCCGCGGCTCTCGCTTCGTCCTGCCGATAATCGGGCAGCGACCAGGCAGCGCCGCGGACTACAACCGAAGGTCAGCCAAGCTAAAGTCCGCGCTACAACCAGCGGCAATCGTGCAACGCGCGGACTCGCAGAGTCCACGCTACGAACCGTCCAGTGACCGTTCAGAGCCGCGGACTACAAAGTCCGCGCTACAGATTCACTCTGACAAAAGTGGCACAAAAAAAGCCCGCGCCAGGCGCGAGCTTTTAAAGAACGGAATCATTCACAAAATCCGGCTAATCCGTGGTCTAGATTTCATCAAAAAACGATTTTTCAGCGACCACGGCGCCCATGGGCTGGCCGGGGTGAGTCACTGGCGAGGGCTGGCCGATTTCGGGCCGGTTAGGGCCCACGGGCACGATGTCGGGCGCGACGGGCTCAACATAGGGCGGGGCCGGGTCGGGCACTTGCGACGGGGCGGGCTGCTCGATGTTGGGCGCAGGCGCGATGCCAGGGTTTTCGGCCGGGGCGTTAGGGCGCTCAATGTCGGGGCCCGGGGCCTGGTCCGGGTCGGGCTGCTGGCCGGGCTTAGGGTTGTAGGCGGCTGGCGCGGGGCCCTGGTCGGGGCGGTCAACGAAGGCCGACGGGGGCGACGCGGGGGCGGGCGGCGCGGCCAGGATAGAAGCGGAAGCGGTGAACATGGCGGAAGGGGTTTTAGAGGCGGCCGGTTCGGTGGGCCGCTCCACCTTTACGCTAGCCGCGCGCGAAAGGATGGCCACCGCGCCACCTTTAGGCCGCTGGCCGGCTTTGTTGGCCTGCGCGACGGCATCGGCGGCCAGGCGCTGCAAATCGCGCACCAGGCCGTCGAACTGCTGCTCCAGCTGCTGGCACTCCTGGCCGAGGCCACTAGCCTGGCGCTGCATGTCGGCGACGGTTTTTTCGGCCGTTTGGTAGGCCTCGTCCACGATGGCGCGGGCGCGCTGGCGGGCTTCAGCCAAGGCGTGCTCGGCTTGAAGCTGGGCCTCGCGCCGGTGCAGGGCGGCCTCGCGCTGGGCCTGCTCCGTGATGCTGTGGCCGGTGTCCTCGGCCGTTTTCAAGGTGCGGTAGAGGCTGCTTTCTACCTCGCGCATCTTCTGCACGTCCTGCTGGGCGTGCTCCAGCTTAAGGCGCAGCTCGCGGTTTTCGTCGCCCAGCCGCTCCCACTGCTGCGACACGGTGGTGAGGAAGGCCTGCACCTCGTCGCGGTCCACGCCCCGGAAGGACTTTTCAAACGTTTTCTGCCGGATGTCGAGGGCGGTAAGTTTCATTTTTTTTAGCTGTTATACTGCTCACAAAGTAGAATGCGAAAACGAAGTAGGGTGCGGGGCTTGCCCCCGCCCGTCCTTGAACAGTTCAGTCGGCTTTCGTTCCACGACGGGCGGGGACAAGCCCCGCACCCTACTTCGTAACGAGTATAGCGCTCATCCATTAGCTGTTAGATTTTTTTAGAACGAATGGAAGCAAGCCCAGAGCCCCTGAAAAAGCTAACAGCTATAGCTGAGAGCTAACAGCTTACCCAACCTGCCACACGGCCAGGCTGCGGTCGTCGCTGCACGAAACTAGCCGGTTTTCGGCACCCGGCCAAACCAGGCGGTTCACCGACGTGCCGTGGCCGGCGGCCCGGGCCCGGTCGAGCACGCGCAGCAGGGTGCGGTCGGCGGCGTCCCAGATTTTGATGCTTTTATCGAGGCTGCACGAGGCCAGGTAGCGCCCGTCGGGGCTGAAGGCCAGGTTATTGATGGTGTACATGTGGGCCCCTACGGTTTGGGCCAGGGCGTAGCCGGCGGCCACGTCCCAGGCCCGGATCTGGGCGTCGCGCCCGGCCGTCAGCAGCGTGCCGCCGTCGGGCGAATACGCCACGGCGAATACCGAGTTGGTGCTTTCGCCCAGCTCGTATTTCAGGGCCAGCGAGTCGAGGTCAAGGATGCGGGTGAACGCGTCAGAGCTGCCCACGGCCAGCTCGGCGCGGCCTTCGTGCAGGGCCAGGCAGCGCAGGCTTTTGCCCTGGGCCACGCGCAGCAACTTTTCGAGGCGCAAATCGGGCAGCGTGAGCACGGCCAGCGTGCCGTCGGCCAGGCCCGCGTACAGGCGCTGGCGGCTTTCCGACACTACGATTTCGAAGATGGCCACCGGCGGCAGGGCGGCGGCGCACACCAGTGTTTTCTGCGCCAAGTCGATGGCCTGGAGGCCCTGGAAGTTGTGGCCCAGCACCAGCCAGTTCAGCCCCGGCAGGTGGCGCAGGGCGTACACCGAGTTCTCGACGCGGGCCAGTACCTCGCCGTCGCGGGCGGGGTCGGCGGCGTCCCAGCCCACCACCAAGCCATCGGCCCCCGATGAGTACACGGCGCTGCCGGGGCCCCCGGTCATGGCGTATACCGCATCGTAGTGGCCGGTAAAGGCAGCAATTTTGTGAACTTCCGGGCGAACCATGCCGCGAAGGTACGGCGGGCTCCTACCTTCGCGGTCCGCCCGCTGCGCCCATTTATGCCCCTGCACCGCCTGCTGCGCCTCTCCCCCACCGCCGTGCTGGGCCTTTGGCACCGCACCGAAACCGCCGCTGCCCTGGGGGCCCTGCTGCCCGCGGGGGCTCCCTACTCCGCCCTGCTGCCCCCCACCGCCGGCCCCGAGCGCCAGGGCCAGTGGCTGGCCGGCCGCGTGCTGGCCCACACCGTGGCCGCCGCGCTCTGGCCCGGGGCCCCCGCGCTGTGGGTGCGCAACGACGCGGCCACCGGCCGGCCCTATCTGGGGGGCCCCGGCGTGCCGACCGGCGCGGTGGTGTCGCTGTCGCACTCGGGGGCTTGGGCCGCGGCGCTGCTGGCTACCGGCGGCCGCGTGGGCATCGATGTGGAGCTGGTGCGCGACAAGGCCCGGCGCATCGCCACCAAATTCCTATCGGCCCCGGAACTGGCGGCGGCGCAGGTGGTGGGCACCGACGCGCATTTTACGCTACTTTGGAGCGCCAAGGAAACGCTCTATAAGCTGGCGGAGCGCCGGGGCCTTATTTTTAAAGAACAATTACTGCTGGACTCCTTCGTTCCGGCCCCGGCGGGCGAAATCCCGATGGAGCTGCGCCTGGCCGACAGCCAAAGCCGGCACCGCATTTGCTATTCTCAACCGGCTGCCGGCTACGTGCTTACGTACTGCTGGGAGCCCGGGGGCCCCATCGATATTCTTTAGCTGCTCCGCTTCTGCCCTTCCTTTACCAGCTTACCATGTCGATTCGACGCCTTTCCATTATTGCCGCTGCGGCGCTAATCTTTTGCACGGTGGCCGTGGGCGCGGCGCGGGCCCAGAGCACCGTGGCCGATTTCAGCCTGCAAACGGCCAACAACGCCACCGTATCGCTGAAGAGCTATGCCGGCAAAAAGGCCGTAGTGGTAGTGTTCCTCAATCCCGCCTGCGCCTACTCGCGCCTGTACCAGGAGCGGCTGGCGGCACTGAGCAGCAGCTTCGGCGGACGTGGGGTGCAGTTTCTGTTCGTCAACGTGCCCATCAACCTCGACGCGCCCGGCGCCGCCGCTCCCGGCGAAGTCGGCCTGCCCACCCTCACCGACGCCAGCCAGCAGGTAAGCGGCCGGCTGGGCATCAGCAAAACCACCGAGGCCGTGGTGCTCCAGCCCGAAGCCGGTGGCTTCGTGGTGCGCTACCGCGGCGCCATCGACGATAACCCCCAGGTGGCCAGCGGTGTGCAGCAGCATTACCTGCGCCAGGTGCTCAACAACCTGCTCGCCGGCCGCTCCGCCGGCGTAGCCGACAAGCGCGCCGCCGGCTGCCTCATCAAGCGGTAACGCAGCGTGGACGCTGCGAGTCCGCGCGTGGGGCCCCGGCTTATAAAACGGTCATGCTCATCTGGCGTCCGCGTAGTGAAGCATCTCTCCCGCTGAGCGACCCAATCGATTGGATTATTTAGCGGGAGAGATGCTTGACTGCGCGGACGCCAGATGAGCATGACCGTTTTTATAAGTATACCCTATTAACCCTCCTCCTCATCCTCCGGCGCTTCTTCCGTCAGGATTTCCAATAGCTGGGCTATTTCGGTGGCTTTGGCGGGCTCTTGCAGCTTCTCGAAGCTCATTTGCAGGTTGCGCAGGGCCCGGCTCACGATGGCGAGGTTGGAGCAGGGCTCGAAGAAGATGTCGTTGGGCGACAGGTTGAGCTGGCTCACGTAGTGGGCGATGTCGGTGCGCGAGAGCACCAGGCCCCGGTTGTAGCAGTTGAGGTAGAAAGGCACGGCGCCCGGCTGCTCGGGCCGGAAGGTGAGCACGAACAGGTTAGGCAGGTTCACGCCGAACACCGGCAGGTGCAGCCGCTGCGCCACCAGCAGGTAGATAACGCAGAGCGCCAGCGGGTTGCCGCGCTTGGTTTCAATCACGCGCTGGAGCATGGAGTTGGCCGGCGAGTGGAAGTGCTGGGTGTTGGCCGCGAACTTGTGCGAGCGGAACAGCACGTAGTTCAGCACTTGCACCTGGTCGGCGGGGTGCATTTCGGGCCGCATCAGCGTCCAGGCCTCGAAGCGCAGCTGCTCGATGGCGCGGTTCAGGGCCTGGAAATCGGCGTCGGGGTACTGGTAGGTGTTCAGCAGCCACATACCTTCGAGCAGATCGGTGGCGCCGGCCTCACGCCACACGCGCAGGCGCTGCTGCAAACCCTCGAACTGGAGGTGGTGGATGAGGTCTTCGAGTCGCTGTTGCTGCTGGGCGTCAAGGGTTTCCTCCCAGCTTTCTTCCAGAAACGGGATGATGCTCTCGCCCAGGTTCTGGATTTCGCTGTGGACCTGGGGAGCTATTTCCGGGTCGTCGAGCAGCGAGATAAGGGCTTTGATTTCTTTGTTCGTCATCGGGTGCAAAAACAGCCGCCGCTGCGGTGGCGGGGCCGAATTTAACAGTCGGAGCCGGGCTTTGTGTTCCGTTGGCGGCGTTAAGGTGGAATATAAAAGGCCGTCATGCTCATCTGGCGTCCGCGCAGCCGAAGCAGCTCTCCCGCGTAAGTAATTGATTACTGCTGTGGGAGAGCTGCGTCGGCTGCGCGGACGCCAGATGAGCATGACGGCCTTTTGCTTTCGAGATGGATGCTAAACCAACCAGGGGCCCTAGCGGAGCAGGTTGGTTTTGGCCACTTCCAGCGGCCCGCCGCCGCGGCCGCCCATCAGGGCTTTCAGGGCGTAGAGGCCGGAGCCGGCGGCCTGCTTGGCCTCGATGATGGGCGGGATGCTCAGCTCCTGGCGGCGCACCACGGCGTCGACCACCACGGGCCCCGGGTGGGCCAGAGCTTCGCGCAGCACGCTTTCGAGCTGGCCGGGGTCGCTCACGCGGTAGCCTTTGATGCCGGCGGCTTCGGCCAGGGCCCCAAAGTTGGGGTTATCCAGCTCGGTGCCATGCTCCAGGGTGCCGGCGGCCTTCATTTCCAGCTCCACAGAGCCCAGGGCCGAGTTGTTGAAGATGATGATTTTGACGGGCACTTTGTGCTGGCGCACGGTCAGCAACTCGCTCAGCAGCATGGCGAAGCCGCCGTCGCCGCACAGCGCCACCACCTGGCGGCGGGGTAGGCCAGGGCGGCGCCGTAGCCCTGCGAGAGGGCCCCGGCCATGCTGCCGTGCACGACGGAGCCCAGCAGGCCACTCAGGCCCACGTCGTAGGGGTTGTTCGGCTCCACCACATCCTTGCCGCGCAGGGTGTGCACCACCGGCGCTTGCAGGGCCCCAGCCACTTGCAGCAGCTCGGCGTGGGCATCAGCGCAGCCAATGCCGGCCAGGATGGTGATTTTTTTGCAGTCGTTGAGCAGCGCCGCGGCCTCCCGGATGTCGGCCGCCGACGGTACCAGGGCGCTGCGGCGGCGCAGCGTGGGCAAGCGCACTTCGGGGGCGTCGGCTTTGAGGTAGGCCACGTCGCCGGGGATGACCACCACGGCCACGCCGCCCAGGCCCGGCGCGGCCGTTACGGCCGACTCTACCGTGCGCACGGCCTGCTCGGGCACGGCAACTTGGCAGTAGTGGCTGCACTCCAAGAACAGCCGCTCGGGGTGGGTTTCCTGGAAGTAGCCGGTGCCGATTTCCACGCTCGGGATTTAGACCGCAATGGCCAGCACCGGCACGCGGCTGCGATGGCAATCATACAAGCCGTTGATGAGGTGGGTGTTGCCCAGCCCGCACGAGCCAGCGCACACCGCCAGGTCGCCGGTGAGGTGCGCCTCGGCGCCGGCGGCGAGGGCGCCGCCGCCTTCCTCGTGGCGCACGGCCACAAAATCGATGCCGTCGCGGGCCCGAAGCACGTCGGTGATGCCGTTGAGCGAGTCGCCCACCACGCCAAACACGCGCTTGACCCCGGCCGCTTGCAGGGTGTCGACGATGATTTCCGCTACTGTTTTTTGGGGCATAATTTCAGAGGTAAAGCCAACCGTTGTACGCAACGGTTGCGGGAAGGGCCCGGCACAAGTTGCCGGACCCTTTCCGTTTCCGCGGGCTTTCTTCTGAATCCGGCCGCAAGCGGTGGAAGTCCAGAGCTATTAATTTCTAGTCTCTCGCCCTCCACGCAACCCCGCCCCCTAGCCCCCTCCCCAATGGGGAGGAAGAACTAGTTTATAGCTATAAAATATTGTTTATCAAATTATTACAATTAGAGCTAGTCCCTCTTTCCCATCGGGGAAGGGGCTAGGGGATGGGGTTGCGTGGAGGAGGAGACGCTAGAACTTAACAGCTCTGCCCCGGGGGCCCCGGCTAGTCCTGCTGCGAGGGCAGGTGCTCCTGGGCCGGGGCCCCGGCGCGGTACGCCAGCTTGTAGGTGAGGGCCACCACCACGTTGTTTTTGGCCGACGTGATTTGCGGGACGAACTGGCCCGCCCGGTAGGCCGGCAGGTTGTAGTTGGCCTGGTTCACGAAGCCCACTTGCAGAATCAGGTGCGCGTTGGCCTGGTAGCCCACACCAGCGTAGAGGCGGTTGCGCTCGAACACGGGGCCGTTGGGGTTGAGGAAAATCTCGTCGTAGGCCGACAGGAACATCGTGCCGGCGGTGATGGTCGGCTTGTTGAGCGGGAAAAAGGCGTTGAGCCGGTAGCGAAACCGCTGGCGAAAGGCCGTGCTGTCGTCGCGGAACCGCAGCCAGCGCTGCTCAATGCGGTAGCGGTGCTCCAACTTGAGGCGGTGCGAAAACTGGGTGAGGACGACCTGTTCCCAAAGGCGCTTTTCCACGTTCAGGGGCCCCTGGCCGAGGTCGCGGTAGTCGGAGGTGGTGTAGCGGCCGGTGCCCAGCAGCACGGTGAAGTTGGGGTCGACGTCGTAGCTCAGGCCCGCCTTCAACTCGTTGTAGAAGTAGTGCCTAAACACGGCGTCGGTGCGGGCCTGCACCTCGGCGTAGCTGCCCCACTTGTGCGCAGCATCGCCCGGCAGCTGCACCGTGGCAATGAACCAGCTGCCCCAAGGCTGGGCCGGGTTGGCCGGCGTTTGGGCGTAGGCGGCGGGGCCCCCACCAGCGCCAAAGGCTGCCAGCAGGCAGCGAAAAACGTATTTGTTCATCCAAAAGGTGAAGAACCGGCAACGCCTGCCGGCTTCTCCCACCAGCAAAGGTACCCGCCTAAGCGGCGCGGCACCCCGCCAGTCTTAACTATAACTTCACAGTGGCGGCTGGCCACGCCCCATACCGCCACCGGGGGCCCGTTACCGCAGCAGGGCGTGCAGCAGGTCGACGGTGCTGCGCCAGGTTTCGGCGGGGTGCCGCGCGGTGAGGTAGGCAACGTGCGGCAGGGCCCCCGCGATTTCGAGCCCGACGGCCGCCACGGGCAGCAGCAAATACGCCCACCACGGGTATAGAAAGCGCGGGCGCAGGCCCTGCGTGAGGGTGCACCAAGCGGCGAGCATCCGGCCACGGTAGTGCCAGAAAATCAGGAAAATGAGCCCGATATAGAACAACAGCCGCCACTGAAGCGCCGGCAGTATTCTCACATACGTTACGTCCACCACGAGCAAGTTGGCCGCGATGGGTAGCAGCAGCAGGGCCCCCACCAGCGCCGTGCGGTGCCAGAGCAGCAGCAGGCCGGCCACGATTTGCGCCCCGCCCACGAAGGACTTAAACGGCTCCTGCCCAAACAGGTACCAGGCAAGCTTAAACAGCCCCAGCTGCTGCACCGACTGCGCCAGCTGCGCCGCGCTGAGGCCGAACTGCGCGCCCGTCAGCTTGGCGTAGCCGTAGCTAATGAACGTGCCGGCCGGCAGCACCCGCGCCGCCAGCACGAAATAATCTCACGCTTGGGCCCTAGTAAGGGTATGCATGGCAGTAGTGATTAAAGGATGAGGCCAGCGGCGGGTTAAGAGGCTATCCGAATAGCGCATTATCGTTCCGGCGAAGGAGAAATCTGGAGACGACCCTTGACTGGTTTTACCCAGATTCCTGCTTCGTCAGGATGACAACGCGCTATTCAGAAACCGCGCTAATAGGTACCGGCTTGCCTCGCCGCGCGGCGGCGCAAGTACCACGCGGCCAGCAGCCCCAGGGCCCCTACGAGCGTGCAAATACCCGCCCACAGCAGAAAATTGTAAGCGGCGGCGTAAGAGCGGTAGCCCGCGGTAATGGCGAACAGCACAAGCCCCACCACCTCCCACAGCCGCGCCTGGGGCCCCGGTGCGGGCGGCAGCGCCGGGCGGCCCACCAGCACGCGCAGCGTGAGCCAGTCCCAGGCCAGCAGCAGCCCGTTGGCCAGCAGCATCAGCCCGGTGATTATGGGCGTGCCGGCAAAATTATACGAGAGGGTGATGACGAAAATATTGGCCATGATGGGCAGGAACAACAGGGCCCCTAGCGTGGCGAAGCGCTGCGTGAGCAGTAGAAAACCCGCCAGGCACTGCACCCCGCCCAGAAATTGCCAATACAGCCCCGACTGGTACAGCGTCTCAAAAAAGTGCTCGGGACTGTGGATGGGCGCAGCCGCCCCGCTCAGGCGCATGAAGCGGTGGCCCTCGATTTTGACCACGCTGGCGAACACGAAGGCCGCGCCCAGCAGGTACCGGGTGTAAACGATGGCGAGTTGCAACCAGACACAGCGCCGCGCCGTTTCGATGAGGTTCCGCATCGCCGGGGCCCTAGCGCACCAACTGGCCCAGCGCCGTGCCCGAGAGCGTAGCGGTGGCGCTGTCGGCGAAGTGGTAGCGCAGGGCGGGAATGGCCAGGTTGCTGATGGCCAGCTCGCCGTGGCGGCGCACGTCGAGGTTAGCGGCGGCAATGCGGTTGCTGCCGTTCAGGGCGAGGGCCGCGCCGCCGGGGCCGCTGCCCACTTCGGCGCGCAGGTAACGCAGGGTGTTGCCGGCCAAGGCCACGTGGCTGGCGCGGCGTTGGCGCAGCACCAGGCTGTCCTGCACAAAATCTTCCACCGCCACGCGGCCCATGGTGCCGTTGTTGTCGGCTTGGGGCTTGCCATCGAGCTGGTACACGGCGTCGGTGGTGAGGCTGTCGAGCCGCGGGCACGAAATGATGAGCATTTCGTGCTGCCCCCAGTATGGGCGCTGCCCCGTGAAGCTGGCCGTGACCACCAGTTGCCCGCCATGCTGGGCCACGTGCACCCCAGTGGCGTCTTTGTTCAGGCGCACACTAAAGGGGCCCCGCACGATTTTCACCTGCAAAGCCGTGGCCGCGGGCACACTCACACTAGTGAAGTTACTGAAATTCAGCGCCGCGAAGTTGTGCAACGGGTTCTTGTAGTTGCCGGTGCGGTACTCGGCCCGCAGGCCCATGTTGAAGGCCGTGAGCGAGCCGAGCAGCAGCAGCACGGCCGCCAGCACCCATTTATTACTGTTTTTCATCGGAAGTGGTGGGAATGAGGGCGGCTTGCCCGGCTTGAAACGCTTGGTAGCGCTGCTGCAATTCATCGAAACCGATGCCCAGCAGCGAAATCGTGTTGAAAAACCCCGGCAGCTCCTGCTGCAAAAACCGCTCGCGGCGCAACTGCTTCACCCGAGCGTCGGCGTCGGGGGCCACGAAGAAGCCGATGCCGCGCTTGTTGTACACCACGCCCTGGTTTTGCAGGAATTCGTAGGTCCGCATCACGGTGTTGGGGTTCACTTGCAGCTCGCTGGCCAGGTCGCGCACCGACGGGATTTTCTCGTCGGGGCCCCAGGGCTGGCGCAAAATCTGCTCGCTCACGTACCCGGCAATTTGCAGGTAAATGGCCTCGTTGTCTTTGAATTCCATGCTTATAGCTGTTTTTCCGTCAGGCGCAGGTACGTGGCCCGCCACAGCAGCGCGGCCAGCACCAGCGGCAGCAGGATGTACCACTGGGCCTGCGCGTCGGGCAGGCTCACGCCGTAGGGACCCGTGGCCTCGTTGAGAACAATGCCGCTGAACGGCGAGGCCATTTGCAGGCTTTCTCCCACGAAAGCCTTTACTATCTGGTAGTTAGCCACCACCAGCCCCACGGCCAGCACCAGGGCCCCAAACGCGGTTTTGATGAAGTGGTTCTTCTCAAAGTAAATGGCGCCCCACAGGGCCCCGGCGTGCAGCGCGGCGTAGTAGAGAAACACTTTGTACACCTGCTGGGAATCAAACAGGCGAAACAGCTCCTTGGGCCGGCCGTACCAGTCGTCCAGCCCCACCACAATCCAGTCGATTAAATAGAAGCAGGCCGTGTACACTACGCTGAAAATCAGGAACGAGTACACCCAGCCCACCAGGTATTTTTCCAGCTGCGAGGCTGGCAGCGTTAGGGCCACCGTGGCCTGCTTGGGGGCCCCGTACTGCGCAAAAATGCCGGCCGTAAATAATGCACCCGCCGCCAGCAGCCCTACTTGGTAGAGTGCACCCTGGGTCAGGGTACTCAGCTGCGTCAAGTAAGCTATGTAGCCCAGCACCAGCCCAATGCCGCCCATCAGCACCGCTGTGGCCATGGCGTAGCTGGGCAGAAACTCGGCCGTGTGCCGGCTGAACAAGCGGCGGAACCGCGAAAAACTAAATAGCTGGCTCATGGCGGGCGGGGGTGGAGTTTAAGTAGTTGACCACGGCCGGGTTGTCGCCGGCCACGGCGTTGAAGAGCAGTTCCAAATCGACCTTGCCGTAGGCCCCGCCCAGGTTGGGGCGCACCACTTGGCGGCCGCGCACCGAGGGCTCGGCGTACAGGGCCCCCGCACCATCAGCCGAGCCGGCGGTGCCGAAGGTGAGCCGCTCGGCCAGCGCGTCGAGGGCACTGTTGAGCACGATTTGGCGGTTGTGCACCACCAGCACGGTATCAATCAGGCTGTCGAGGTCGCGCACCTGGTGGGTCGAGATGATCATGCAGCGCTCCTCGCTCAGGGCCCCGGCCATAATTTTGCGGAACTGCACTTTGGAGGGAATGTCGAGGCCGTTGGTGGGCTCATCCAGCACCAGCAGGCCGGTGTTGGCGGCCAGCGCGAAGGCAATCATGAACTTCTTCTGCTGCCCGAACGAGAGCTTCGGCAGCTTCGTTTGGCGCGGCACCTCCAGCTCGGCCAGGTAGCGATGAAACTGCGTTTCGCTGAACCTGGGGTAGAAGCCCGCCGTGTGGGCCACAAACTGGTCGGCCGTGAGGGCGGGCGTGTGCAGCTCCTCGGGCAGGAAAAACAGGTCTTCGAGCACCGCCGGCAGCCGCGCCGCCGCCGGCAGGCCGTTCACCTCGCAGGTGCCCGCCTGCGGAAACGCCAGCCCCACGATGTTCTTGAGCAGCGTCGATTTGCCCGCCCCGTTCTTGCCCAGCAAGCCGTAGATGTGGCCCCGCTCCAGCGTCAGGCTCAGGTTTTCAAACAGCGGCACCCGCCGCGAGTACCCAAAATGGAGGTTTCTAATGCGCACCATGTGTCTGTTGTTTTAGTGTACTAATGTTCTAGTACACCACAAACGTAAGCAAGATTTTTGATATTCGGTTCTCGCAATACTAAAATAGTTTTTGGCTGCGTCGTGGGGATAGGCGCTTGCCCCCGCCGGTCATTGCTAAAGCGGTTCCCAATTCGGTGTGCCCGGTTGTGGTTTTCAAGTCAGTGCACCGCAGCGCGAACTTAGTGGTTCGCGCCGCCACGCGGCCATCGCTGGGACGAAGCGAGCAACGCGAACTACCAAGTGCGCGTTACTGCTTCGTGGCTGTACGCTGATCGGGAAACCGCTCTGGTTGCTGCGCTGGCCTGTACCGCCAAGCTGCGCTGGCACCGCTACAGTCGTTCCCCTAGAGCGGTTTTCGAGTTAGTGTACCCGGTGCTGTAGAACGGAGTGGCACTCCGTTTGGCATTTGCATGAAAACGGAGCGCCACTCCGTTCTACAATCCTTCCGTACTGGCGGCACACTGACTTTAAAACCGCGATAACGGGCGATTTCCAGGTCCTTGTACAGCCTGGTTGCTGCCGGTCCGCCAGCTCTTTCATCCAGCCGACCAGGCCGTACCCGGACCTGAAAACTGCTCTAATGGGCGGGGGTAAGCCCCGCCCCTACCCTGCTTCACGCCGGGGCCCTATAGCTGAATCATGATTGGCCCGTGGCCGGCCCGCGGCATCCGGTACGCCTTCAGCCACGCTTTGAGGGCGGCCGGGTCGTGCTCGAAGGCCAGCACTTCGGCGGCCAATTGCTTGATTTTGGCTTGCAGCTTAGTAGTTTGGCGCTTGAAGTCGTACTCCATCGCGGCCGGCGTGGTCAGCGCGTAATACGGCTGCCCGGTGAAGCCCGACAGCTCCTGCTGCTCTTCGTAGAGGGCGTCGTCGAGGTCGCTGGCTTGCTCGCGCAGCAGCTTGTTGTAGTGGCGGAGCTGGTCTTCGGCCAGGTTTTCGAGGTGGCTTTGGTCGATGTGTTCCAGCTCCAGCTGAAGGCGCAGCAGCGTCAGCAGCTCGTTGGCCTCGTAGGCAGCGGTCACCTGTTGCAGCAGCGCGGTTTTGCGGGCTTTCTCGGCTTCGTCGGGCTCCAGGTCGGGGTGCAGGGCCTTCACCAGGTCCATGTACAGCGAGCGCACCGACTTGGTGATGCGCTGCTCCTCGGCCAGCTTTTTGGCTTCGGCGGCCTGTTGTTTAGGCGATTTTTTGCGGGTGGCGCGGCGGGCTTCCTGGCCTTGCTGCGCGGCCTCGTACTCAACCTGCTGGGCGGCCATTTTCTCATCCACGTAGGCCCGGAACTTCTCCTGCGTGCTCACGTCCACGGCCGGGTCGAACACAATGCCGAAGCGCATCGCGAACAGCTTCTTCATGGCCTCCGAGGTTTGCCGCTCTTCCTCGACCTCCTCCTCGGCCGACGCAGGCGGCGGGGCGTGCTTGTCGAAAATGGGCTGCAAATCGGGGTGGCCGCGCTCCACCAAGTCGTAGCAGCCATCGAGCAGCAGGTCCACAATTTTGCGGCGTTCGCCCTTTGTGAGCTTGTATGTTTCCAGGGCCCGGTCAAACAGCCGCACCAGGTCGGCCCGTACCGCGTTGTGCTGGGTTTGCAGCGGCCGGTACTCATTTTGCACGCGCTGCCGCAGCCGGGTGGCAGCTTCACGGAATTCCTGAACGTCTTTTTCCAGCTTGGCGATGCGCTTAGTAAGGCGGTTGAACTCCTTCTGGGCCTTGGAAAGCGGGGCGTCGTCGGCGCTGGGCGACTGAATGTGCACCAGTTGGGGCTTGGGCGCGGCGGTTTTCTTGGCCATATGAGCAAAGGCAGGGAAAGTATCTGACCGCAAATTACGGGCGGTTTTCCATTTCGTTTCCGGGGCCCCCGCCGCTTCCCGCCGCCTGCACCAGCGTCTGGATAAAGGCCCAGCGCTGTTGCAGCAGCGCCAGGGGCCCAATCTTCTCCAGCAAAATCAGGCAGCTGGCATCAGCAATGATAACGGGCGGCATCCTGCACGTCGTTTTGCAGGTCTTCCTCCGTCAGGCTGAAGATCGAGACGCCGTAATCGCCCAGCAGTTCCATGAACGTGCGCTTGCTGTAACCCGCCATTTCAGCCGCTTGCCCTAACGACAGTTTGCCCTACTCATAAAGGCGCGTGGCCCGCAGCATGGTCACTTCAATGGTGCCACAATAAAATTACTATTTCAACAAATCATTTATCTTTTGCTGAGCATTTAAAGGATTATATCCTTCCATAATACACGCCCGGTTAATCAATTCAGAAATCATTCCCGAGCCATAAAAATCAATAGGCTGGGTTTTTTGATATTTTTTTATTACTTCTTTAAAAGTTTCTCCTTTAATTATTTCGATAATGCTTTGCGCTTGCTGCTTAGTTGAAATTAACTTCAGCCTTGTCAAATCCTTTATATATTTATTACTAAAATAGGTAAAGTAAAAATTATTCCGAAGAATCGCTATATTTACCTGCGCAGTATCTATTTGGATTTTTGTAGAACCCAAACGTAGAGGTAAATAACCCAACTCATCGTTGTTAATAATTTTTAAAATCATTAACGAGTAACGGGTCTGAGGATAGGGCTTAGACGTAAGAGGTATCGTATCTAAACGCTCTAATTTTAAAACATAGAACGGAGCTTGACTTATTAAGGAAATAATTTTATAATACGCCGATGGTTTCGCAAGGCATCGGTGTGGTATACCAGGATACGTGTAGCAATTAAATTGGTAGATAGTATCGTTACACTGACGCAGTGTCGGTGTCTGTATTCCGCGTCCGATAAAGCTGTAGTCTCCATAAATAACGCGCTGGGCAGCTACTTTATCGGAGAAAGTAAAAAGCACGATCAACCAAAGCAACTTTAACATACCGATGAATAGTTAAAAACGCGTGGTTGGTCAACTATTTTTTTACCTGATTGCCGACTGTAATAAATTCAAACTTACTAAGTACTCACGCACAAGTAAGCGTATTGAACTGAACGTCATGCTGAGCGCAGTCGAAGCATCTCTACCTCGTAAGTAAATAATTACTTATTGCGGTAGAGACGCTTCGACTGCGCTCAGCATGACCGCCTTTTTTGCTACGGTTACTTTTGCGCGACTACTTAATTATTCACACCTGAATAACCCCCACGTTATACGCCTTTTCAATCGGCGCGTGGTTGGCCGCGCTTATTCCCTCCGAAATAATCTTCCTAGTTTCCAACGGGTCAATTACCGCATCTACCCACAACCGCGCCGCCGCGTAGTAGGGCGATAATTGCTCCTCGTAGCGGGCTTTGATGCGGTCGAGCAGTTCCTTTTCGGCTTCGGGGGTGATGACTTCGCCTTTGGATTTGAGGGAAGCGACTTGGATTTGCAGCAGGGTGTTGGCGGCGGCGGCGCCGCTCATTACGGCCAGTTGGGCGGTGGGCCAGGCCACGATTAGGCGCGGGTCGTAGGCTTTGCCGCACATGGCGTAGTTGCCGGCGCCGTAGCTGTTGCCAATGATGACGGTGAACTTGGGTACTACGCTGTTGGCCATGGCGTTCACCATCTTCGCGCCGTCCTTGATGATGCCGCCCTGCTCGCTGGCCGAGCCCACCATGAAGCCCGACACGTCGTGCAAAAAGACCAGCGGGATGCGTTTCTGGTTGCAGTTCATGATGAAGCGAGCGGCCTTGTCGGCCGAGTCGGAGTAGATGACGCCGCCCATCTGCATCCCGGTTTTCTTGCTCTTCACGATTTTGCGCTGGTTGGCCACGATGCCCACGGCCCAGCCATCGATGCGCGCCAGCCCGCAAATGAGCGTCTGGCCGTAAAGGTCTTTGTAGGGCTCGAATTCGGAGTTGTCCACCAGGCGGTTGATGATTTCCATCATGTCGTAGGGCTTGGCGCGGTCGGCGGGCAGCAGGCCGTAGATATCGGCCTCGGGCAGCGCGGGCGCCACGGGCGCCTTGCGGCTGAAGCCGGCCGTGGGCAGGGCCCCCAGCTTGTCGAAAATGTTGCGGATGTGGTCCAGCGCCTCCTCGTCGGTATCGAACTTGTAGTCCGTCACGCCCGACACTTCCGAGTGCATGGCCGCGCCGCCCAGGGCCTCGTTGTCGATGGTTTCGCCGATGGCCGACTTCACCAGGTACGAGCCGGCCAGGAACACCGAGCCCGTGCCGCTCACAATCATGGCCTCGTCGCTCATGATGGGCAGGTAGGCGCCGCCGGCCACGCAGGGCCCCATGATGGCCGAAATCTGCACGATGCCCAGGCTGCTCATCACTGCGTTGTTGCGGAAGATGCGGCCGAAGTGCTCCTTGTCGGGAAAAATCTCGTCCTGCATGGGCAGGTACACGCCCGCCGAATCGACGAGGTAGATGATGGGCAGGCGGTTTTCGAGGCTGATTTCCTGGGCCCGCAGGTTCTTTTTGGCGGTGATAGGAAACCACGCGCCGGCCTTCACGGTGGCGTCGTTGGCCACCACCACGCACTGCCGGCCCTGCACGTAGCCAACGACTACGACCACACCGCCGCCGGGGCAGCCGCCTTCTTCCTGGTACATGCCTTCGCCGGCAAAAGCCCCGATTTCCACCTGGGCCGCGCCCTTATCCAGCAGGTAGGCAATTCGTTCGCGGGCCGTGAGCTTGCCCTTGGCTTTGTGGGCGGCGATGCGCTTTTCACCCCCGCCGAGGGCCACGCGGGCCAGCCGCTGGCGGAGTTGAAAGGCGAGTTGCTTGAGTTGGTCTTCGTTGCGGTTGAACTCGATGGTGGGCGACATGGGGCGGGATTTGGGGAGGAAATGGGCACAAAAAATCCGCCCGGAGGCGGATTTCAAAGGTACGGCGGCGGGCACGGCAAGAAAGAGAGCTGTCATCCTGCACATCAGGCAGAGATGAAGGATAACAGGGCATAATCAGGATGACGAATTCTTTATTGCCATTCCTGGGGCCCTACTTCAGCGCCGGCGTGCTTTCCACTTTTTTGGTTTCGGTGGTCACGGTGCCGTCGGGGCTTTTGGTGGTTTCCTTCTTGGTTTTGTCCTTGCCGCCGCCGAATACCGAAAAGTGCACGTAGCGCTTGGGATTGGCCTTAAAGTCTACCAGTAGCGAATTGGTGCTGGCCGAGGTAGTGGTCAGGTTATTGTAGAGCGTCGAGTCGTTGAGCAGCTTGCCAAGCGAGCCGTTCTGGTCGTTCAGGGCCTTGTTGAGGCTGGCCACGGTAGTTTGGGCCTCGGCCATGGTGGCGTTGAGGCGGCGCACGGCCGAACCCACGGGGGCCTTTTTCAGCGAATCAGACAGCTGGCTGAAGTTGGTAGCGATGCGGTCGAGCTTGGTGCTGCTGCCGTTCAGGGCCCGGGTGAGGTGGGCCATATTGGTGGTGATTTCGTTGATGTTGCGCTGGTTCTGAATGATCAGGTTTTTCAGTGCCTCCGAGCTGCCCTGGGCGTTCAGCAGCGTGGCCTGGATGCTGACTTTGGCGTCCTTGCTCAGGAAGCCGTTCACGCGGGCCAGCGTCGAGTCCACGGTACCGAGCATGGGCAGCGCCTTGGCCTGGAAGGCGTCAGCGATGCTGGCCACAGTGAACGACTTCAGCTCCTCGCCGCCGCTGTATGTTTTGCTGTTTTTACCCATGAATAGGGTAATGGTCTTCGTCCCCAACAGCGAGCCCGCCAGGCTGGCCACCGTGGAGTCGCCCACCACGAGGTCTTTTTTCAATTCAAAGGTGGCTTTCACCATATTGCCTTCCTTGGGCAGCAGCTCCAGGTTTTTCACCTGCCCCACTTTAATGCCGTTGAACATCACCTGGGCCCCCACGCCGAGGCCGTCGACATTGGCGTACTTAGCATAGTAAGTGTGGCTGCTGGACAGCACGTTGGAACCACGCAAGTAGTTGAAGCCCACGAATAATACCACAAGGGCCACAAGGGCCAGCAAACCCACTTTAATTTCTTTGGACAGCACGGAGGGGAGGGTTAGAATGCACAGAAAAACGGTTGATACGCAAATGCAGGCGCGGCGGTCAAATCCGGGCCGGGGCCCCAGCGCCCGTCAGTCGTCGGCCGCATCAGCCGACGAGCCCTCCAGTTCGCGCTTGTAGGCGCGAAAGGCGCGAAAGATGCCCGCGGCCATATACGTCTGGTTGGCTTTATCGTTTAGGTAGCGCTCCTCGGTGGGATTGGTGAGGAAACCGGACTCGATGAGCACCGAGGGCATGGTCGATTTCCAGAGCACGATGAAGCCGGCCTGCTTCACCCCGCGCGAGGCCCGGCCCACGTCGCGGCGCAGGGCCCCATCCACGCGCTGGGCAAAGCGCAGGCTGTTGGTGACGTAGGCCGACTGAAACAGCGAAAACAGGATATGGCTCTGGGGCGAGCGGGGGTCGAAGCCATCGTAGTGGTCTTTGTAATCAGCTTCTTGCAGGATAACGGAGTTTTCGCGCTGGGCCACGCCCAGGTTGGCCGTCGATTTGTGGAGGCCCATCGTCCACACCTCGGTGCCGTGGCTGTCGCGGGGCCCCGCGTTGCAGTGGATGGAAATAAAAAGGTCGGCGTGGCGGCGGTTGGCGATGGCGGCGCGCTCGTCGAGTTCCACAAACACGTTGGTTTTGCGGGTGTAAATCACCTTCACCTCGGGCATGTGGTCCTCAATCTGGCGGCCCAGGGCCAGCACCAGGCCCAGGGCCACGTCGCTCTCGCGGGCCTTCAGGCCGTGGCAGCCGGGGTCTTTGCCACCGTGGCCGGCGTCGAGCACGACGGTGCGCAAGCGGTAGCGGGTCGGAGCCGGGGGGCCGGCCACGGGCCGGGAAGGGGCCGGGGCCGCGGCCAGCAAAAGCGCGGCACCAGCCAGGGAAGCAATAATCCGCACGGCGTTCGTTGAGGTCGGGTAGCAACCCGCTACCTTTGTAGAAGCCTCAAAAGTAACCGAATTGCCCGCTATATCCCACGTTCTCCGTTGCTGTGCTGGGCTTTGCCGGCGGGCGGGCATTGCCGGCGGGGCCCTGCGCGGGCTGGCGCTGGCCTGGCTACTGCTGAGCACCGGCGCGGCCCTGGCCCAGCATGCGCCCACGGCCAACCCCGCCACCGTGCCCGGGCAGCGGCCGGGCAGCGCGCCCATGCCCCCGGTGCGCGTGATGTCGCCCGACCCAACCCTGCCCCAGGGGCCCCCACCGCCCGGCACCACCAACCCCGGCCAGCACAGCATCCCAGGGGCCTCGCGCGAGCCCGTGGCCGGCATCCCCGACAGCATTCTGGTGAAGCAGGCCCGGCAAGATTCCCTCAAGCTGGCCGCCAAGCCCAAGGGGCCCATCGAAACCACCGTGCACTACGTGGCCAAGGATTCGATTCAGTTCGACGTGACCCGCAAGGAAGCCAGGCTCTATAATAAAGCCAACGTGAACTACGGCGCGATGGACCTGAAGGCAGCCCTGATTACCATTGATTATGCCGCCCACGTGATGACGGCCGAGGGCCGGCGCGACACGCTGAAGCACAAGGTGGTGGACAAGCCTGTATTTAAGGACGCGGCGGGGCAGTACGCGGCGGGCAAAATTGCCTATAACTTCCAGAGCAAGCGCGGCAAGATTACCGAAACCGTGACCCAGCAGGGCGAGGGCTACGTGAGCGCCCAAAGCATCAAGAAAGCCGCCAACAACGACCTGTTTGGGGTGCGCGGCCGCTACACCACCTGCAACCTGGAGCACCCGCACTTCTACATCCAGGCCAGCAAAATGAAGGTGATTCCGGGCGACAAGGTGGTGACGGGGCCCTTCAACCTGGTGATTGGCGACGTGCCCACGCCGCTGGGCTTCTTGTTCGGCTTCTTCCCCATGCCCAACAAAAGCCGGGGCTCGGGCGTCATCATCCCCACCTTTGGGCAGGCCCAAAACCGGGGCTACTACCTCAGCAACGGCGGCTATTATTTTGCGCCGAACGACAACATCGGCGTGCGCCTCACCGGCGACATCTACGCCGGCAACGCCCAGACCTTCGGGGGCTGGGGCAGCACGGCCGACGTGAGCTACCTGAGCCGCTACAACTACCAGGGCAATTTTAACTTCCGCTACACCACGCAACCAACCAACCAAATCCTGTCCACGGCCTCGCTGAACACCAGCCTCGAATACATCAAGCCGCCCGCGGCCCAGACGTTCTGGATTAGCTGGAACCACACCCCCGTGGCCCGGCCCGGCGGGGGGCGCTTTTCGGCCAGCGTGCAAGCCGGCAGCAACAGCTACAACCGCACCAACAGCTTGTCGTCGCGCGCGTTTCTCTCGCCCACGTTCAGCTCCAGCTTGTCGTACACGAAGCAGCTGCGCTACCTACCCATCAACTACAGCCTGAAGCTGAGCCAGAGCCAGAACACCCAAACTGGCGTCATGGCCTTCACCCTGCCCGACGTGAGCGTGGGCGTGGCCCGGCAGTACCCCTACCAATGGTTCAAGCTGAAGCCGCGGCCATTCTACGACCAGATCAGCATCAGCTACAACCTGGTGGCCCAGAACCTGATTACCAACACCGTGGCCGCCCGCTCCCTCGACGGCAGCGTGCCGCTGCTGGGCGGCACCACGGGCAGCAGCACGCTACCCATCGGCTTCAAAAACATTGGCTCGCTGCTGCGCAATGCCCAGAACGGCATGCAGCACCAGTTCGGCATCTCGCTGGGCTCCTACACCTACAAGTTCCTGCACATCAGCCCGGGCTTCAACTACGGCGAAACTTGGTACGCCCGAAGACTGGATTATAAGTACGTGGACCGCGCCCAGGCCGTGCGCGTCGACACTATACCAGGCTTCAGCCGCGCCTATTCATACTCGGCCAACCTCAACCTGAACACCACGTTCTACGGCACACTGGTGCGCAAGGGCAACCACAAAATCCAGGCTCTGCGCCACAAGGTTACGCCCAGCCTTAGCTACAGCTTCTCGCCTGATTTGACCGGGGGTTCGGCATACCAACAACTCAACTTTGGCCGCGAAGCCAACGGCACCGCTATCCCGGACGCCAACGGCAATTACATTGCCCCTTTGCGCGGCTCGAACGGCCAGTTCCTCGACCCCCGCAGCTACTCGCGCTTTCAGGGCTCTTTGTACGCCCCCCCCAGCTCGGGCGCGGTGCAACAGATTGGCTTCTCGCTACAAAACGCGGTGGAGATGAAGGTGCGCGACGACAAGGATACCACGGGTACCAACCCGGTGAAAAAGGTGAGCCTGATTGATGGGCTGGACTTCAACGGCTCCTACAACTTCCTGGCCCCGGCGTTCAACCTGTCGCCCCTCACGGCGTCGTTCCGCACGCAGGTGGCCCGCAAGCTCAGCCTCATTTCCAACGCCAGCTTCGAGGCCTACCAGCGCGACAGCTCCGGGCGCACCATCAGCCGCTACCTGTTCGACCAGCCGGGCCACCGCAAGCTGGCCCGGCTGGCAGCGGCCAGCTTCACCACCAGCTACGCCTTCAACCCCGTATCGGGCAAGAAGCGCAGCGTGGTGCCCCGCCAGGTGGCCCCGGCCAACGACCCCACCCTGGGCAGCGTGGGGCCCCTGGCCATGTACGCCGACTACGTGGACTTCGACATTCCGTGGGAGCTAAGCCTGAGCTATACCGCTGGCTACACCACCAACGCCATTCCCCTCCAACAGCGCATCTTCGATGCCCGGCTGCTGCCCACCAACGGGGTGCTGGTGCAGTCGCCGTTCCGGTCTTCGCTCACGGCCTCGGGCAGCGTCAAGCTCACCGAAAACCTTAAGCTGACCTACAACACGGGTTTCGATTTCAGCAGCATGCAGACCACGCTCACCACCATCAGCTTTTTCCGCGACCTGCACTGCTGGCAGGTGGCCGGGCAGTGGACGCCCTTCGGCACGTACCGGGGCTACAACTTCACGATTTCGGCCAAGAGCAGCCTGCTGCAAGACCTGAAATACAACCGCAACCGCAACGTGCAGTACCAGTAGGGCCCCGGGTTTGGGCGCGCGGTGCCACCTTTGCGGCCCCAACCCGCTTTCCACGCCCCGCCCCCGCCATGTCGCAGCACAAAGAAATCAAGCTCGTCACCACCCACCAGATGCTGGCCATGAAGCAGCGCGGAGAGAAAATCTCCATGCTCACGGCCTACGACTACTCAATGGGCCAGATTCTGGACGGGGCCGGCATCGACGTGCTGCTCGTGGGCGACTCGGCCTCCAACGTGATGGCCGGCCACGAAACCACCCTGCCCATCACCCTCGACCAGATGATTTACCACGCCCAGAGCGTGGTGCGCGGCGTAAAGCGCGCCTTCGTGGTCGTCGATTTGCCGTTTGGCTCCTACCAGGGCAACAGCTCGGAGGCCCTGCGCTCGGCCATCCGCATCATGAAGGAAGGCGGCGGCCACGGCGTGAAGCTCGAAGGCGGCGCCGAAATCAAGGATTCCATCACCCGCATCCTCACCGCTGGCATCCCCGTCATGGGCCACCTCGGCCTCACGCCCCAAAGCATCTACAAGTTCGGCACCTACTCGGTGCGCGCCAAGGAAGACGACGAGGCCCAGAAGCTGCTCGAAGATGCCCGCCTGCTCCAGGAAATCGGCTGCTTCGCGCTGGTGCTCGAAAAAATCCCCGCCGCCCTGGCCAAGCGCGTGGCCGAGGAGCTGACCATCCCCGTCATCGGCATCGGCGCGGGCCCCGACGTGGACGGCCAGGTGCTGGTGGTGCACGACCTCCTGGGCATCACCAAGGAGTTCCAGCCCCGCTTCCTGCGCCGCTACGCCGAGCTGCACGATGTGATGACCGAAGCCGTGCAGCACTACATCGCCGATGTGAAGAGCCGCGACTTCCCCAGCAAGGAGGAAGGCTACTAGCCCGTTGAATAGCGTAGCGGCGCGGGTGCGTACCTTCGCCCTAGCAAAAGCAAAAGCGGGGTATCCGATTGGTGTGGTCTGACGATGTGCGGTGGCCCCCGGGGCCCTAGCCTGCTTGCGCCGCTACTTCCCATTTTCCGCCCGCATTCGCCGCGTGAACCGTCCCAACATTTGGTCCGAAGGCAGAGAAATTCTGTTTGAAGACAACCACCTCCTCGTCATCAACAAGCCCGCCGGCCTGCTCGTGCAGGGCGACGCCACCGGCGACGAGCCCCTTTCCAAAAAAGCCGCCGAGTACCTGAAATTCAAGTACAAGAAGCCCGGCGAGGCTTTTGTGGGCGTGTGCCACCGCATCGACCGGCCCGTGAGCGGCATCGTGGTGCTGGCCAAAACCAGCAAGGCCCTGAGCCGCCTGAACGAGATGTTCCGCGACTCGCTGATGACCAAAACCTACTGGGCCCTCACCGGCAGGCCGCCTGTACCCGAAAGCGGCACGCTGGTGCACTGGCTGGTGAAGGACACGATTCGCAACGTGACCAAGGCCTACCCCGAAAAGCACACCCAGGGCCTACGCTCCGAGCTGCGCTACGAGCTGCTGGGCCCCGCCGCCAACCGCTTTCTGCTGAAAATAAACCCCGTCACGGGCCGCCCCCACCAGATTCGGACGCAGCTGGCCACCGGCCTGGGCACGCCCATCATCGGCGACGTGAAGTACGGCTACATTGCCCCGCTGCCCGACGTGAGCATTGCCCTGCACGCCCGCCAGCTCCAGCTCCAGCACCCCGTCACGAAAGAAGCCATGACCTTCGTGGCGCCCCTGCCCGACGCCCCGCACTGGGACCCGGCCCGCGAGCTATTCTGCTAAAGCTTACCCCCGCACCGAGCCCCGTTCAGGGCCCCGCGGCGGGCATCGCAAACGGTTATTGCTGAATAACCTTTGTTAATAATAACCGCGTTTTGTGCAAGATTTGGGGGTTTTTACCCCTGGGAAGTCCAAGCCGGGGCCCTAGCCGTAATTTTGTAGCGAAGCCGCTGAACCAACCGCCGGGTATTTTACTTGTGCGGGCAATTCACGCTCCCAACACCTATGGCCATCCTCGTTTTCTTCGTTGCCCATTACTACTTATCGCTGTTCACGCAAACGTTCTACCTGCACCGCTACGCGGCGCACAAGATGTTTACAATGAATAAGTTCTGGGAGAAATTCTTCTTCCTGTTCACCTACATCTGCCAGGGCAGCAGCTTCCTCTCACCGCGGGCCTATGCCCTGCTGCACCGCATGCACCACGCCTACTCCGACACGGCGCTGGACCCGCATTCGCCGCACTTCTCGAACAACGCGTTCGACATGATGTGGAAAACCAAGAACATCTATAACGACGTGGTGCACAACAAGCACGAGGAAGCCAAACGCTTCGATGGCGACATTCCGGAGTGGAAGTCGCTGGAGGCGTTCGGCGGCACGGTGTACTCGCGCCTGGGCTGGGGCACGGCCTACGCGCTGTTCTACATCAACTTCGCCACGGCGTGGTGGCAGTACCTGCTCCTCCCGATTCACTTCCTGATGGGCCCCATCCACGGCGCCATCGTGAACTGGGGCGGCCACAAGTATGGCTACCAGAACTTCGACAACCACGACAAGAGCAAGAACACCCTGGCCCTGGACTTCCTGGCCTTCGGCGAGCTGTTCCAAAACAACCACCACAAGCTGCCGATGCGCGTGAACTTCGGCGTGAAGTGGTGGGAGCTGGACCCCACCTACTCGGTCATCTGGACTCTGGACAAGGCCCGCATTATCAAAATCAAGCGCAAAAACGTGCAGCCCAAGCAGCGCACCAAGAAAATGGCCGTTTCGGCATAGTTTGCTTGCTGACAGTGAAAAGAGAGGGTCCTTTCTGCGGAAGGGGCCCTCTCTTTTTGCATCTGGGACCCCGGCCCTGCTTCTGCCATACCAGCACGCCGTTATTCATTGGGCATGAGTGGGCGCGGGTTGGGTTGGGGCCCTCACTACTGCCACCGCGCAGCAGCCAGCCGGCGGCCAGCAAAGAGTTACGCATTCAGGAAAGGGAAAGAAAAACCAGCGCGGGGCCTATAATGCCCAACCCCTGCTGACTTCGACGTTTTCCGCTTTGCCCAGCCGTAGGAAACGTATTTATTATTAAATAGCCCCACAGCTTGTCGCCCTTTCGTACGTACCTTTGCGGGCCCAAATAATTTTCAACCAAACGCACGAGTTGCGTTGCACAACCCCCAAGGTTTATGGCAGTTAAAATCCGCCTCGCCCGCCGTGGCCGTAAAAAAGCCGCGACTTACGACATCGTAGTAGCCGACGCCCGCTCGCCCCGCGACGGCCGTTTCATCGAGAAACTCGGTACCTACAACCCCAACACCAACCCCGCTACCATCAACTACGACGCCGACCGCGCGTTTTACTGGATGATGACCGGCGCCCAGCCCACCGATACGGTGCGCGCCATGCTCTCGTACCGCGGCGTGCTCTACCGCCGCCACCTGCAGCTGGGTGTCGACAAAGGCGCCCTCACCCAGGACGTGGCCGACCAGCGCTTCGCTGATTGGAAAACCGATAAGGACACCCGCATCGAAGGTAAGCGCACCGGCTTAGTAGACGCCAAATCGGACGCCCGCACCGCTGCCCTGGCCGCCGAAACCAAGGTGAAAGAGGCCCGCAGTGAAGCCCAGCGCCAGAAGCAAGCCGCCGCCCTGGCCGCTGCTGCCCCGGCCCCGGCTCCCGCCGCCGAAACCGAGACGACCGAAACCGCCGAGGTATCGGCCGAGGACGCCGCGTAGTTTTTGCCGCTTAGCGACTGAAAAGTCCGGCAGTTGTTGTCCGCCCGGGCAGCGGCTGCCGGATTCTTTTTTCACCCCCTTTTTCGCCCGCCATGCTTTTCGACGAAACTTATCAGCTCGGCAAAATCATCAAGCCCCACGGCCTGCGCGGCTTCGTGGCCGCCGACTTTGACGTGGACGACACCACTGCCTACCAAAAGCTCAAAACCGTGTACCTGGCCCTGCCCGGGGCCCCCACCAAGCTCGTGGCCCACGCTGTGGAGAAGGTGCAGCCCCAGTCCGGTACCCGCGTGCTGCTCAAGCTCCAGGGTATCGAGCGCATCGAGGAGGCCGAGCCGCTGCGCAACGCCACGCTGCACCTGCCCCTAGAGGCCCTGCCCGCCCTCGACGACGACCAGTTTTACTACCACGACGTCATCGGCTTCACCGTCATCGACGAAGCACTGGGCGAGTTGGGCGTAGTCGAGAACTTCTACGAGCTGCCCCAGCAAGATATGCTGGCCATGCGCTACCAGGACCACGAGGTGCTGGTGCCCGTGGTGGACGCAATCGTGCTGCGAGCCGACATGACTGCCCGCCAGGTATTTGTGCGCCTACCCGATGGCTTGCTCGACATTTACCTCGCCCCCACGACCCGCCAGCAGGACGAGGCCGACGAACCCGTCTAGCCCCGGGGCCCCACGATGCGCATCGACATCATCACCTGCCAGCCCGAGCTGCTGGCCAGCCCCTTCGCTCACTCCATTGTGAAGCGGGCCCAGGACAAGGGCCTGGCCGAAATCTACGTGCATGACCTGCGCCAGCACGCCATCAACAAGCACGGGCAGATTGACGACTACGTGTTTGGCGGCGGGGCCGGCATGGTGCTGCGCGTGGAGCCCATTGCGGCCTGGCTGGACGAGCTGCTGGCCCAGCGGGCCTACGACGCCGTGATTTACCTCACGCCTGACGGCGAAACCCTGCGCCAGCCGCTGGCCAACCGCCTCTCGCTGCTCACCAACGTCATCCTGCTCTGCGGCCACTACAAGGGTATCGACGAGCGCCTGCGGGCCGCCTACATCACCCACGAAATCAGCGTGGGCGACTACGTGCTGAGCGGCGGCGAGCTGGGGGCCGCCGTGCTGGTCGATGCTGTGGTGCGGCTGCTGCCCGGCGTGCTGGGCAACGAAGAGTCAGCCTTATCGGACTCTTTTCAGGACGATTTGCTGGCCCCGCCCGTGTACACGCGACCGGCCGAGTGGCGCGGCCAGGCAGTGCCCGCCATCCTGCTATCGGGCAACACACCGCTCATTGAAGAGTGGCGCCACGCCCAGGCCCTGGCCCGCACCCAGGCCCGCCGGCCCGATTTATTGAATGGTTTTGAGGAAAAATAGGGCCCCGGCCCCGGTTTTTCAGCAGATAACACCTTATCTATCCGCCTCTTCTGCCACGCATTTGCTATCGTGCGCCAAAATCCATATCTTTGCGCTCCGTTTCGTAAAATCAATCCGGGCCGGCGGCGCCGTCCCTTCGCAATTTCTTTCGCCATGAGCGTACTACTCGACTTTATTAATGCCGAAGCGCAGGAGCGCCGCGCCAGCTTCCCGCTCTTCGCCGCCGGCGACACCGTGAACGTGCACGTAAAAATCCGCGAGGGCAACAAGGAGCGCATCCAGCAGTTCCAGGGCGTGGTGCTCCAGCGCCGCAACCCAAGCTCGAACGGCGAAACCTTCACCGTGCGCAAGATCTCAAACCAGATCGGTACCGAGCGGATTTTCCCCCTGCTCTCGCCCAACATCGACAAAATTGAGGTGATCCGCCGCGGCAAGGTGCGCCGCGCCCGCCTGTTCTACCTGCGTGGCCTCTCGGGCAAGCAAGCCCGCATCAAAGAGCGTCGCTTGAACGCTCCCAAGCCCGCGGCCGCCGCTTAAGGCGTTCTCGACTGCCAAGCCGGCCTTCTCTTCGCGGAGAAGGCCGGTTTTGTTTATGCCCGGCGCGGCCGATCCAGAACTAGGGGCCCCGCGTGACAAGCTAGGGGCCCCGCATGATAAGCAAGAAGGCCAGCTCCTGTATGAGAGCTAGCCTTCTTGCTTGTCACGCGGGGCCCGAGAGCCTAGTTATTGCTGGCCGAATCGGCTTGCAGGTCGCTGGCAGGGGTGCTCTTGTCGCTGTCCTGCACTTGCTTGGCGGCGGCAGTCAAGGCATCGCCCAGCTTCTCTACGCGGGGCTGGGTGTTGCCGTCGGCAAATACGGCCGCCTGGCTGGTATTCTTGCCGAGGCGTGCCAGCAGCTTGCTAATGGTATCCTTGTCGTAGCTACCGCTGCCGAAGTGGGCCTTTAGCTCCTGCAGGTCCACGATCAGCTGGTGCAGCTGGGGGTTGTTGACGGCCTTCAGGTCTTCAATCCAGCGTTGCAGGTGGTTGTCGAGGCCGGCGCGGCTGGCTTCTTCCACCAAGTCTTGCGACAAGATGTTTACGGTGCCGTCGAGGTGGTTCTGGTGCTGAACTTCGGTCTTTTCCATGGGTACTGAATCGTATGTAAAACGTCTGATCCAAACGCAGAAACGCCGCTCAGGGTTGGCCGAGGCCAAAAAAAGGGCCCCGCCAGCAGCTGGCGGGGCCCCGGCGGGGCGGGGCTGGCGGGGGCCCTACTCAATCTTGTTCATGCGGTCCTTCACCGAATCCAGCGACAGGCGCATATTCACAATGTCGGCCCGGGCCGATTCCTGCTCTTTCAGGTTGGCGTCGACCAAGTTGTTGTATTGCAGCAACTCAGCCGCATTCTGGGCCAGCTGCTGCTGAATTTCCAGCTTGCGGACCTTGTTTTTGTCCACGTCTTTCTTGATAACCTCAACCTTGGCGATGATGGCCGCGTGACTGTTCTGCGACTGCACCAAGGACTTCTCCGCCTCCGCAATCTGCGCTACCACGTCTTCGCGGTACATGCCGCGGGCAAAGTCCTTGAGGTATTTTTCGGCTGCTTTCCACTGCGCCGGGGTAGTTTCGCGGCCCAGGTAGGCGTTGCCCAAGTCAATGCTCCACCACACGGTGGTGCCCGTCGGGATGCCGTCGACCTTGGAAATAACGCGCACCGGTGTGGGAGAAACGTCGTCAACCACCACGCCATCGAGCTTGATGACGCCTTTGACGTTCTTCACCTTGCCAGGATATTTATCGCCGAGGTATTTAAGCCACGCGGCCTCCACGCGGCGGTTGTCGAGCTGGATGGAGACGCGCTGACCTTTGCGTGGAATGCCGTCGATGGTGTTGTCGGTTTCGTCCACCGGCGAGCGTTGCGCCAGGGCTCCAAAAGAAACCAGGCACGCAAACAGGAAGAAAAGTAAGCGTTGGGTCATGGGAATAAATATTAGAAAAAGCTAAAAAGATAGGATTGAAAGCGCGTAAAGAATACGGGAATGGTTTTTCATTTCAAATTTATGCCTATTCCGTGAGCCCACACTATAAAGTACCAAAAATTTAGCTTAAAAATGTATTTTTATTAGATAATTTAAATTTACTCGTCCTTCCATCATAGAATTACTCGTGCAAAACCGGGCCCGTTGGGCAGCATTCAATACCCGCCCGGCTGCCGAACAAAATTCGTGAAGGTCCGGTTAAGTGTGACTATGTCCGTAACCGTCTGCCGCGTCGAACACTTTAATGCCGCCCACCGCCTCCACAACCCCGCCTGGGACGACGCCCAGAACCAGCGCGTGTTCGGGCCTTGCAACAACCCCAACTACCACGGCCACAACTACAACCTGGTGGTACGCCTCACCGGCGCTGTGGACCCCGATACGGGCTACGTGTACGACATGAAGCGGCTGAGTGACCTTATCAAGCGCGAGGTGCTCGACCGCTACGACCACCGCAACCTCAACCTGGACGTGGAGGAGTTCCGCACCCTGAACCCCACGGCCGAGCACATCGCCGTGGCCATCTGGCAACGCCTGCGCCCGCACCTGGCGGCCGAGCTGGCGCTGTCGGTCACGCTCCATGAGACGGAGCGCAACTTTGTTGAATACCATGGATAATGACTCCGGGGCCCGCCCCGCCCCCGACGCGCACCTGCCCGCTGGCCTGCGCACCCCTTTGCGGCCCGACGCCTTTGACGCGTCGGACGAAACCAAGATTACGGCCATCGCGGGCCACTTCGCGGCCATCATGCGGGAGCTAGGCCTCGACCTAACCGATGACAGCCTGGCTGGCACCCCGCGCCGGGTGGCCAAAATGTACGTGCAGGAGTGGTTCCGGGGCCTCAACCCCGCCCACCGGCCCGACGTGAAGCTGTTTGAGAACCGCTACCAGTACCACCAGCTGCTGGTGGAGCGCGACATTACGCTGTTTTCGTGCTGCGAGCACCACTTCGTGCCCATCATGGGCAAGGCCCACGTGGCCTACCTGCCGGCCGACAACGTGGTGGGCCTCAGCAAGCTCAACCGCGTGGTGCAGCACTACGCCCGCCGCCCGCAGGTGCAGGAGCGCCTCACCCGCCAGATTACTGCGGAGCTGCAGCAGAGTCTGGGCACGCCCGACGTGGCCGTGCTCATCGAGGCCGACCACCTGTGCGTGATGAGCCGCGGCGTGAACGACACCAGCAGCTCGACGCTCACCAGCGAGTACGGCGGCCGCTTTGCCACCGACGCGGCGCTGCGCACCGAGTTTCTGCGGCAAATCGGGAAGTAGGTGGGTGGAGAGCTGGAAGTTAAATTGTTGCCCGTTCCGACGGAGTAGCGCGTATAGATATTGAGCTTGCGCTTGGCAGCTTTCATTATCGCAATACACCCAACAATTTGCTGTTCATCCCTTAAATCATTCCATTACTATGAAAGTCCTCATCACCGGCGGCACGGGCCTCGTGGGCACCCGCCTGTCCCAATTGCTCACCGAGGCCGGCCACGAAGTGGCCCTGCTCAGCCGCGAGGCCAACAACGTGGGGCCCTACAAAACGTTCGTGTGGGCCCCTAGCGCAGGCACCATCGATCCGGCCGCCGTACCCTTTGCCGACGCGGTGGTGAACCTGGCCGGGGCCAACGTGGGCGAAGGCCGCTGGACCGAAGCCCGCAAAAAAGAGCTTGCGGCCAGCCGCCTCGACAGCCTGGCCCTACTGCACCGCGAGCTGGCTAAGCCCGGCCACCACGTGCAAGCCGTCCTCTCAGCGTCGGCCATCGGCTACTACGGCAACACCGGCGACCAATTGGATACCGAGAGTACGCCCCCGGCGCACGATTTCCTGGCCGAGCTGACCCAGCGCTGGGAGCAAGCCGCCGCTCCCATCGCGGCGCTGGACATCCGGCTCGTCACGCCGCGCATCGGCGTAGTGCTCAGCACCAAAGGTGGGGCCCTGGTGCCACTGGCCGCCACCGTTAAGCGGGGCTTGGGGGCCCCCCTGGGTACCGGCCAGCAGTACCTGTCCTGGATTCACCTCGATGACCTGTGCCACCTTTTCATGGCCATACTGGCCGACGATGCCTGGCAGGGCCCCTACAACGCTGTGGCCCCCTACCCCGCTACCAACGAGGCCTTTACCGAAGTGCTGGCCGAAGTGCTGCACCGCCCGCTGCTGCTGCCCAAAGTACCCGGCTTCGCCCTCAAGCTGCTGCTAGGCGAGCAGAGCGAAATCGTGCTGGCCGGCCAGCGCGTGAGCGCCGAAAAGGTGATGGCACAGGGGTTTGAATTTGATTACCCGGTGCTGCGCGGGGCCCTGAAGAAGCTGTATTCCAGCTAGTATCGGTTTATGAACAGTAGGTTTTTACCCGTTTTACTGTTTTATACAGCCATTTTCGGGGCGCGGGGCCAAACTGCGAAAATGCGTTCATTACCAGAATTGATTAATGAGCAAGACCCGGGCTGGACGCTGGTTAGCAAATGGATTGCGGAGGCAAAGAATCCCGTTCAGATCCTTCCAAAAACAGCATCCAGGGCCGATAGTGCATTGCTGGCAGCTCAAGTTACCATGAGGTCGCCCTTGGGGGCTATCATCTACGAGACAGGTGGTGTGCTTATCGATAATGGCTGGCTGCGGATTCTTGGGTCTGGGTCACCAAGCCTTAACAGGGATATTATGGGCTGGAATACCGGCAAAAACGATGGTTTTCTACTTGTAGCCGACGACGCAGTCGGTGGTTTTTTTGCTATCAACGCGGGCGCATTTGGATCAGAGTCCATAGGAAAAGTTTTTTATCTTTCCCCTGATAACTTGGAATGGGAGCCAACTGATAAATCTTATTCGGATTTCCTAATCTTCTGCTTTTCTGGTAACCTCGAGAAATTCTACCTAGACGCGCGCTGGAAGGATTGGGCCAAAGATGTAAGGCAGTTAAGTGGAATGCAGGGAATAGCCTGTTACCCGTACTTATTCACGAAAGAAGGAGGCGACATTGATAAGGTTACCCGCAAAACGGTACCAATTGCTGAACTTTGGACGTTTCAAAACCAAATGCGTCAGCAACTTAATATTCATTAGTTAGCGCACGCTATCCGGCGGGCCGCCGGCGCCATTCATGCGCTCCAGCAGGTTGTCGGCGGCGATGGTATCCACGGCGGCTTCGCGGCGGCGGGGCTCGCTGGGCGATACGCAGGTGTACTTTTTGTTGATTTTGACCGTGGGAGCGGGGAAGTGGCCGTAGTCGTAGCCTAGGGATTTGTCCTGGTAAATCTTCTCCATGTACTTGCCGAAGATGGGCAGGGCCGTGCGGCCGCCCTCCCCCTGCTGCGAGCCCACGAAGTGGATGCTGCGATCTTCGCCGCCCACCCACACGCCGGTTACGAGGTCTTTGGTGAGGCCCATGTACCAGCCGTCGGAGTAGTTGGAGGTGGTGCCGGTTTTGCCACCAATTTGATTGTCCTTGTGCCAGAGGTCGTAGTCCCACAGGGCCTGCGAGGTGCCGCCGGGCTCCTCCATGCCGCCGCGCAGCATATAGGTCATCAGCCAGGCCGTTTCGGGCGAAATGGCGCGGCGTTGCACGGGATCGAACTGCTGGATGACGTTGCCGTGGCGGTCCTCGATGCGGGTGATGAGGCGGGGCGTGGAGCGAAACCCCGTGTTCATGAACGTGCTGTAGGCGTTCACCATCTCGTACACGCTCACATCGCCGGCCGAGCCCAGGCCAATGCTCGGCACCGGTAGCAACGGGCTGGTAATGCCCACCTTGCGGGCGTACACCGCTACTTTGTCCCAGCCCACCAGCTCCGTCAGCTGGGCTGTGACGGAGTTGACGGAGCGGGCCATGGCGTGGCGCAGCGTCATGTTGAGGCCCGTGTACTCGCGGGTCACATTGTCGGGCTGCCACTCCATGGGCTTGCCGTTTTCGACGTACTTAATGGTCACGCGCTGGTCCCGGATGCGGTCGCAGGGCGAGTAGCCGTTGTCGAGGGCCGTGAGGTACACGAAGGGCTTGAAGGTGGAGCCGGCCTGGCGGCGGCCCTGCTTCACGTGGTCGTACTGAAAAAAGCGGTAGTCCAGCCCCCCCACCCAGGCCTTGATAGAGCCCGTGTAGGGGTCCATCGTCATCATGCCGGCCTGCAAAAAGTGCTTGTAATAGGCCAGCGAATCGAGCGACGACATCACCAGCGTAGTGTCGCCGTCGTCGTGCTTCCAGGTGAACACCTTCATGGGGCGCTTCAGGTTCAGGGCCGCCTCAATCTGGGCCTGGTTGCCGTGGTAGCGGTTATGGAGGGTTTTATAAACCTCGGTGCGCTTGATTTGGGTATTGATGAAGTCGGGGATTTCCTCACCTTTTTCGTCCACCCAAGGGTTTTGGCCGCGGTTGCGCCAGAAGTTGTCGAAGCTACTCTGCAAGGCCTTCATGCGCTCGTGCAAGGCCACTTCGGCATGGTTTTGCATCCGCGAGTCGAGGGTGGTGTAGATGCGCAGGCCGTCGCGGTACAGGTCCAGGTCGTGGTCGTCGCACCACTTGGTAACGAGCTGGCCAATAGCCCCGCGGAAGTAGTTGTCGGGCCCGTCGATGTGGCGCTCCACGTGGTAGTCCAGCGCCACGGGCTGGGCTTGCAGGGGCCCTACCTCGCTGGCTTTCAGAATACCGGCCTGGCCCATGCGCTCCAGCACCACGTTGCGGCGGCGGCGGGCGGCTTCGGGGTGGAAGCGCGGGTTGTAGGCCGTGGGGTTGTTCAGCACGCCCACCAGCATGGCCGCCTGCACGACCGAGAGGCTGTCGGGCGAGGTATTGAAGTACGTTTTGGCCGCCACCTTGATGCCGTAGGCGTTCGAGCCGTACTCCACCGTGTTCAGGTACATGCGCAGGATTTCCTGCTTCGTGTAGCGGCGCTCCAACTCCACGGCCGTCAGCCACTCCTTGGTTTTGCTGATGAGCGTGCTCAGGCCGGGCACGTGGCCGAGGCCGCCGCGGGTTTCGCCGCGCCGGGTTTTGTACAAGTTTTTGGCCAGCTGCTGAGTGAGGGTCGAGCCGCCGCGCTTTTCGCCGCGCACGGCCGCCGCCAGGGCCCCCAGCAGGGCTGGCCCGTCGATGCCGGCGTGCTCGTAGAAGCGCACGTCTTCCGTCGCCACCAGGGCCTTGATGAGCACCGGCGAAATCTTACTCAGCGGCACCGGCGAGCGGTTTTCGCGAAAGTACCTGCCCATCAGCACCCCGTCGGAAGTGAACAATTCGGAGGCCTGCTCCACCTTGGGGCTTTCCAGCTCGGCCAAGCTCGGCGACTTCCCAAACAGGAACAAAAAGTTGGTGCTGACCAGGATAGGATATACTAGAAAGAGCACCAAGCTCAGCCCGAACAGCGCCCAGGCCCACCGCACCAGGCGGCGCGGCCAGCGGCCGGAAGGGATGGGCACGCGCGCCGGCGACGCGGATGGAATTGGCGGGGAAGGAACGGCCATGCAGGAACGCAGGTGGAGGGCGAGGCCAGGGCCCCGCCACGCAGAAGTGCAAATATACCGCGGGCCAGGCCGGGGCCCTACGCCAGGCGCTGGCCCGGACCAGCGGGGGCCGCCGGCCGGCGGCGGCGCGGCCAGCGCCAGGTCAGCTCGGCCAATGCTAGCAGGCTAAGGGCGATGCCCAGGCAGTGGCTGAGGTGCAGGCGTCGGGCTGGCAGCGGGGCCCCCAGGTCGTGGTAGAGTAGCACGGCCCACAGCTCGTCGGCCAGCGTGAGCACCCAAGCGGCCAGGGCCAGCACGCGGCTGGCCCGCCCGCCCGCCAGGTACAGGTGCAGCAGATACAACCCCAGCCCGGGCAAGGCCGACACCAGCACCAGCGGGGCCTCCAGGGCCAGCGGCAGCACCAGCAGCAGGAAGCTCAGGGTTTCCTTGGCGGCCTGGGCGGCGGCCAGCGCCCGGCCTAGGCGCGAGAGTTTGGGCGGGGCGGGCAGCGAAAGCGGAGGGAGCATAAGCGGCGGCGAGGCACAGTCGGCCCCGGCCCCAAGATAGGGCCCCCGCCGGCTTAGTGGCGCCGCAGCGGCATGCGGCCGTCCTGGCAGCGCCAGACCAACAGCATCAGCAGGGTCCCTTTGAGTGAGTCGGGCACCAGGTTGTCGGGCTTGCCGAACACGACGCAGATGCCCACGCCAATGCCAATCCACCAGGCCCCCAGCAGGTAACACAGGGCCGCAAAGTGCGGCCGCCGCAGGCCGGGCGTAGCCGCCCGGTCGCGCCACGAGAGCAAAAATTCAAAAGTAGTCAGGTCGCCCAGGCAGGCAGGCAAATTATTTGATTGTCATCTAATTAATAAAGCTAGTTCGGAAGAGTGTGCTAAGCTACTGCCCGTGGGCGAGGCGTAGTTTTGGACATGGATTATCTGACCCTTCGGGAGCGGCCTCGGCAGTTGTTAGCCCTGACCAGTCTGCGGCCGGCCGAGTTTGACGACTTGTTGACCGACTTCGCCCCAGCCTGGGAGTGCCACCACCATTACCACACCCTGGAGGGGGCCAAACGGGCATTCCCCGCCCACCAGGAGCGGGCCAATGCCGTGCTGGCGGGCAGCGACACGAAGCTCTTTTTTCTGCTCACCTACCTCAAAAGCAACGCCTTGCAGCAGCACCAGGCCGCCAGCTTCGGCATTTCGCAAGCCCGCGTCAGCCAGTTGGCCACCGCCCTGCTGGGCGTACTCAACCACGTGCTGGCCCGGCGCGGGCTGTTGCCTGTGCGCGACGGCGGCGGGTTAGCCCAGCGCCTGGCTAACCACCCGGAGCCGGTCTTTGCCTACGACGGGGTCGAGCGGGGCGTACCACGCAACTGCGACCGCGAGGCGCAAGCCGAGGCATACAGCGCTAAAAAAAAGCGCACCGCGTGAAAAACATGACCTTGTGCGATTCCACGCAGTACGTGCATTTTCTCTCCGCCACGGAAAATGGGCGGGTACATGACAAAAAATTGGCCGACGAGTACGCCTTGTACTTGCCGGCGGGCTGCGTGTTGCGGCAGGATTTGGGGCTGCTGGGCCACGCCCCAGCCGGGGTCACGGTGGGGATGCCGCACAAAAAGCCGCCAAAACGGGAACTGACGTTTTCGCAAAAGATTTATAATCAGCTGCTGAGTCCGTTGCGAATCGTTATCGAACACGCCCACCGTGGCATCAAACGCTTGCACATGGTGCAGGGTACGCTGCGGTTGCGGGGCGAATGGATGCGCTATACAGTGATGGTCGTGGCCTGTGGCCTGCACAACCTGCGCGTCCGCAGCCCGCATCGGGCCTTCTCGCACCCGTAAAATTCGCCAACCACTCCGAATAAGCTCTAAAGTAAAAGGACAAAAAGAAACGTGCGGGTCAGGCACGGATGCAGCGGCCGGCGGACCAGGAAATTTCGTTTGCGGGCTCAGAGCGGTTTCCGAGCAACTGTATTTAGTTAAAAGTGAAGAGTTAAAAAACAGTCTAAAAGGGTTTTAACTCTTCACTTTTAACTCGCTTAGAACACGTACATTAACTGAAAAACAGCTTTGGGCCAGGGCCCCAGGCGACGACCTGCTAGTCGGGGCGCAACAGCTTCTCCAGAACCTCCAAATGCTGCTGGAAGGCGGCGCGGCCCTCGGCGGTGGCGGTGTAGGTAGTGTTGGGCTTCTTGCCGATGAACTGCTTGCTGATCAGCACGTAGCCCGCTTTTTCGAGGGCCGCTACGTGGCTGGCGAGGTTGCCGTCGGTGAGACCGAGCACTTCTTTTAAGTCGTTGAAGCTCACGGCATCGGTGGCCAGGAGCACGGCCATAACGCCCAGCCGCACGCGGTGGTCAAACGCTTTGTTGAGGGTGTGGATGAGGTGCTTCACCGGCCCAATACGGATGCGGCGGGGGCCCCGGCAGGGCCGGCGGGCCACTCGTAGCGCTGGTACATCCGCAGGCCGTAGCCGATGAGGTGCTTCACCGGCCCAATACGGATGCGGCGGGGGCCCCGGCAGGGCCGGCGGGCCACTCGTAGCGCTGGTACATCCGCAGGCCGTAGCCGATGTGGCCCAGCCCGATGCCCAGCCCGAAAAACACCACGCCCCAGCCCGGCAGCAGCATAGCTACCAGCCCCAGCCCAAGCTGCCTGAGCCCCAGCCAGCGGATTTCATCAAAGGTGTACTTGCTGGCGTTCAGCAGCGCCAAGCCGTAGAACACGAGCAGGCCGGGCACCACCAGGCCCGCGTCGCCGCCCAGGTACAGGCGCAGGCAAAACAGCCCGCCCGCCCCCAGCGGCAGGGCCAGCGCCACCAGCAACCGCCGCGTCAGGCTGTTCCACAGCGGCTGGCCGGGGCCCTGCCGCTGCGTGAAGAACCAGGCCACGAGCAGCGCTGCCGCTACCATCGCGGCCGCCAGCAGCAGCAGAAACGACAGCGCCGCCTGCCGCTCTTCGGCAGTGCTCGCCAGCAGGTGCTGGTAGCCGCTGGCGCCGTACTCGCTGGGATAGTAGGCCTGCAAGTAGAAATGGCCAGCCGCCGTGCCCAGCAGCGCCACCACGCCCGCCCCCACCCCGCTCAGGCCGGAGAGCGATAAAAAGCGCAAGCTGCGCTCCATGATGGCGCGGATTTCGGTGAGCTGGACAAGAGAGTAGGTCTGCATATCACGAAGTTCTTTGTGACGCAAAGCTAATACTCATTTATTGTTTCCGAGTATCATTGCAAAAAAAATTGGGTGCCGGTTTACCCCGATTTAGCTCGCAGGTACCTGTGGCTTTCTTTGCGCAACGGCTTGGTAATGCTGCTGCTGTCCACCACATTGATAGGCGCGCTGGTTTATTTTATACTCCAATCCCAAACCCCAGCATTAGTCTTCTCGCCCCTAAAGTTACCCTCCGGGTTGAGCGGGCCATGGCCAATCTGGTTGACATCGTGGGAACGTTCTGGTTGGGTACTTTTTTCTTCGGGGCCCTCTTCGTAGAGGTGTTGGCCGCGCTGTTTGGCCTGCTGCGGCTGTAGCCCATGCACTGGCTGCTGCGAATTTGCCTGGCCGAGTCCACAAATCCCAACGTAGAACTTGGCCTGACGGGTACCTTATTGCTTTTCGAAAGTCCGCTGCTAAGTAGGCCGAAGGAATTAGTTTGATGCCAGCAACAAAAGCATAGGATTTTGCGCGTTAGTGAGCCTGCCCTTTCTAGCAAGTTGCTCTGGGCTACCCGGCAGTTGCTAAAGGCCACGCGGCTGGAGGCAACAGAGTAATCCCGCTACAAACTCACCCCGATGCCGGGCCCCAGCAAAAAGAACCATTGGCCGGCCGACAGCTTATAGCCCCCGCCCAGGTAGAGCGGAAACGAGAGGCGCCCCGTGTGCAGCGGCGTCACCGATCCCAGCACCACCACCCCCAGGTCGCGCCCTGTAGCTTCCGCTGATAGGTTGAAGGCGTTCAGGGCCACGAAGCCCGCCCCTATTTTATAGGGCCGCAGGTGGTTGATGCGTCCGGGCGAGTAGAAGCTGAGCTGCGCCAGCGTAGCAATGCTGATGCCGCTGAAACTACCGTAGCCGGATTCGTTCTGGTTTTTGGTGAGCAGACCGGCCGGAAAACTGACGTCGATGTCGAAGCTAGTGCGGCGGCTCAGCACCAAATCCACCACCTGGGTGTAGCCGGGCTCGCCGTACTGGCTGGCATTATGCTTGATGGTGACGGTGATACGCGCCCAATCGTCGAGGTCATAGGTTTTGCGGCTCAGCAGCGTGTTCAGGCTGAATGGCCCGCTCTGGCACTGCTTGTCCTGGTAATAGGCGGCGCGGGGCGACGGGTCGGAGGGGCAAATTACCAAGTTATCGACGGTTTTTTGGTCGAGCAGGTTGTTTTTGGCGTCCACCACGCGCACATCCAGCGTCAGGTACTGCTTGCCGTAGAGCGTCGTAGCCCCGTCGATGGCGGCGGTGTTGAAGGAGAACACCACGTCGGGGATGCTGTGCTGGTAGAGCACTGGCCCGTTGAGGCGGGTAACGGGCAGGGGCCCCTCACCGTAGCTTACGCTCACGAAGTTGAGCGGGTGCGGGCGCTGGGCCTCGCGCACCGTCAGCACGAAGCCCGTGGGGTTGACCCCTTCCAGGATGGCCAGGCGGCGGCGCACCACGTTCAGGGGTACCTGCATGCGGTATATCAGTGAGTTATCGGAACGCACCGACGAGTCTGAGGGTATCGAAAGCAGGTCTTCGACGTGGAAACGGCCCTTGAGCAGCGACTCGCCTTCGAGGCGCACATCCACAATTTCGCCGGGGCCCACAGCCAGGTTCTGGGTCCAGTCGCCGCCGCGGTGCAGCACGCTTACGGCCGTGATGCGGGGCCGCGGCGCAATGTCGAAGTTGGTGATGTAGCGGGCCACGTCGCCCTCCTTGATATAGAGGTAGCCCGCCGTTTGGCGGTGGGGGTTAAAGACGCGCAGCTGACATAGCACGCGGTTGTTGGTAAGGTAGTTGCGGGTGTATATCTCGGCCACCAGGGCCCCGCCGGGGTCTTGCTGGGCTTCCAGCCGGTAGGTGCGATGCAGGTCGAAAGACTGGCCGTCGTCCAAAATCAACTCCGTGCCCTGCAAGCGCCCGGCCTCGTCGAAGGCAATGTCCTTGCGGTCCACGCTCAGGAATCGCAAGCGGCTGGCTTTCACCACAAAGTCCTGGCGCAGCGGCGGGTACGCGTACGTCAGCTTGCCGTCGGGGCCCAGGCGCGGGCGCTCGGCCAGCAGGTTCAGCACCAGCGAGTGGAGGCCCGGGTCGTTGGGCAAAAGGTGCAGGCGCAGGCCGGGGCCCTCGCGGGTGATTTTGTAGTCGATGTCCTGGCCGCGCGTCCAAGTGTTGGTCACGCGCACGTTGGCGGAGTTGTCGGTGCTGAGGTCGATGACGCGTTCCTCGCCCACGAACAGCTCGGCGTTGGGCACTCGCAGGCCGAGGCTGCTGCGGGTGAGGGGCAGCAGGCTCACAACTTGCTGCTGGCGCACGGGCCGCCCCGCCGAGTCGGCGGTGGCCACGAACACCAGCTGCACAAAGGGCGTGGCCGTGAGGTTACGGAAGCGCACGGTGCCGCGGTAGCTGCCGTCGGCGGCGCGCACCAGCGAGTCTTGCAGCTTAAAATTGGCTGAGGGCAGCAGGCGCAGGCCCTGCACGGGGCCCGTGGGCGTGGCGCGCAGCTCGGCGGCCTGGTCATCAGTGCGGTAATAGAAGTACAGCCGCGGCTCGCCGGCCACCGTCAGCTGCTGGGCCGGCAGGGCGTAGCGGGTCGTATCGAGGGTGAGGGTAACGCCCCGCACCAGGGGCCCCGGCGCGGCGGCCTGGCCGCAGGCCGGGCCGGCCAGGGCCACTCCCAAGCCCAACAGCAACACTGCCCAAAGAAGAGATAAACGCATAGATCCAACTAAAAACTTAGTGCGACCAAAAGTAAGCGCCCCCCCGGGCTGTTAACATGAAAACGGTACTTTTAGGCGTTTATTCTAATCGCGCCGTGCCCCAGTCCTACGATGTTGCCATTCTTGGCGCCGGCCCGGCCGGCACGGCCTGCGCCCTGGCCCTGCGCGGGGCCGGCCTGCGGGTGGCGCTACTGGACAAGGCCCGGTTTCCGCGCGATAAAATTTGCGGCGATGCCATCCCCGGCCCCGCCCTGAAGGCCCTGCGCCAGCTCGACCCCGCCTATGCCACCGAGCTGCTGGCCGGCCTGCACCCCAAGGCCGAAACCCGCACCAGCCGCGTGGTGGCCCCCAACGGCCGCGGCCTGGGCGTGCGCTGGCACCTGCCCACCTTCAACAGCCCGCGCCTGCACTTTGACGCCGCCCTGCTGGCCCTGGTGCGCCGCCACACGGCCACCGACGTCCTCGAAAACTTCACCGTCAAAACCATCGCCGGGGCCCCCGACGCGGTAACGCTGACCGCCCCCGACGGCCAGCAGCTGCGCGCGGCGATACTCATTGCCTGCGACGGGGCCAACTCCGTGGCCGCCCGCCAGCTCGCCCACCGCCAAATCGACCGGGCCCACCACTGCGCCGCCGTGCGCGCCTACTACACCGGCGTGGCCGGCGCCGACGGCCGCACCACCGAGTTTTTCTTCCTGAAAAAGTACCCCGCCGGTTACCTCTGGGTGTTTCCGGTGGGCGGCGGCGTGTACAATGTGGGCTTCGGGATGCTATCAAAAGACATTGCCACCCAGGGCGTTGACCTGAAGAAAACGTTGCTGGAACTACTCGGCACGCACCCGCAGCTGGCCCCGCGCTTCGCGGGGGCCCAGTCGCTGGGCCCCGTTGCGGGCTTCGGGTTGCCGCTGGGCACTGGCCGGCCGGCCCACGCCCTGGCCGGCCCGCGCTGGCTGCTATGCGGCGACGCGGCTTCGCTCATCGACCCGTTGCAGGGCCACGGCATCGACACAGCCGTGCGCAGCGGCATTCTGGCCGCTGCCCAGGCGGTGATGTGCTTTGAAGCACAGGATTTCAGCGCCACCTTCACGCAGCAATACGCCCGCGCCGTGCAGGCCCGCCTGGGGCCCCAGCTGGCGCGCAGCTACCGCATCATGCGGTTTCTGGGCAACAAGCCGTGGTTGGTAAACGCTGGCGTGCGCCTGGCCCAGGTACCGCCCATCGGCCGCTGGCTGCAACGGCTGGTGGGCTGATTTTGGTTGTCAGTTGTTCGTTGGCAGGATTTAGAGCCCCCAGGCTATCTCTCTCCCGCAGTAGCAAATCAATCGTTCAACGAAGCAGTAGCGGCACTTCACTACGTTCAGCACGACTGCCTGGGGCCCCCAAATCTTGCCAACGAACAACTACCAACGAACAACTGACAACTTGTACCTCCATGCGCCTACGGCTTCGGTTATTCGAATTTGAGGATCTATCCTGGTTCCCGGCCGTGGTGCGGGCCGGGATGATGGACTATTTGCGGTTCATGATTACCGCCCTGGGCACCTACCGGCCCATTGTGCCGCTGCTGGCCGAGGCCCTGCGCCGCACCGGCCAAACCCACCTGCTGGAGCTGGGCGCCGGCGCCGGCGGCGGCACCGAAACCGTGCTGGCAGCCCTGCGCGCCCAGGGCCACCCCGCCGCCACCATCACCCTGACGGACCTCTACCCCCAGCCCGCCGCCTGGGCCGACATCAGCCGGCGCACGGCCGGCGCCATTTCAGCCGAGCCGGGGCCCGTGGATGCGCTGGCCGTACCCGAGCACCTGCCGGGGCTGCGGGTTATTTTTTCGGCGTTTCACCACTTCCCGCCCACCGCGGCCGTGGCCCTGTTGCGCGACGCCGTACGGGCCGGCACCGGCATCGGCGTGTTTGAGGGCGCGGGCAAACACTGGGGCGAGCTGCTGCTAGCCGGCACCGCGCTGCCCGTGGCCCAGCTGCTGCTGACGCCATTTTTCCGGCCCTTCCGGTTCAGCCGCCTGGTGTTCACCTACTTGGTGCCCATCATCCCGCTCTGCACCATCTGGGACGGGGCCGTGTCGTTGCTGCGTATGTACTCGCCTGCTGAGCTGCTGGCCCTGGCCAGCCTGGCCGACCCCGCCGGCTGCTACCACTGGCAAACTGGCAAAAAAAGCCACTGGTGGGGCCCCCAGGTCACGTACCTGGTGGGCTGGCCGGCCGCCGCGTAGCAGCCGTCACTCAACGGTGGAACATGATGGCTTTTCCCACTCGCAAGCCGTTGGGGGCCGCACAGGCGGGTTGTTCTCACCACCTTTGCCCACCTGCGTGCTCAATAAACGCTGGCTATTCAATGTTGACTGCTTACCGAAAAGCGCTGCCGCTGCTGCGCATCCCGTTTTCACTGTACCTGATGCCCGTGTTCTGGTTCGGGCTCAGCGCGTTACGGGGGCCCTGGAGCGGGGCGCGGGCCGCGGGCGTGTTCGTGGTACTGCACCTGCTGGCCTACCCGGCGTCGAACGGCTACAATTCCTATTACGACAAGGACGAGGACAGCATCGGCGGCCTGAAAACCCCGCCCAAGGTCACGCCCGAGTTGCTGCACCTGGTGAGGCTGTTCGACCTGCTGGCGGTGGTAGGGGCGGCGCTGATTTCGGCCACTTTCGCGGTGCTGGTGGTGGTGTACCTGCTGGTTTCCAAGGCCTACAGCTACGACGGCATCCGCCTGAAAAAGTACCCGCTGCTGAGCACGGCTGTGGTGGTGGTGTTTCAGGGCGCGTTCACGTTTTTGATGACGCAGGTGGGCGCCGGGGCCCTGCCGGCCCAGCTTTTTGAGAAAACCAACCTGCTGCTGGCCGTCGTCAGCACGCTGTTTTTATGCGGCTCCTACCCGCTCACCCAAGTGTACCAGCACGCCGAGGACGGCCGCCGCGGCGACCGCACCCTGAGCCTGCGGCTGGGCATCCGGGGCACGTTTGGGTTTGCGGCAGTGGGGCTGCTGGCCGGCGCCGGGGCCCTGGCGCTCACCTACTGGCTGCGGGGCGAGCCGCGCAATATCCTGATATTTTTGGTGGCCACGGGGCCCGTAGTGGCGCTGTTTGGGCGCTGGGCCTGGCTGGCCTGGCACGATGCGGCCCACGCCAACTTCGCCTGGACAATGCGCATGAACCAGGTATCATCGCTCTGCCTGAGCGCCGCATTTATCGCCATGCTGCTCTGGCGCTGAGGCCGGCCGGGCCCCGGCCGCGGCAACGCGCGGGGGCCCCAGCTGCGTATTAAGCACCTATCTACCAATTCCTTTCCAGCTCCATGCGCCTTTACCCATTCCTCGTGCTGCCGCTGCTGGCTGCCTGCAACACTGCCCCTACGGCCACCACCGAAACCGCGGCGCCGCCCGCTGCCCAGCCTACCCCCCCTCCCGCCGCGCCCACCGCCGGGGCCCTGCCCCCGCCCGATACGGCCCGCACCAAAGCTGTTTCGGCCCTCGGCGACACACTGCGCGTGGTGCGGCAGCAGCACAATTTCAGCCGTTCCGAGGGCCCGGCCGATGCGTTTCGGCTGGTATTTCGGGGCCCCTCGGTGCTCAAGGGCACCGCTGAATTCACGATTACCGACCCCAGCGGCCAGGTTATTTTCCGCGAAGTGCTAACCGAGCCCGACCTCGAAGCAGCCCTGGTGTACGAAATGAAAACCCCCACCGCCACGCCCGCCGAGCGCGCGGCCTACGTGCTGCGCCGCATCGACCAGTTTTTCCAGCCCGCGCAGTTCCAAACGCCCGCCGTGGGGCCCCAGGCCACGTTCCCCAGCAATATTGAAAATCTCAACCAGGCTACCTGGGCCGACCTCAAGCGGCGCCCCGGCACCATCGGCTTCGACTACCTTAAAGGCAAGGAAGACCGCCAGCGCCTCGCCTGGTCGCCCCTAAAAAAGCAGACCATCCGCGTGCGCTAAGGCTATTTAGCAGTGACGAGGGCTACGCCAGCCGCCCCGCGGCTACCGTAGCGCGCCGCCGCCGAAGCCCCATCCAAGAACTCAAGCCGCCGTATTCTTTTGTGGGCCAGCAGCCGCCGCAATTCTGCCGGGGCCCCGGGCGCCACCAGCCGGCCATTCACCACGCATAGCAGCACGGCGGCGCGCGGCCGCGGATCAGCGGCTTCCGCCTGCCGGCATTTTTCTTCATACGCCTGCCGCTGCGCTGCCGAAAGCGGCAGGGTGCACACCGCCGGCTCCCAGCCCCGCACGCTGGCGTCGCAAACCACGCGCTGCTGCAAGGCCGCTACTTGCTGCTTTAGCGGCAGTTGTCGCACGTTGGCCACCCACGCCTGCGCGCTGGGATAGGTAGCCAATACCGGGCAGGCAGGAGCCGTTTGGGCCACGGCCGACCAGCCGGACAGGAGCAACAGCGCGAGAAAGGGCGTTTTCATGTGGCAGATTTAACGCCTAAAGAAAGCTGGTTTTTTGGTAGGCGCCAGCCAACTCCCTTGGGGCCCCGACGCAAAAAGCCACCGCTTTTGGCGGTGGCTTTCAGGTGCAAACGGAGCTTTTGCAGCCGGCGTTAGCCGTTCATCGAGAGCAGGAACTCGTGGTTGTCCTTAGTGCCTTTGATGCGGTCTTTCAGGAATTCCATGGCTTCGGTGGCGCTCATGTCGGTCATGAAGCGGCGCAGCACCCACACGCGCCCCAGCTCTTCCTTGCTCATCAGCAGGTCTTCGCGGCGGGTGCCGGAAGCCGGGATGTCGATGGCCGGGAATACGCGCTTGTTGGCCAGCTTGCGGTCCAACTGCAGTTCCATGTTGCCGGTGCCCTTGAATTCTTCGAAGATCACCTCGTCCATTTTCGAGCCTGTTTCGATCAGCGCCGTGGCGATGATGGTGAGCGAGCCGCCGCCTTCCACGTTGCGGGCCGCGCCGAAGAAGCGCTTGGGCTTTTGCAGGGCCCCGGCATCAATGCCGCCCGAGAGGATGCGCGAGCTGCTGGGCTGCACGGTGTTGTAGGCGCGCGCCAGGCGGGTGATGGAGTCGAGCAGAATCACCACGTCGTGGCCGCACTCCACGAGGCGCCGGGCCTTGTCGAGGGCCATTTCGGCAATTTTCACGTGGCGGTCGGCCGTTTCGTCGAAAGTCGAGCTGAGCACTTCGGCCTTCACGGTACGGGCCATGTCGGTCACTTCCTCCGGCCGCTCATCGATGAGCAAAATCATCAAATACACCTCCGGGTGGTTCTCCGAAATGGCGTTGGCAATTTCCTGAAGCAGCACCGTTTTACCGGTTTTGGGCTGGGCCACGATGAGGCCCCGCTGGCCCTTGCCAATCGGCGCAAACATATCGAGCACGCGGGTGCTGATTTGGCTCGGCTTGGTGCTCAGCTGCATCCGCTCATCGGCAAACAGCGGCGTGAGGTGGCTGAACGGCACCCGGTCGCGGACTTCCTCCACGGTGCGCCCGTTCATGCTGTCGATGCCCACCAAAGCAAAGTATTTCTCGCCTTCGCGCGGCGGCCGAATGGTAGCTACCACCGTGTCGCCGGGCTTTAGGGCAAACTGCTTCACCTGCTGCGGCGACACGTAAATGTCGTCCGGCGAGGTCAGGTAGTTGTAGAACGGCGAGCGCAGGAAGCCGTAGCCGCCGTCGGGCATCAGCTCAAACGTACCGTTGCCGGGCACCACCAGGTCGATTTCCTGGCGGGCAGGCCGCTGGTTTTGGTTTTGGCCCTGGTTTTGGCCCTGGTTTTGATTCGGGTTCTGGCCTTGGTTCGACTGGCCCTGGGGTTGGTCGGGGTTTTGGCCGTTGGCGCGCTGCTCGTCGCGGCGCTGCTGGCGTTGCTGGTCGCGCTGGGCCTGGCGCTCCTCGCGGGTCATGCGGGGCTGGTCCTGGCCGCTGCGGGGCTGATCTTGGCGGGCTTGGTCGTTGCGCGGTTGGTCCTGGCCCTGGCCGGTGCGGGGCTGGTCGCTGCGGGGCTGGTCGTTGCGGTACTCGCGGGGCTGGTCCTGGCTGCTGCGGGGCTGGTCTTGCCGGAAAGCGCGGGGCTGGTCGCGGTCGTTGCGGCGGTTGGCGTAGTCATCGGCGCCGTAGTCGCGCCGGGGGTTGTCGCGGGCAGGGCCCCCGGTGGGGCGGCCGGCATCGGCAGCCGAAGTTTCGGCGCTGGGCGCGGGCAGGGCCCCGTCGCCCTCGCTGCTTTCCACGGCTTCGCGGGCGGCGCGGGCCTGGTCGCGGACGGCCTGCACGGCTTGCTCAGCGGCGCGGTTCTCGCTGATGGGCCGGCCGTTGCGGCCCACCCGCTCGCGGCGGTGGCGCTCGGTAGGGGCCCCATCGGCCGCCGGGGCAGCTTCGGAACTTTCAGCAGCATTTTCGGCCGCAGGCTGCGCCGAAACGGGCGCAGTTTCAGCAGCTGGCGCCTCCTGGGTAGTTTCAGCAGCCGGTGCCTCCTGGGTAGCCGCGGCGGTGGGGGCAGCAGCAACCGTTTCGACTGGGATGGGGGCTATCTGCACGGCAGAGGGGCCCTCCGCGGCGGGCGGGGCCACATCGGAGAAGGGTTGCTCGGGCATTGTGGGCGCGACGCGGCGGCTGGTGCGAGCCACAGCAGGGGCCCCAGCGGCAGCAGCAGCGGCACGGGGGGCACGGGCCGGTTTGGCGGCGGGCGCAGCTTCAGCGGCCTCAGTGGCGGCTTCGGGGCCCGGTTGGGCGGCTTGCTGGTCCAGAATCTTGTAAATCAAATCCTGCTTGCTAAGCCGCTTGAAATTACCAACGTTGAGCTGCTCGGCAAGTTCTTTGAGGTCGGGCAGCAAACGGTCCTTCAACTCGTTGAGGGTGTGCATAGAAAAATTAGAGGGAGGGAATATCGGGGAGGGGCCGGCGGGCGGGCCTTGGAGCCGCCAAAGGCGCGCGGGCGGCAACGGGGCGTGTACGCCGCCGGCCGAAGAACCGCGTCAGCGCGGCACAACAACACTAATCGGATGGAGCAATACGAATGGGGGCAACCCGGCGCTACTTATGAAAAGGCAGGGATGGGTGCGGGCCGGCGGCACCCCCTGGGCCCGCGGCCCGGCCACGGGGGCCGGTTGCTACCGCAATGTTAGGACATTACGGGCAAACTGCCAAATCGGATGCCCGGCGGTCTACCTTTGCCGCCGATTCTAACAACCCGCGCCCCATGCTGCAAGTTTCCGTCCTCAAAGAACAAACCGACCGGGTACTGGCCGGCCTCGCCAAGAAACACTACCCCACGGGCCCCGCCGATGTGGCCGCCATCCTCGACCTCGACCAGCGTCGCCGGGCCCTGCAAACCACCCACGACGCCGCCCAGGCCGAAGCCAACGACCTCGCCCGCCAGATTGGGGCCCTGATGAAGAGCGGCGACAAGGCCGGCGCCGAAACCCTGAAAATCCGCACCACGGAGCTCAAGCAGCACACCAAAACCGCCACCGACGAACTGACGCAGGTGGAAATTGCCATCCAGCAGCTGCTCTACAAGCTGCCCAACCTGCCCCATGCCAGCGTGCCCGAAGGCCGCGCCGCCGCCGACAATGAGCTGGTGCGCGCGCACGGCACTAAGCCTGACTTGTACGCCGGGGCCCAGCCGCACTGGGAGCTGATTAAAAAGTACGACATCATTGATTTTGAGCTGGGCATCAAAATTACCGGGGCGGGCTTTCCGGTGTACAAGGGCCAGGGGGCCCGGCTGCAACGGGCACTGGTTAATTTTTTCCTCGACGAGGCCCGCGCCGCCGGCTACACCGAGGTGCAGCCCCCCATTGTGGTGAACGAGGCCAGCGCCACCGCCACCGGCCAGCTGCCCGACAAGGAGGGCCAGATGTACCACGATGCCAAGGACGACCTCTACCTCATCCCGACGGCCGAGGTGCCGGTGACGAACCTCTACCGCGACGAGATTATTCCGGTCGAGAAGCTGCCCATCCGCAACGCGGCCTACACGCCCTGCTTCCGCCGCGAGGCCGGTTCGTGGGGTGCCGACGTGCGGGGCCTCAACCGCCTGCACCAGTTCGACAAGGTGGAAATTGTGCAAATCACGCAGCCCGAAAATAGCTACGCCGCCCTCGACGGCATGGTGGCCCACATCGAAAGCCTGCTCCAAAAGCTGGGCCTCCCCTACCGCGTGCTGCGCCTGTGCGGCGGCGACATGGGCTTCACCAGCGCCCTGACCTACGATTTGGAGGTGTGGAGCGCCGCCCAGGGCCGCTGGCTCGAAGTGTCGTCGGCGTCCAACTTCGAAACCTACCAGGCCAACCGCCTTAAGTGCCGCTACCGCGCCGATGGCGGCAAAACCCAACTTCTGCACACGCTCAACGGCTCGGCCCTGGCCCTGCCCCGCATCGTGGCCGCGTTACTGGAAAACAACCAAACCGCCGACGGCATTGAGCTGCCCGAGGTGCTGCACAGCTACTGCGGCTTTAGCAAGATTGGTTAACCGTCTAGCCTTGGCGGGACTTAATTTCCAACTTGGCGAAACTTCGCGCCAAAGCCGTTAGCAAAAATTTTCGCCAAGGTTTAATGCCGCTATCTTTGGCCCAACGCACGGTATCCACCTCGCCAACCCGGTTGCCTACAAACGGCGAACCCCCGGCCGTTGGACCGACCGAGGGTTCAAGAAGTAGGTGTTGAAGCACCTAATCTTCTCATCCAGATGGAAAAGGAACGTGCGAAATCGGAGGTTAAGTTCAGGCTTGACGTCCGAATACCCGAAGGGCTAGTAAAATGGCTGCTTTGGTTTCTGGTGGGCGGCGGTGCCTTAACGGCCGCCGAACACTGGATTAAGTAGGGTAAGGGGCTGGGCCGCGAGGTTCGGCCCCTTATTTTTTGTGTGGCAAATATACGGGTGCCGCGCAAAAAGTTTGCTTGGTTCTTTTTATGGCTCTGGCGGGCTCTCACTGGGGCCCTAATACTCCAGCGTTTGCTCGTCCACGTAGCACCAGAGCCACCGCTCGCCGGGCTGGGCAGAGGCAATGACGGGGTGCTGCGTGGCGTAGAAGTGCTTGGTGGCGTTGCTTGTTCTTCGAGTCGTCGCAGCAGCCGACGTGGCCGCACTCCTGGCAGGTGCGCAGGTGCACCCAGGCGTCGCCCAGGGCCACGCACTCGGGGCACACGTGCTTGGTATCCGGGATGATGTGGATGATGTGGGCGAGGTGCTGGCAGATGGCGGACATGACGGCTTTTTAGTTGTCAGGTGCTCATTATCAGTTGTTAGGTGCGCAGGTGGTTTACTGAGAACTGCCAACGAGCAGCTGACAACTAACCCCGGGGCCCTAGCGGCCGTCGCGGGGCGGCGGCAGGTTCAAATCCAAATCCTGGTCGTTCATGCACTTGAAATGGCCCTGCGGGCACTTTGCAAACCCGATTTTGGAGCAGGGGCGGCAACTCAGGTTCAGCACCTCCAGGGCCCTAAATTCGGTTTTGTAGGGGTACATGCCGAAGGCCGGCACCGTATTGCCCCACACGCTGAAAATCTCCTTCTTGAAGGCCGCCGCGATGTGCATCAGGCCCGTGTCGTGGCTCACCACCAGTTGCGCCTGCCGCAGCAGCGAGGCCGACTGGTGCAGCGAATATCGCCCGCAACCGTTGTGAATGAGCGGGTTGGAAAAGGAATGCAGGGATGATTTTTCGGGGAAATAATATGGGCTCTCGGGGATGCGGGCCGTGGGCTCGGCGCGGCCCGCACCCGCGTCAAACGCCAGCTCAATGACGTGACCGGTAGTCTCGTCCTCAGCCCCCCCGAGCAGCACGATGGGGCGGTTAATCTTGGCGCACAGCGCAATAAGCTTCTCGACGGGCAGGCGCTTGGTGGCGTGCTGGGCCCCGATGGCCACCGCCACGTAGCCGCGCTGGAAGCCCGCGGGCAGGTCGCGCAGGTCGACTTCCTGGCCTTCGGGAATGAAGTAATCGAGGCCCTGGCCGTCGTTGCGTACACCCAGCGGCGCGGCGGCAGCCAGGTAGCGGTCCACGATGTGGATATCAGGCAGGGTGTTGACTTTAAAATTGACCAGCAGCCACTTCTGGCGGTTCAGCTTGTCGAAGCTGGCCGATTTCACGTTGAGCTGCAACTTAATTAGCCGGGTGCGCAGGTTGTTGTGCAGATCGACGATGAAGTCGAACTTCTCCGCCCGCAACTCGCGCACCAAATCGCGCAGCGAGCCGCTGAGCACGTGCACTTTGGCAATGTACGGGTTGGGCTCCAGTAGGCCGCGGTAGGCAGGCTTGGTGGCAAAGTGCACCTCCGCGCCCGGCACCTGCTGCGCCAGGGCCCGCACCACGGGCGTGGTCAGCACAATGTCACCGATGGAGGAAAAGCGGAGAACGAGGATTTTCATTTATAGGACAGGGGCCCCGATAGAACAAGACATCGGCATTACAAGGCCGTCATGCTCAAACGAACAACGGCCCCCTACTCAAACAGCGACGTTTTGAAAACTTCCGGCGGCTTGATGGCGGCTTTGCGGGCGGCGAAGTAGGCGGCGGCTTCGTCTACCGATTTGGTGTTAAACGTCATCTCCTTGGCTAGCATGCCTTTGCGGCCCATGAGCACACCGTAGCGAGTGTCGGCGTAACCGTCGGTGTGGTGGGCGTCGGGGTTGATGCTGAGCTGCACGCCTTGGTCGAGGGCGTAGCGCACCCAGCGCCAGTCGAGGTCGAGGCGCCAGGGGTTGGCGTTGATTTCGATGATGACCTGGTGCTGGGCGCAGGCATCGATGACGGCCTTGTAATCAATGGGGTAGCCCTGGCGGCGCAGCAACAGGCGGCCGGTGGGGTGGCCCAGCATGGTGCAGTAGGGGTTGGCGATGGCGCGCAGCAGGCGGTCGGTGGCCTTGCGCTCGTCCATTTTCAGGTTGGAGTGCACCGAGGCCACGATGAAATCGAAGCTCGCCAGCACTTCGGGCGCGTAGTCCAGGGCCCCGTCGCTGAGGATGTCGCTTTCTATGCCCTTGAAAATGCGGAAGGGCGCCAGTTCCGCGTTGAGCTTGTCGATTTCCTGGTGCTGCTGGCGCACGCGGTCGGCGCTGAGACCGTTGGCGTAGTGGGCGGCCTGCGAGTGGTCGCAGATTCCGAGGTACTCGAAGCCGTGGTCGCGCAGCCAGATAGCCATTTCGCGCAGCGAGTGGTTGCCATCAGAGTAGGTGCTGTGGTTGTGCAGCGAGCCGCGGATATCGCCGTCTTCGAGCAGGCGGGGTAGCTTGTTTTCGGCAGCCAGCGCGATTTCGCCCAGGCCCTCGCGCAGCTCGGGCACCAGGTATTGCAGGCCAGCGCGCTCGTATAGAGCCTCTTCGCGCTCGAATTTCTCGCGGCGGGCCCACTGGCGCAGCGTAGCGGGCTGGCCGGGGCCCAGGCCGGCGGCGTTGGGCAGTAGCTCGGCGAGGTGCGTTTCGGTGGCGGTTTGGAGGAACAGCTCGTTCACGAAATCGGCGGGGGCCACTAGCAGCACTTCCACGGCCACGCCCGAGCCGGCGGCGGTGCCGCGCCAGGCGAAGGGCCCCGAGAGCGCCGGCGCGGGCACCAGGCCTTCGAGCGAATTGAGCAGGTCGTGGGCCATTTCGGGCGCGTCGGTGGCGGCCACCAGGGCCACGGTTTCCACAGTTTCGAGGCGGCGGCGGGTTTCGCCGGCCACCGCCACCTGCTCGGTGCCAAGGGCTTCGCGGAGGCGGCGGGCCAGGGCCTCGGCCAGCTCCTCGGCCTGCGGGTAGAGCAGCTTGCCCTTGCTTTGGTCCGTGAATTCGAGGGCTTCCAGGATGCCCTGCTGGGTTTTCTGGCCGAAACCCTTGAGCTTGCTCACCTGGTCGGCCTCGGCGGCGGCGCGCAGCTGCTCGGCGCTTTCAATGCCTAGCTCGCGCCACAGGGCCCTGATCTTTTTCGGGCCGATACCCTTAATTTTCAGTAGCTCCACCACGCCGGGCGGGGTGGCGGCGAGCAGGCGCTGCAAGTCGGAGAACGTGCCCGTGTCGAGCAGTTCTGCCACTTTGGCGGCGGCGGTTTTGCTCAGGCCGGTGCGGTCGGGCAGGCCGGAGCGCTCTACCTCGGCCACCGGGAAGCTCAGGGCTTCCAGGGCCGTAGCAGTGCCTTCGATGGCCCTGATTTTGAAGGGATTTTCGTCGTGCAGCTCCATGAGCTGCGCCGCTAGCCGGAAGGCGCGGGTAAGGGCGCGGTTGTCCACAGGAATAGGTCGTTTGGGTGAGCGAAGGTACCGCTGAGCGTAGCTTGCAGCTGGCAGCCGGGGCCCTACCGGGGCGCCCGCTGTTTCTTGTTGCCTACGTTAATCTCCTTGCTCATGGCCCTTTCCTTCCCCCGCTGGCTGGCGGTGCTGCCGCTGGCACTCGTGGCCGCCACGTGCCAGTCGCCCCGCCCCGACCGCCTACCCACTTCCCCCGCCGACTTGCAGGGCACGTGGCTGCAATCGAACGAAGAAAGCCGCGGCGACACGCTCGTGTACCGGCCCAACACCTACAAATTTCCGCCCAGCCGCGGCCGTACGGGCTTTGCCGTGGGGCAAGCGGGCCGCTTCACCGAGTTCGATATTGCGCCCACTGATGGCCTGGAAGGGCACGAGGGCACCTGGACGGCCCCCGACGCCGCCCACCTGCGCATCCACCTCAATGACAACAGCGCGCCCGACTACACCTTGGAAATCATTTCCTTGCATAACGGCGTGCTGAAGCTGCGGCGGCCGTAGGGCCCCTGGCGTTGCCGGGGCATTATCTTCGCTGGCATTCCCGCCCAGCGCCAGGGCCGTGCGCGCCGCCGGGGCGTGCGGGGCCCCACCGGCGCGCACGGCCCTGGCGCGCCGCGCCGGTGCGGTGGGTTTTCCGTCGATTACCTCGTCCTTCGCATGAAATTTTTTCCATTATCCGTCCTGGCTTTGGCTGGGGCACTGGCCGTTTCGACGGCGCACACGGCCCCGCTGGGGGGCCCCAAAGCAGCCCCGGCCTACGGCCAAAAAGCCGGCGCGGCCATCGACCGCATCGACCCCACCTACTGGTTTGTGGGCATGAAGAACCCCCAGGTGCAGTTGCTGGTGCACGGCCCCGGCCTGGCCAGCAGCACGGTGGAGCAGCCCAACTACCCCGGCGTCACCCTCGACAAAGTGGAGAAGCTAACCAGCCCCAACTACTTGTTGCTCAGCCTCACAGTACGGCCCGATGCCAAGCCGGGCAAGATCAAGCTGCAATTCAAAGGTGCTAAGAACTTCACGTACAGCTACGAGCTGCGGGCCCGCAACCCCGACCCCGACCGCACCCAGGGCCTCACGCAGGCCGACTTCATTTACATGCTGATGCCGGACCGTTTTTCGAACGGCGACCCGAAGAACGACGTGGTGAAGGGCACCCGCGTGAACCACGTGGCCCGCGACTCAATGTATGCCCGCCACGGCGGTGATTTGAAAGGCATCGAGAACCACTTCGGCTACCTCAAGCAACTGGGCGTCACGGCCGTCTGGCCCACGCCGCTCGTGGAAAACGACATGCCCAAGGCCAGCTACCACGGCTACGCCGTGACGGACTGCTACAAAATTGACCCGCGCTACGGCACCAACGCCGAATACGTGCAGTTTGTGAAAAAAGCGCACAAACAGGGCCTTAAAGTGGTGCAGGACATTGTGCTAAACCACTGGGGCAGCTATAATTACCTATTCCTGGACCAGCCAGCGGCCGACTGGTTCCACGCCTTTCCCACCTTCACGCGCAGCAACTACAACGCCTACGTCCTCAACGACCCGCACGGGGCGGCCATCGACCGCAAGCTGGAAAACGACGGCTGGTTCGACACCACCATGCCCGACGTGAACCAGAGTAACCCACTGGTGGCGACGTACTTGATTCAGAACTTTTTGTGGTGGGTGGAGAGCACCGGCCTCGACGGATACCGCATCGACACGTACCCGTATTCGGAGCCGCAGTTCCTCATGGCCTGGGGCAAGGCCATTGCCGACGAGTACCCCAAGCTGGCTCTGTTTGGCGAGGCCTGGGAGGGCACCGAGGCCGAGCAAGCGTTCTTCGCGCAGAACATTTTCCCGCCCGTCAACGGCTTCAGGTCGAACCTGCCGGGCGTACTCGATTTTCAGGTTTGCTTCGGTATCGGCGACGCGCTGAAAGGCGACGGCGGCGATTTGAACAAGCTGTACCGCGCCTTGCAGGGCGACTGGATGTACACCGACGCCACGCGCAACGTGCCGTTTCTCGACAACCACGACATGAGCCGGTTCTATTCGGTGATTGGCGAAGACTTTGCGAAGTACAAGATGGGCCTGGCCTGGCTGCTGACGCTCCGCGGTACGCCGCAGCTGTACTACGGCACGGAGGTGCTGATGAAGAACTTCTCGGACCCTGACGGCAAGGTGCGCGAGGACTTCCCCGGCGGCTGGGCCGGCGACAAAACCGACTATTTCACGGCCCGCCCGGGGCCAGCCGGCGAGGCCTTCGACTACGTGAGCAAACTGGCCAACTACCGCAAAACCCACCCCGTGCTCAGCAGCGGCAAGCTCATGCAGTTCATTCCGCAGGACGGCGTGTACACCTACTTCCGCTACACCGATGCGGGCGAGTGCGTGATGGTCATCGCCAACAACACCAAGGACGCTAAGCAAGTGGATGGCAGCCGCTTCGCTGAGCGCACCGCCGGCTTTACTTCGGGCCAGGACGTGGTGACCGGGGCCCCGGTGCCCGACCTGAAAACCCTCGCCGTGCCCGCCCGCACGGTCATGGTGGTCGAACTCAAAAAATAGATTTGGAAATGGGGCCCTGGGGCCCCATCTTCATCGCGCATCTTCCTAAATCCCACCTACTTCTATGGCCGCTGGAGTCATCACGTCCGCCCATTCTACCCACGCCAAGCCGCGCCTTTCGTTCTGGCAAATCTGGAACATGAGCTTCGGCTTCCTCGGCATCCAGTTCGGCTTTGCGCTGCAAAACGCCAACGTGAGCCGGATTTTCGAGACGATGGGCGCCAAAACCGATGAAATCGCCTTTTTGTGGCTGGCCGCGCCCGCCACGGGCCTCATCGTGCAGCCCATCATCGGCTACCTATCCGACCGCACCTGGAGCCCGCGCTGGGGCCGGCGCCGGCCCTACTTCCTGATTGGAGCCATTTTAGCGTCGATTTCGCTGCTCATTATGCCCAACGTGACGGCCCTGTGGATGGCGGCCGGCATGCTCTGGATCATGGATTCGAGCATCAACATCAGCATGGAGCCGTTCCGGGCCCTGGTGGGCGACTTGCTGCCCTCGGAGCAGCGCACTACGGGCTTCGCGGCCCAGACGTTTTTCATTGGCGTGGGGGCCGTGGTGGCCTCGTCGCTGCCCTGGGTGCTCACCAACTGGTTCCATGTAGCCAACGTGGCAGCGGCAGGCCACATCCCGGCGTCGGTGCGCTACTCGTTTACGGCGGGCGGCGTGGTGTTTTTCCTGGCCGTGCTCTGGACGGTGCTGCGCACCCGCGAATACCCGCCCGCCGACCTGGCCGAGTTCGAGGCCGAAAAGGCCCGCACATCTGGCATCGCGCACGGCTTCAAGGAGTCGTTTGCCGGCATTTTCAAGATGCCCAAAACCATGCGCCAGCTGGCTGTGGTGCAGTTTTTCTCGTGGTTCGCGCTGTTTTCGATGTGGATTTACACCACGCAGGCCGTCACCAGCCACGTTTTCCACACCACCGATACTACTTCGGCGCTCTACAACAAAGGCGGCGACTGGGTGGGCGTGTGCTTTTCGGTGTACAACGGCTTGTCGGCCGTGATGGCGCTGCTGCTGCCCGTGGTGGCGCGCCGCACCAGCCGGCGCTTCACCCACATGCTGGCGCTGGTGCTGGGCGGGCTAGGGTTGATTTCCATTTACTTCATCCACGACTACCACTACATTTTGCTGTCGATGGTGGGCGTGGGCATTGCCTGGGCCAGCATCCTGAGCGTGCCCTACGCCATGCTGGCGGGGGCCCTGCCGTCCAATAAAATGGGCTACTACATGGGCGTGTTCAACTTTTTCGTGGTGCTGCCGCAGGGCGCGGCCGGCCTCATCTTGGGGCCCCTCACGAAGCACGTTTTCCACGGCCAGTCCATTTACACGCTGATGGTGGGCGGCGCCGCGATGATCATTGCCGGCCTGCTCACCCTCACCGTGGACGATGTGGACGACGTGCCCGTGGCCACCACCGGCGAGCCAGCCGAGAACTTCGGCTACGGCACCCCCGCCACCCGGGCGTAGTTTTTGCCTCGTTGTCATTCCGAGCGCAGGGAGGAATCTGGGCCAAACACAGCTTCAGATTCCTCCCTGCGCTCGGAATGACGTTTTTCCTCCCCTATGCTACTTCGCTTTGCCCTGCTGGCCGCCCTGGCCGCCGCTCCCTTCAGCCCCGCCGCGGCCCAAACCGCGCCGGGGGCCCCATCTGCTAAATTGGTGGCCAACTGGGGCCTCACCGACCTGGCCGCCGCGCAAGCCAAGGCCAAGGCCACCGGCCGGCCCATCGTGGCTGTGTTTTCGGGTTCCGACTGGTGCGCGCCGTGCGTGAAGTACGAGCGCGAGGTATTTGCCCAGCCCGCCTTCGTGGCCTACGCCAAGGACCGGCTGGTGCTGGCCCATTTCGACTTCCCGCAGAAGCCCCAGAACCAGCCCGCGCCCGCCCAAATCAAGCGTAACGACGCGGCCAAAGCGCAGCTTAACCGCGAGGGCGAGTTCCCGTTGGCCGTGGTGGTGGCACCCGACGGCAAAATCCTGGGCAAGATTGGCTACGTCACTGGGGGCCCCACGGGCTTCGAGGCGTACCTGAAAACGTTGCTGGGCAAGTAGTTATTTCTGAAGGAATAGAATAAAGAAAGGCCGTCATGCTCATCTGGCGTCCGCCTGTCGAAGCATGACGGCCTTTTCTGGCTGCTTTCTCAACTACCGGCTAAGCCGACACCAACGCCTCCCGCACCAGCGGGGCCACGCGCGTACCGAGCAGCTCGATGGCGTGCAGCATTTTGGCGTGGGGCAGCAGCAGGTTAGTCATCTGGATGGAGATGCGCGCCAGGCCGCCCAGTGACTCGCTGACGGCCAGCAGCTTGGCGGCCACCGTTTCGGGGTCGCCGATCATGAAGGCGCCGCGGGGGCCCCGGGTGGCGTCGTACTGCCCGCGGGTGGGCGCCGGGAAGCCGCGCTCCTTGCTGATGGTGGTGAACATTTGGGCGTAGCCGGGGTAGAAATCGTCGGCCGCCTGCTGGGTGGTGTCGCCCACGAAGCCGAAGACGTGGACGCCCACTTTCAGCTGCTCGGCGGGGTGGCCGGCGCGGCGGCCAGCCTCGCGGTACAGGTCCACGAGCGGGCGGAAGCGGTGCGGCTCGCCGCCGATGATGGCAATCATGAGAGGCAGGCCGAGGGTGCCGGCGCGCACGAACGACTCGGGCGTGCCGCCCACGCCGAGCCAGATGGGCAGCTTTTCTTGCAGCGGGCGCGGGTAAATACCCTGGTTTTTGAGCGGGGCCCGGTACCGGCCCGACCACGTAACGTTGGCGTTGTCACGGATTTTCAGCAGCAAATCCAGCTTCTCGGTGAAGAGCGAATCGTAATCGTTCAGGTTGAGGCCAAAGAGCGGAAATGCCTCCGTGAACGAGCCGCGGCCCACAATGAGCGCCGCCCGGCCCTGCGAAAGCAGGTCGAGCGTGGCAAAGTTCTGGAACACGCGCACCGGGTCGTCGGCGCTGAGCACGGTCACGGCGCTGTTGAGATGGATGCGCTTGGTGCGGGCCGCGGCGGCCGCCAGAATCATGGCCGGGGCCGCGTCGAGGAAGTCGCGCCGGTGGTGCTCGCCGATGCCGAAGGTGTCAAGGCCCACTTCGTCGGCCAGCGCAATTTCTTCCAGCAACTGCTGCATCCGGTCGGCCGGGCCGATGGGTTGGCCCGTGGCCGGGTCAATGCCCGCCGCCACGAAGCTGTCGATGCCGATTAAGAGTTGGTTGCTCATGGGTTGTGTGGTTGAAAGTCTATACTGAGGGAGACGGGCCGTTCAAAGGAATCAGAACAGGCCGTCATGCTTCGGCTCCACTTCGTTTCGCGGACGCCAGATGAGCATGACGGCCTGTTCAACAACTAACTACCAACGATTTAGTGGTTAACGGGAGCCTCAACCAGCAAAAACCGGGCGTCGGCGCTGGTTTCGAGGTGGATGGCGTCGGTATCCCAAATGCCCAGGCTGTCGCGGGTGCCTACCTCCTGGCCGGCTACGGTTACGGTGCCGCTAATGACGAACAGGAACACCATCTTATTCAACGGCTTGAGGGCGTAATCCACCGCGGTGGGCTGCTCGTAGTGGCCCAGCGAGAGCTTGGCGTTCTGGTTGATCCAGCAGTGGGCCTGGCCTTCCTCGTTGCTGACGATGGTGGTGAGCTGGTTGCGGCGCTGCGCCTCCGGGAACTGGCGGCGCTGGTAGCGGGGCCCCACGTTTTGCAGCTTAGGCTCGATCCAGATTTGCAGGAAGTTCACCTCGTCCTCGCCCACGTTGTACTCCTCATGGCGCAGGCCCGAGCCGGCACTCATGATTTGCACGCCGCCGGGTGCTATCACCTCCGAGTAGCCCAGCGAGTCTTTGTGGTTCATGGAGCCAGCCAGCAGCACGGAAATGATTTCCATGTTGGCGTGCCCGTGGGTGCCGAAGCCGCCGCCGGGCTGCACAAAATCGTCGTTAAACACCTTCAGCAGCCCGAAGCCGTTGCGCAGTGGGTTAGCGTATGAGCTGAAGCTCAGCGTGAAATTGCTTTGCAGCCAGCCAATGTCTTTGCGGCCACGGTCGGCAGCGCGGGTGAGGTGGGTTTGCATGGGAAAAGCGTAGGTTATGGTAGAAATTAGGACCCCGGCGCGCGGCGCGGCCGGGGCGTTAGTGCCGGGCCCCTAGCCGAGCATGGGCACTTCCATCAGCAGCAGTTCGGCGTTGCTATCGGCCGTGATGGCCAGCGCGTCCACCTCCCACAGGCCGAAGCCGTCGCGGCGGTGCAGGGCCTGGCCGTTGATGGTCACGTCGCCGGCCAGCACGAAAGCGTACACGCCGTTGCCGGGCTGCTTGAGCCGGTACTCGGTGGCGAAGCCCTGGTCGAGGGTGCCGAGGTGAAACCAGGCATTTTGGTGCAGCCACACGCCAGCATCGTCGGGGCTCGGCGATGCCACTTGCAGCAGGCGGTTGTGGCGCGCTTCGGGCGAAAAGGTTTGCTGGCCGTAGCGCGGGGCCACGTTTTCTGCGTTGGGTATCACCCAAATTTGCAGGAACTTGACCGCGTCGTACAGGCTGTGGTTTTTCTCAGAGTGGGCCACGCCAGTGCCCGCGCTCATCACCTGCACGTCGTTTTGGCGAATCACGGTTTTGTTGCCCAGCGAATCCTGGTGCTCCAAATCGCCGGCGAGCGGGATGGAAATGATTTCCATGTTTTGGTGCGGGTGGCGGCCGAAACCCCTGCCCTCGGCCACGGTATCGTCGTTCAGCACGCGCAGGGCCCCAAAGTGCATGCGGGCCGGGTCGTGGTAGTTGGCGAAGCTGAAGGTGTGAAACGAGTCGAGCCAACCGTGGTTGGCGTGGCCGCGGGTGGCGGCCAAATGCAGAACGGAGCGGGCCATACGAAAAGAGCGGGATAATTTTGAAGCCAGAACCGAGGCGGCGGCACAGTGCCGGGCGCAATCGGTCTAAAAATGTATATACATCAAATGTACGTACATTGTTCCACTACAACTCTTTTTCTCTCCTACCTCGCATGAACTACTGGCTTGTTAAATCCGAACCCGAAGCTTACTCCTGGGCCGACTTCCTCCGCGACGACGGCACGGCCTGGACCGGCGTGCGCAACTACCAGGCCCGCAACAACTTGAACCTGATGCAGCCCGGCGACCAGGTGCTCTTCTACCACAGCGTGAGCGAGAAGGCCGTGGTGGGCCTGGCCGAAGTGGCCGCCCCCGCCGCCCCCGATGCCACCGCCGAAGCCGGCTCGCCTTGGGTGGCGGTGGCCCTACGCCCGGTGGGGCCCCTGGCCCGGCCCGTGGCGCTGGCCGCCCTCAAGGCCGACGCGCGGCTGGCCGAGCTGGCCCTGCTGCGGCAGTCGCGCCTGTCGGTGCTGCCGGTGCGGCCCGACGAGTTCGACCTGATTATGGCCCTGGGCGCGGCGTGAGGCGAGGCCCCGGCCGAACGACTTGCCCGCGGCCCGCGTTAGCCAGCGCGGTGCGGCTTGCGTACTAGCGGCGCAGGACGTACCTTTAAAATACTACCGTTTCCAGGGCCTATCCCCTGGGCGGCTAACTAGCGGAACGGGCATGAAAACACTGTACCCCTTGCTGTTGGCAGCGTGCTTGCTGCTGGGCCCCGGCGGGCCCCTCCGCGCCCAGGACCGGGGTGGCGCGCCCCTGCCGCCGCCTCCCGGGGCCCCCACCCAAGCGGCCCGCATCGAGCTGGACCTGGACCCCAGCACCAGCGAGGCCCACGTGCAGGCCCTGCCGGCCGATAGCTCGGTAGTAGTGCTGCTGGGGCGGCCCAACCGGCCGGGGGGGCGCGAAACGCTGTTTGCGTTTCAGCAGTACGACCGCGACCTGCGCCTGCGCACCGAGCAAGCCGTGGAAGTGCCCGACGAGTTCAGCTTCGTGCGCATTTGCGCCGAGCCGCGCATCGTGTACGCGCTGTTTGGCTCGACGCGGGTACCCGGTCGGTTTTTGGTGGCGGCCTACGACGCCCGGGGCGGCCAGGCCCTCACGCAGGTGTTTGAGACGAAAACCGCCCGCGACGTGCTGGACCTCAAGGCGATGGACGGGCACTTGTTTGCCACCGTGACGCTCAACGACGGCCAGCACCTCACGGCGCTGCTACTGGACGTGGCTACCGGCCGGCTGCAATTTCTGGCTTCCGTGTACGAGCAGCTGCCTACCCAGCTCAGCTTCGTGGCCGACGCCGCCACCGGCCGCGCCGAGTACGTGCTCACCCAAACCAACGGCCGCAAGAGCCGCCTCCAGCTCAAGCAGCTCACCGGCCGCGGGCAGCTCGTCAGCTCCGAGTACGTGCAGGCCGAGAGCGACCGCAGCCTCATCACGGCCCAGCTCAGCCCGCCCCAGGACACGAGCACGCGCCTGCTGACGGGCACCTACTCGCTGCGCGACCCCGGCTACGCCCAGGGCCTATTTGCCACCGACCTGAGCGCGGCGGCCGTGGGGCAGTCGGCGCTGCGGTTTTATGATTTCCGGCGGCTGAAGCACTTTTTCGACTACCTCAACCCCGCCCACCTGGCCCGCCTGGAGCGCCGCAACGAGCGCATCGACGCTAAGGCCCAGGAGCCCCAGCGCTGGCGCTACCGCCTGCTGCTGCACGAGCTGCTGCCCCAGGCCGACGGCGGCTACGTGCTGGTGGCCGAGGTATACGCCCCCCACTACCGCAGCAGCGCCTACACCGGCAGCCGCTACTACGGCTCGGGCTACGGTGGCTACGGCCGCAGCCTACCCGGCTACGCTGGCCTGCCCCTCGACCTGCCCCTGGGCATGAACAGCGCCTATGGCAACCCGCGCGACGCCGACGGCTACCAAACCAGCCACGTCGTGGTCTGCGGCTTCGACCGCGCCGGGGCCCTGCTCTGGGATAATACCTACGTGCTGAACGACGTGCACCGCCGCGACCTGGAGGAAACTGTGCGCCTCCAGTCGCTACCCGACGGCCGCCTGGCCCTGGCCTATCTGCGCGATGACCAGCTGCACTACAAGCTGGTGGACCGCGACGCAACGGGCCCCAACGACCTGGCCGTGCCCCTGTTCACGCCCCCCACCGGCTCGCCCTACAAAATATTAGACTCGGAGCCCGACGAGCTGCTGCCCTGGTTTGGCACGCGCTTCGTGGCCAGCGGCTACCAGCGCGTGCGCCGCCCCGGGGCCCCCGACCGCGACGTGTTTTTCCTGAACGCGGTAGCTTTTTAAGTAGTCGTTCAAAAATAAACAGGTTGTCAGTTGCTCGTTGTCAGCTGTCAGTCAACGATTTATTAACAAACTAACAACTGTCAACGAGTAACTGACAACTTAGGGCCCGTGGCCCGGCTTGGCCCGGCGTTTGCGAGGCGGCGCGGGCGGCGGGCCGTCATTTCCCCGCCGCCTTTTCGTCATGCTGAAGCGCGTTATCGCTCCGTTTTCCTCGTTTTTCCTGTTGGGTTTGCTGTTGCTGGCGGGTTGCCGCGCCGGCGGGCCCGGCGGGGCCCCGGCCCGCACGATGGCCGCTTTTTTCAACAAGTACGACGGCCAGCCCGGCTTCCACACCACCCAGTGGTCGGCCGATTTGCTCCAGCGCCTGGCCCTGGTGCGGGCCGCCAAGCTGCTCGGCGGCTCCGAGCTGACGGACGGCATCACGGGCATCCGGTCGGCGCGGTTCATCAGCTTCGTGCCCACGGCGGCCGCGCAGGTGGCCCAGCAGGGCCTGCGTAGCGAGGCAGCCGGCGTGCTGCAAAGTGAAAAGTACACTGCCTTGAGCGCGGGGGCCCCGGCGGCCAGCAGCTACCAGGTATCCACCCGCGGCAGCGGCGACAAGGTATCGGAATTTGCCGCCGTGGGCCAGCTGCCCGACGCGGCCAACTCCTTCGTGCTTGTCTCGGTGCAGGGCAATTTCACCCAAGCCCAGGTGCAGGCCCTCAGCAAGTACCTGCCGGCGCTGGTGCAGGCCACGGGGAAATAAGTTAAAAGTGAGAAGTTAAAAATGCTCGCCTGATGCTTCAGATAGGCATTTTTAACTCCTCACTTTTAACTTTTAACTCCTTCTACCGCTGCATGAGGCGCTCGATGTCGTCGGCTTCGAGCGGGATGCTGGCCATCAGGTTTTCGTTGCCGTCGGCGGTGAGGAGGTAGTCGTTTTCGAGGCGGATGCCTAGGTTTTCGGCGGGGATGTAGATGCCCGGCTCGATGGTGTACACCATGCCCGGCTCGAAGGTGCGGTACTTGGCGCCCACGTCGTGCACGTCGAGGCCCAGGTAGTGGCTGGTGCCGTGCATGAAGTACTTTTTGTAGAGCGGCTGGTCGGGGTTTTGGGCGGCCACGTCCTCGGCTTTCAGCAGGCCAAGCTTGATGAGCTCCTGCGCCATTTTTTCGCCCACGCTCTTGTGGTAGGCTTCGATTTCGTTGCCGGCGCGCAGCTGGGTTTCGGCGTAGCGCATCACGGCCAGCACCGATTCGTACACCTCGCGCTGGCGGGGGCTGAACTTGCCGCTGACGGGGATGCTGCGGCTGAGGTCGGCGGCGTAGTTGGCGTACTCGGCGCCGAAGTCCATCAGAATCACGTCGCCGGCCTGGCACTGCTCGTCGTTGGTGGTATAGTGCAGCACGGTGGCGTTTTTGCCGCTCCCGATGATGCTGCCGTAGGCGGGGCCCCGGCTGCGGTTGCGCAGGAACTCGTGCACGATTTCGGCCTCAATCTCGAACTCCCACACGCCCGGCTGCACGAAGCCCAGCACCCGCCGCAGCGCTTTTTCGGTGATGGCGCAGGCCGTGCGCATCGCCTCAATTTCCTGGGGCCCTTTAATGGCGCGCAGCCGGTGTAGCAGCGGCGCGGCGCGGCGGTAAGTGTGCAGCGGGTACTGCTGCTGGATGGCTTTGATGAAGCGGGCGTCGCGCGTTTCCACGTCCACCACGGCGCGGATGTGCTCGTTCGTGTTCAAATACACCTGCTCGGCCTCGTTCATCAGGGCGGGCAGCACGGTTTTGAAGCTCTCCAGCCACATAACGGTGGGAATGCCCGAATTTTGGCGGGCTTGCTCCTTGGTCAGCTTGTGGCCTTCCCACACCAGAATCAGGTCGGAGGTTTCCTTCAAAAACAGGATTTCGCGGTGGCCTTCGAGCCGAGCGTTGGGCGAAATTACCAGGATACTTTCCTCCTGGTCGATACCCGCCAGGTAGTACAAGTCGCTGCTCTGCCGGAAGCCCATCGAGCCGTCGGCGTTGGTGGGCATGATATCGTTGGACTGGAAAATGGCCAACGAATTGGCCGGCAGCAACTCGCGGAAGCGGCGGCGGTTTTCAACAAAAAGCTCGGGGGCCAGGGGGGCGTAGCGCATAGTGGAAGTGGGGTGGGTTAGGGGCCGCAAGTTAGCGGCGCGGCGGGTGCCGGGGCCCAGGCGGGCGGCCCGGGGGCCCCGGCACTCGGCGTTCCGGCAGTGGGCAGTAAGTTGCCGCCGCAAATAGCCCCTTCCCAAACCGCCGTTTACCGCTCCTCATGAAAAAATTCGCCCTGCCGCTGGTGCTGGCTTCGTCGTTCGTGCTGCTCGGTTTGCGCACGTTCCTTCACGCCCTGGCCACGGACCAGCCGTGGCGCATGGCCACGGCGGCGGCGGGTTTTGCCATTGCAGCCGGGCTACTGGTGGCGCTGGGGCTGGCCACGATGAAGCATTTCACCGCTAGCAAGGCAGATTAAATCTTTATAAACCAGACATTTGATATAATTCGTGAAAACTTTCTTGTTCTACGTGCTCATCATAGCACCGATACCCCTCCACATGCTTTTTAGCAGAGGAACAATGAGCCCAAACATTTCCTTGGCGTTGGTTTTCCTTTACGTTTTCGTGTACCATCCCACCCTCGTAGGCCTGCGGCTGCTGGATAAGCACGTTATCACCAAGGCTGATTTTGCCAAAACGTACATTCCGTTCTGGAACCAACGCTATTTTTCGCAAGCCTTCTTTTAGAAACATCAGGGGCCCCAGCAACGCAACAGGGCGCTTCTCCAGCCGGAGGGGCGCCCTATTGCGTTGCGCAGATCGTCTTGTTCCTGAATTAGAAAAAACGCAGCACGTCATGCAGCGCGTAGCGAAGCATTTTTCCGGCGCCAGCAACCATGATTGATGCCGCGGTAGAGATGCTTCGCTGCGCGCTGCATGACATTCTTTTTTACACACTTTTTATTTGGGGGACAACTCTAATACCCTCCTACCCTTCCTACCTCTTACAGGGCGGGCCAGTTGATGGGCACTTGGGCGACGGGCTGCACGCAGTTGTCGAGCGTGTTGAGGGGCACGAAGCCAATAAGCTCTACCCGGGCGGCTTTGCTATAGCCGGGCGCGCCCGTAGTTTTGGGGCCCCGCCCGCCGCCATGTCCCAGCCCAACCCGCCCATCCTGCTCATTCAAACGGCGTTCATCGGCGACGTAATTCTGGCCACCGCCCTGGTGGAGTACCTAGCCCAGCACGAGCCCGCTACGCCCGTGGACGTGCTGGTGCGGCGCGGCAACGAGGCCTTGCTCCAGGGCCACCCGCACATCCGGCAGGTGCTCATCTGGGACAAGAAGTACCGCAAGTATGCCAACCTCTGGCAGTTGGTGCAGCAGGTGAGGGCCGGCGGCTACGGGCGCGTCGTCACGCTGCAGCGCTTTGCCAGCACGGGGTTCCTCACGGCGTTTTCGGGGGCCCCCGAGCGGGTGGGGTTTGCCGAGAATCCTTTTAGCCGGTGGTTCACGCGGCGCGTGCCCCACATCATCGGCAACGGCACGCACGAGGTGCAGCGCAACCTGGCCCTGGTGGCCCCCTCGCGCAGCACCAACCCGCGGCACCAGCGCCGGGGCCCCCGCCCGGCAGACCTGCCGCGCCTGGCCCCGCGCCTCTACCCCACCCCGGCCGACGAGGCGGCTGCCGCGCCCTACGCCGCCCCGGGGCCCTACATCTGCCTGGCGCCCACATCGGTGTGGTTCACCAAGCAGTACCCCGAAAGCAAGTGGCTGGAGCTGCTGGCCGCCCTGCCACCCGGCCTGCGCGTGTACCTGCTGGGGGGCCCGCCCGACGTACTGGCCTGCGACCGCCTGGCCGTGAACAGCGGCCGCCCGAACGTCGTCAGCCTGGCCGGGCAGCTGGGCCTGCTGGCCTCGGCCGCCCTCATGCGCGGGGCCCGAATGAACTACGTGAACGACTCGGCCCCGCTGCACCTGTGCTCGGCGGTGGGGGCCCCGGTGGTAGCGGTATTTTGCAGCACCGTGCCGGATTTCGGGTTTGGGCCCCTGGGGCCGGCCGCGGCGGTGGTAGAAACCGAGGAGCGGCTCGACTGCCGGCCCTGCGGCCTGCACGGGCACGCGGCCTGCCCGCTGGGTCATTTCCGCTGCGCCTACGGCATCGAGGTGGAGCAACTGCTTGAAACAATGAACAGTGGGCAGTGAACAGTTATCGACGGTCAATGCGTTAGTCTACTCTCAAATCGTTTCTGCCGGTCCTGGAGAATTTCGGGGGCCGTTTAGTCGAAAGCTCCAGAAAATTCCTCCATCAAGGCTTGTTAACTGTTCACTGCTAACTGCCCTTCCTTCTATGATTGATTACGATATCCACGAGTACCCCAACGGCATCCGGCTGCTGCACAAGCAGGTACTGCACACCAAAATCGCGCACTGCGGCTTTTTGCTCGACGTGGGCTCGCGCGATGAGGGGCCCCACCAGCAGGGCCTGGCCCACTTTTGGGAGCACATGGCCTTCAAGGGCACCCACAAGCGCAAGTCGTTCCACATCCTCAACCGCCTCGAAACCGTGGGCGGCGAGCTAAACGCTTACACCACCAAGGAAAAAATCTGCTTCTACGCCACACTCCTCAGCACGCACTTCGAGCGGGCCTTCGAGCTGCTGACCGACCTCACCTTCAACTCCACTTTCCCCGGCCGCGAGCTGGAGAAGGAGCGCGGCGTGATTCTGGAGGAGATGAGCATGTACCAGGACGCGCCCGAGGACGCCATCATCGACGATTTCGACACGGTGGTGTTTGGCGAGCATCCGCTGGGCGTCAACATTTTGGGCACCCGCGAGAGCGTAAGCAGCTTCTCGTCCAATGATTTTCACGCCTTCTATAGCGAGAACGTGCGCACCGACCGGCTGGTGTTCAGCTCCGTCAGCAACCTGCCGTTTAAGGAAGTGAAGCGGCTGGCCGACAAGTTTCTGGCGCCGCTGCCGGCCCGGCTGGGGCCCCGGGCGCGCCGCGGCGTGGGAACCTACGCCCGCAAAATGCAGCTCGAAAGCCGGCCCATCTCGCAGGCCCACTGCTTGGTGGGGGGCACCGCCTACCCGCTGGCCGACGCCCGCCGCATCCCGTTTTTCATGCTGAACAACATCCTTGGGGGCCCCGGCATGAACTCGCGCCTCAACCTGGCCGTGCGCGAGAAATACGGCCTGGTGTACACCATCGACAGCACGTACTCGCCCTACACCGACACGGGGTTGTTCGGCATTTACTTCGGCACCGAGGGCAAGCAGGTGAAGCGCACTCTGGGCCTGGTGCAGAAGGAGCTGAAACTGCTGCGCGACAAAGCCCTGACCACCACGCAGCTGCACGTGGCCAAAAACCAGCTCATGGGCCAGCTCGCCATGAGCGAGGAAAGCAACTCGGGCCTGATGCAGCTGCTCGGCAAGAGCACCCTCGACCTGGGCCGCGTGGAGCCGCTGAGCGAAATCTTCGGCCAAATTGAGCACGTGACGGCCGCCCTCCTGCGCGATATGGCCAACGAGCTCCTCACCGAGGAGCACCTGAGCGTATTGCAATACCTGCCGGAAGAAAAGTAGCGCGGCGCGATGGCAAAGCTCCCGTTCGTGTTTGGGCCCCTGCCCGGCGTGGCGCCCGGCCACGAGTTCCGCAACCGCCTGGAGCTATATGGCGCCGGCGTGCACACCCAAACGCAAGCCGGCATTAGCGCCCGGCAGGGCGAGGGCGCGGCGTCTATCGTGCTGTCGGGCGGCTACGAGGACGACGAGGATTGGGGCGGCGTTATCATTTACACCGGCCGCGGGGGCCGCAGCGCCGAGAGCAACCAACAGGTAGCCGACCAAACCCTGACGGGTTCCAACCTGGAGCTGGCGCGCAACTGCACCACGGGGCTGCCGCTGCGCGTGATCCGCAAAGTAGAAGCCCGTAGCGGCAGCTTCTACCGCTACGACGGCCTCTACCGTGTGGCGGGCTATTGGGCGGAACCGGGCAAATCGGGGCCCCGCGTCTGGCGCTTCCGGCTAGAGCTGCTTCCCGACGATGGCCCCCCCGGCTCCAATCCGGCAGCGGCGGCTTCCGTCGTGGCCGAAGAAATTGCGGCCTACGGCCCCGCGCCGCGCCGGGCCAGTACGGTGCTGCGCGTGGTGCGCGACACGGCCATCGGCCGCTCGGTGAAGGCACTGCACGACCACCATTGCCAGGTGTGCGGGGTGCAGCTCCGGGGCGCGTTGCCTTACGCCGAGGCCGCTCACATCCGGCCGCTGGGGGCCCCGCACCACGGCCCCGATACGTTGGCCAACGTGTTGTGCTTGTGCGCTAACCACCACGTTTTATTTGATTTAGGTGCCTTTGGCATTGCCCACGATTTCCAGCTATTGGGTTTGCCCGGGCGGCTCATCACCCAGAAAAAGCACCTCATTACCCCTGAGTTTCTGGCTTACCACCGGGCCCATTTTTACGAGCCACAGACCAACGCCGGGCAGGAATAAGCCCCAACAAAGCATGGCATTATTCCCCTTCGGCCACGTGGGCACCGCGCGGGCCGGCGACTTGTTCGACTCGCACCACGAGCTGGCCGAACGGGGCCAGCACCGGCCGCTGCGGGCGGGCGTGTGCGCCACGGCCCAGCACGGGGCCGAAAGCATTATTCTGGCCGACCAGTACGAAGACGACGATATCCACGACGACTACTTCTGGTACGCCGGACATGGCGGGCGCAACCCCAAAACCGGCCGCCAGGCCGACGACCAGGACCTGAACTACCACAACCAGGGCTTGGCCCGCAGCCAAACCACGGGTCGGCCGGTACGGGTGTTTCGACGCATTGCTTCGCCGCCGGCAGAACGGCAGTTATGCTACGAAGGGTTGTTACAAGTGGTGGCGCACGAATACGTAACGGGCAAGTCAGGCTACCAAGTGTGGCGCTTTCGGCTGGAATATATCTGAACCACGGATTTATCGGATTGAGCAGATTAATCAGATTTCGGGGACGATTGCTTGGCTACTTTAATAATTAAGTACTTGACAATAATTGCTTTACTTTATCAGGCCGTCATGCTGAGTGCAGCGCAGCGGAGTCAAAGCATCTCTAATGCTCAACTAATCTGGATTGCTGCCGCGGGAGAGATGCTTCAACTGCGCTCAGCATGACGTGCTACTGGCCTCGGCGTACAAGCCTGATTTATCAACCAATTTTGCTTTTCAGGGCCCTCCGAAATCGTCCCCAAAATCCGACCAATCTGCCAAATATGATGAATCCGTGGTTCAAATAGATGCCTACGCCGCCGCCCACACGGCCCCCGAGCCGCCGCTGCTGGCGCAACTCACCCGCGAAACGCACCTGCAACTGCTCCTGCCGCGCATGAGCAGCGGCCACGTGCAGGGGCGCTTTCTGAGCCTGCTGAGCCAACTGATGGGGCCCCGGCGGGTGCTCGAAATCGGCACGTTTTGCGGGTACGCCACGCTGTGCCTGGCCGAGGGGCTGGCCGCGGGCGGGCACCTGCACACCATCGAAATCAACCCCGAGCGGGAGGCGCGCATCCGGCGCTACGTGGCGGCGGCGGGCCTGGCAGAGCGCGTGACGCTGCACATCGGCGACGCGCACGAGGTTTTGACCAGGTTGGCCGACGAAGTGTGGGACTTGGTCTTTATTGACGCCGACAAGCGCGCCAACGCCGCTTACTTTGAAGCAGTTATCGGCCAGGTACGGCCGGGCGGGTTACTCATCGTCGACAATGTGCTGTGGAGTGGCAAGGTGCTGCCAGGCCACGCGCTGAAGCCCGGCGACAAGGATACGCTTGCTGTACAAGCATTTAACGACCAGGTGGCCCGCGACCCGCGCATCGAGCCCGTGTTTTTGCCCCTGCGCGACGGCTTGCTGCTACTGCGTAAGAGGTAGGGGCCCGCGCGGGACTCCGGGGCCCTAGCCTGCCTGTCCGCCTTTCCGCCGCCTGTTCCCACTGCTTGTTGATGAAACGCTACTTACCGTTGCTATTGCTACTGGGCCCCGCCCTCGCCGCCCATGCCCAAACCGCCGTGAGCGGGCGCGTGGCCGACGGCAAGGACCAAAGCCCGCTCATCGGGGCCAACGTGCTGCTGATTCATTTGCCCGACTCGGTGCGCAGCGGGGCGGCGGCCGATGCGCAGGGCGCGTTTCAGTTTGATAACGTGGCCCCCGGGCGCTACCTGCTCGACGCCTCGTTTGTGGGCTACCAGCGCCTGCGCCAGGCCGTGACGGTGGGCGCCGAGCCGGTGCGCCTGGGCACGCTGGCGCTGGCCGCGGGCGGCGTGCAGCTGAAGGGCGTGATGGTGACGGCCGCCGCCCAGCTGGCCTCGCAGAAGGGCGATACGACGCAGTTCAACGCCCGGGCTTTTAAAACCAACCCCGACGCCACAGCCGGCGACCTGCTCCAGAAGATGCCCGGCGTGACGGTGGGCACCGACGGCAAGGTGCAGGCCCAGGGCGAAACCGTGACCCAGGTGCTGGTGGACGGCAAGCCGTTTTTCGGCACCGACCCCGACGCAGTGCTCAAGAACCTGCCCGCCGATGCCATCGACAAAATCGAGGTGTTTGACCAGCGCAGCGAGCAGAGCCGGTTTTCGGGCTTCGACGACGGCAATACCACCAAAACCATCAACGTCATTACCAAGGCCGAGTACCGCAACGGCAGCTTTGGGCGCGTGGTGGGCGGCGTGGGGCCCGCCAGCCAGCGCGACGCGGCCAGCAACGACGCGGCCCGCTACCGCCTCAGCGGCAACCTGAACAACTTCCACGGCGAGCGCCGCATTTCGGTGCTGGCGCAGAGCAACAACGTGAACGAGCAGAACTTCGGCACCGACGACCTGCTGGGCGTGGTGGGCAGCTCGAACCAGGGCGGCGGCGGCGGCGGCGGCCGCGGGGGTGGTGGCGGCGGTGGCGCATCCAACAACTTTTTGGTAAACCAGAGCGGCGGCATCACCAAAACCAACGCGCTGGGCCTGAACTACTCCAACGCGTGGAACAAGAAAACCCAGCTCACGGGCAGCTATTTCTACAACCGGGCCGACAACCGGGTGCTGAGCAACACGCAGCGCTACTACGTGACGGCGGCGGGCAGCACCTACAACCAGGACGCCAACACGGGCAGCCTGAACACCAACCACCGCTTCAACCTGCGCCTGGAGCACCAAATTGACTCGGCCAACTCCCTGCTCTTTATCCCGCGGCTGAGCTTCCAGCGCAACAACGGCAACAGCAGCTTGCAGGGCCTCACGGCCCGCAGCGGCGTGGTGCAGAGCCAGATTAACTCCGACTACGCGGCCCTGTACGACGGCGTGAATACGGGCGGCAGCTTGCTGCTGCGCCACCGCTACCGCCGCGTGGGCCGCACGCTCTCGCTGAACCTGAGCGGCGGCTACAACAACAAGGCCGGCAACTCGGACCTGCTCACCACCAACACCGGCTCGCCCCGCGCCAACCTCAACCAGCACAGCGACTTGACGCAGTACGGCAGCAACGTGGGGGCCAACCTCGCCTACACCGAGCCGCTGAGCAAAACCGACCAGCTCCAGGCGAACTACAACATCAGCTACGCGCCCAACAACTCCGACAAGCGCACGCTGGACTACGCCGACGCTGGCCGCCTGAACCCGCGCCTCGACTCGGCCTTGAGCAACGTGTTTCAGAACTACTACCTCACCCAGGCCGGGGGCGTCAGCTACCGGCACGTCACGCCCAAGTACCAGGCCAGCCTGGGCGTGGCCGGGCAGTATTCGGAGCTGATGAGCACCGCGCAGTTTCCGCGGCCGGGCACGGGCAACTATACCTTCGTGAACCTCCTACCCCAGGCCATGCTGAACTACCGGTTTTCGCGCCAGAAAAACCTGCGCATCTTCTACCGAACCAGTACCAATCCGCCCAGCATCAACCAGTTGCAGGCCGTGGTAAACAACTCCAACCCGTTGCAGCTCACCATCGGCAACCCCAACCTGCGGCAGGAGTACGGGCACTCGGCGGTGCTGCGCTACTCAGCGTCTAACTTGCAGGCATCGAGCAACTTCTTCGCCCTGCTCTCGGGCTCGTTCACCCAGAACCCGATTTCGAACCGCACCCTGGTGGCCGCCCGCGACACGGCCGTGGCCCCCGAGGGCGCGGGCCTGGTGGCGCTGCCCGCCGGAGCCCAGCTTACGCAGCCCACCAACCTGAGCCAGCAGTACAATGTGCGCACCCAGGCCAGCTACGGCCGCCCCCTCAAGGCCCTTAAGAGCAACCTGAACGTGAACCTGAGCGCCAGCTACGCGCAAAACCCCGGCCTCGTGAACGGGGGCCTGAACTACGCCCGCACGCCGGCACTCGGCGCGGGCGTGGTGCTCAGTTCCAATATCAGCCCGCAGCTCGACTTCACGCTCTCGACCAACGCCACCCAGAGCTACGTGCGCAACACGCTGCAAACGCGCCTCAACACCAACTACTATTCACAGGTCACGCGCCTACGCCTGGGCTGGATTGTAGGCCCCGGCATTAACATCCAAACCGACGTGGCCCACCAGGCCTACGCCGGCCTCTCAGCGGGCTACAACCAGCAGTACATCCTCTGGAACGCCAGCCTGGGCAAGAAGGTGTTTCCGGGCCAGCGGGGCGAGATTAAAATCTACGCCTTCGACCTGCTGGGCCAGAACCGCAGCATCCAGCGCAACGTGACGGAGGCCTACTACGAGGACGTGCGCACCACCATTTTGCAGCGCTACTTCATGCTGATGTTCACCTACAACATCCGCAGCGGCAACGTGCAGGTGCCCCAGGGCCCCGGCGAGGGCCGCCCCGGGCGCGGCGAGGGCGGCGAGCGGCGCGGCGGCTTCGACCGGCCCGACGGCGGGGGCCAGCGCCCCAGCGGTGGGGGCCCTAGCACGGACGGGGCGTAACCGCCCGGCAGTGGGGCCCCAGCACGGACGGGGCTAGCCCGGCGAGAAGCGGGCGGCGCACAAGCAGCGCAAAGGCCGTTCTTTGTACTTTGCTAGTCTGCTACTTCCCTTGCGTTTATTGATGAACACCCGCTTTTTGCTGCTGGGGCTACTGGCGCTGGCCGGGGCCCCGGCGGCGGCCCAGCGCCCGGGCGGGGCCCGCCCGGCCGTGCCGGCCGAGATGGACGCCCTGGGCCTGCACCTGGTGCTGACGGCAGAAGCCCAGCGCCTGGTGCAGCTCCGGGCCGATGCGCTGCGCCGGCACCAGCCCTCGTTCCAGGCGCGGGTCGATTTGGCCGACGCCGCGTTTCCGCTCATCGACCAAACCTTGCAGCAGGCGGGCGTACCGCGCGATTTCCGCTACCTCGCCTTGCAGGAAAGCGCCTTGCAGGCCGACGCCCAGAGCGCGCACGGGGCGGTGGGCTACTGGCAGCTCAAGCGCGAAACCGCCACCGGCCTGGGCCTGCGCGTGGACGGCGCCGTGGACGAGCGCAAGCACCTGGCCGCCAGCACCCGCGGGGCCGCCCGCTACCTCAGCCAGAGCAACGCCGCGCTGCGCAACTGGCTCGACGCGCTGCTGAGCTACTACACCGGCCTGGGCGGCGTGAAGCCCTATACCCTACCCACCGACGCCGGGGCCACCGAAATGGCCATCACCGCCGACACGTCGCCCTATGTGCTGATGTTTCTGGCCCAAAAGGTGGCCTACGAGCCCGCCTGCGGCCTGAACCCGCACCCGGCCCGGCTGCGCGAGCTGCCCGCCGTGCCGGGCCAGGGCCTGGCCCAGCAGGCGCAGGCCCTGGGCGTGCCGCCCGCCGCCCTGACCGCCCAAAACCGCTGGCTACTCGCCACCGCCGTGCCCACCGACGGCCGCGCCTACACTTTGGTAGTGCCCGTGGCCACCGATGCGCAGGCCGCCGCCGTGCGGGCCCGCCAGGGCCTGGGGGCCAGCCCCGACCTGCCCGCCCGCCCCGTGGCCGACGCCCGCCACCCCGCCGAGGTGCGCGTGAACGGCCTGCGGGCCCTTATTGCCCTGCCCGGCGAAACCACCGCCGACCTGGCCCAGCGTGGCGGCCAGCACCTGCCCCGCTTCCTGCGCGACAACGACTTACGGCCGTTCGACGCTGCCGTACCCGGCCGACCCTACTACCTCGAAGGCAAGCGCGACGATGCGGAGGTGGAGTATTACGTGGCGCAGCCCAACGAAACCTTAGCCGATGTGGCCCAGAAATTTGGGGTGCGCCGGCACGCGCTGTCCAACAAGAACCGCCTGGCTCCTTTTGAGGCCCTGCGCCCCGGCCGGGTGCTGTGGCTCCAGCACACACGGCCCCGCCACGTGGCCATCGAGTACCGCACCCCGCCCGAAACGCGGGCCCCCAGCCCCGCCGTGGGTGGCGCGGCGCCGCGCCCGGCCGTGCCCGCCGCCGCGCCACCCACGGCGGACCCGGCCAGCGACGACGATTCGGCGGATGCGCGGGCGGGCTGGCCGGCGCCGCTGCCCACGCGCCCCCGGCGCCCGGCGCCGCTGCCCACGGCGGGCCCCTCCCCCACGCCCGCCGTGGTGTACCAGCCCGCCCCGCCGAAGCCCATTCCCATACCCGCCCCCATTCCCGAAGTGGCAAAGGAAGAGCCCACGCCGCCGCCCGCCCCAGCCGTGCCCGTGCGCCGGCCCGTGTTGCCACCCGTGGCCGAAACCGTCCCAGTAGTGGTGCGGGCCCCCACACGGCCTGGGGCTATCCTGGCCCCAGCGCCGGTGCGCGCGGTGGCACCCAAGCCAGCGCCCGCGGCCCCCGTAGCCACGGCCGCGCCCGCCGTGCCTAGCCACTATCAGGTGCAACCCCACGAGGGTGTGTATGCCATTGCCCGCCGCTACAACCTGCGCCCTGCGGACCTGCTGGCCTGGAACCAGCTGCCGCCCAACGCCGGCCTCACCGTGGGCCAAACGCTGCGCCTGACGCCGCCGCCCGCCGCCAGGGCCCCCAGCACCGTTAGCATTATTTACCAGCCGCGGGCCACCGCCGCGCCGGTGGCAGGGGCCCCTAGCGCCTTGCCCGCCACCACGCCCGCCGTGTGGCACGCGGTGCTGGCCGGCGAAACCCTCTACAGCCTGGCAAAGCGCTACGCTTTGAGCGTGAACGACTTGCAGGCCTGGAACCACAAGCCCGACGCCAGCGTGCGCCTGGGCGAAGTGCTGCGCATGAACGCCCCGCCCACCCGCTGACTTTTTCGTCTTTTCAGAAGCTGTTCGAGTTAATGAAAACAGTGATGCTTCGCTGTGCTCTACATAACGTGCTACTTTTTTCTAGCTCTGAGACCACACATTTACGCCTTTTTAGCCCAGTTGTCGCATACGCTTTTTCTTCCGGTTGTTGGGCTTAGCACTGCTAGCGTTGGCGGTGGCACTGGTGGTGAATACGTTGCGCGTGCCCCGGCACTAGCTGGGGGCCCAGCCGCCGCCCGCACCCGTGGCCGTACCCGATTCGGCGGTGGCGCGGCTGGCGGCGGCGGTGCGCATTCCCACGGTATCAACCAGCGATTTTGCGCAAACGGATACGGCGCAGTTTGGACGGTTCGGGGCGTTTTTGCGGCAGGCTTTTCCGCGGGTGCAGCAGGCGCTTACTTGCCAGAAATTCAACACTTACGGCCTACTTTACGAATGGAAGGGCCGCAACCCAGCTCTGCCGCCCCTGCTCCTGCTGGCCCACTACGATGTGGTGCCCATGCAGCCCGGCAGCGCAGCGCAGTAGCACCAGCCGCCCTTTGCCGGCCGCGTGGCCGATGGCTACCTCTACGGCCGCGGCACGCTGGACGACAAACTGAGCGTACTGGGCCAGCTGGAAGCCGTTGACTACCTGCTACAAAGCAACTTCCAGCCCGAGCGCACCGTGCTGCTCGCCTTCGGCCAGGATGAGGAAACCTAGGGCCAGCGCGGGGCCGCCACCATTGCCGCCGCGCTGCAACGCCGCGGCATCCACCCCGCGCTAATTCTCGACGAAGGTGGCCTCGTCAAAACCGACGGCATGGCCGGCCTGGCCCAGCCCGTGGCGCTGGTCGGCATCAGCGAAAAAGGCTACGTAAGCCTGGAAATCAGCGCGATGGGCGTGGGCGGGCACTCGTCGATGCCGCCGGCGCACACCAGCATTGGCTTGGTGGCCACGGCTGTGGCGAAGCTGGAGGCCCACCCCTTCCCGATGCGGCTCGACGGCGGCGTGGGGGCCCTACTCGACTATTTAGCCTCGGAAGTACCCTTCGGTAAGCGGCTGGTATTTACCAACCGCTGGCTGTTTGGGCCCCTGATTAAGCGCATGCTGGCGGCCACGGCCTCCGGCAATGCGGCGTTGCGCACTACCACGGCGCCCACCATTTTCCGGGCCGGCACCAAGGATAACGTGCTGCCCATCGGCGCCGCCGCCACCGTCAACTTTCGCATCCTACCCGGCGACTCGGTGGCCGGCGTGGTGCGCGAAGTCCGGCGCATCATCGACGACGAGCGGGTGCAAGTGCGTTTACTGAAAAAAGGTAACGAGCCGGCGCCGGTTTCCAGCACCGCGTCGGCGGCGTTTGGGGCCCTGCATCGCACCATCGGCAGCGTATTTCCGGGGGCCCTGGTAGCCCCCTACGTGCTGGTGGGCTCCACCGACGCCCGCAGTTATGCCGGCCTCAGCCCTAACACCTACCGCTTCTCGCCCCTGCCCATGGCCGAGGCCGATATCCAGCGCCTGCACGGCACCAACGAGCGGATTCGGGTGGCCGACTACGAGCGGGTGATTCAGTTTTACGTGGCGCTGATTAAGAATTTTCAGCCCTAGTAAAAAGTTGGGCCCGCCCCGCGATGCGCGGAGCGGGCCCAACGAAAATTAATAAAAACGCGGCGTTACGCCACCACCAGCACCGGCCGGGCAAAGCGCCGGCTGCGGGCGCGCAACAGGGCCACCACGTCGGCGTCGGAGCCGTAGCGGCCGCCCAGGTTCACGAAGTTCTTGGCCAGCAAGTCGTAGCGCTTCAGCATGAGGAAGGCGAAGATGTGCAGGTAGTGGATGCCATCGAACACGATGGCGTCGTTGGCGGCGTACTTGTCCACGTTTTGGCGGAAGTTGGCGGGGTGGTCAGTCCAGTGCAGGGCCGGGCGCAGGTGGTGGCTGATGTGGTAGCCGTCGTTCCAGCACTTGTGGTTGTAGGCTGTGTTAATGCACGTCACGCTGTTGGTGTAGCAGTTATCGGGAGTGTTGGCGTCGATAAAGGCGTGCTGGCTCCAGTTGCCGAGCATCATCACCGAGCGCGTGACGAGCACCGGCACCACGAACACGGCCAGCGTGGCCGGCAGGTTCACGAAGGCCAGCGCCACCACGGCCACCACATAGGCCACCTCGCCGCGCAGCAGCTGGCGGTGCAGGGTGCGCTTACGGGTGCGGCGCAGGTAGGCCCCCAGGCGCGGCAGGCCCATCACCAGGAAATCCGCCCAGTAGCGCAAAAAGCTCAGCGCCGAGTCGCGCTGGTAAAACATGGTCGAGCTTTCGTCGTCGGGCATGTTGTTTTCCGGGTGGTGCATGCCCATGTGGTGGGTGAAGTACGTTTCCGGCGTCAGGCCAAACAGGGGCCCCACCACCCAGGGCGTGTACTTATTGAGCCAACCATGCGTTTTCTTGAACAGGGGCCGATGCGTGATGCAGTGCATCATCAGCCCCAGGGGCCCCTTGAAGTAGAACGTGCCGAGGAAAAAGTATAACCCCGCCGCCATCCACCACGCCGTGCCCACAACGGCTGGCACGAACAGCAGCACTGCCAGCGGCAGCATGGTGAGCGAGATTTGTAGCAGCAGGTACACAAATGGCAGGTCGCGCTCATCCTGCACGTAGCGCCGCGCAAACCGGTGAAAGCGGGAAGGAAGCACCGCCGGGGTATAACCGGGGTCGGTGCAGACGGCAAGGTCTTTCATGAAACTGAAATGAGCCCTTTTTCGCTGCTCAGCGCGCCAATGCGGCTTGTGAGGAGAGAACCCACAGGCGACTAGACCCAAAGGAGGCAATGAGGAAATGTGCACCACGCCCGTGGCTAACAGTGCTTCTACTTATTTGTTGGTGCGCCCAAGTATTGGTTTTATACGCAGTGATGTAGGATCTATACGCAGTGGTGTAAAGCTAGTTTAAACGGTAGGCTCTGGCGGCGGCGGCGCAACTTTCAAGTTATCAAACGGCTGGCCCGCGCCCCGGCTTCCGGGGTCCCAAATCCAGTCCCGGCTGGCGAACCATCCCCGGGGCCCCGGCCTTATCTTTACCCATAACCCCGTTTTGCCCCGCCCGCCGCCATGCCCGTTTTCTCGCACCTCCACAGCCACACCCAATACTCACTGCTCGACGGCCAGGCCAGCATTGGAGCCCTCATGAAAAAGGCCCAGGCCGACGGCATGCCCGCCGTGGCCCTCACCGACCACGGCAATATGTTCGGGGCCTTCAACTTCGTGGCCGAGGCCAACAAGTACAACGTGAAGCCCATCGTGGGCTGCGAATTTTACCTGGTGGAGGACCGCCACAAAAAAGCCTTCAGCCGCGAGAAGGGCGAGCGGGACGTGCGCCGCCACCAGCTGCTGCTAGCCAAGGACCAGGCCGGCTACCATAACCTGAGCAAGCTGTGCTCGCTGAGCTTCATCGAGGGCTCGTACTCGAAATTCCCGCGCATCGACAAGGAATTGCTGGTGCAGTACCACGAGGGCCTCATTGCCACCAGCTGCTGCATCGGGGCCGAGATTCCGCAAACCATCCTGTTCCGCTCCGAAACCGAGGCCGAGGAAAAGCTGAAGTGGTGGCTCGACTTGTTCGGCGACGACTACTACATCGAAATCCAGCGGCACGGGCTGATGAACTTCGACGGTACCGGCAAAAGCCAGGAAGACGTGAACCAAGTGCTGCTGCGCCTGGCCCACAAGCACGGCGTTAAAGTCATCTGTACCAACGACTCGCACTACGTGGACCAGACCGACTTCGCGGCCCACGACCTGCTGCTGTGCGTAAACACCGGCGAGGAGCACAGCATCCCGGTCGGCGACATTCGCACGAATTACTACACCCTGCTCACCACCGACGGCCAGGTGCGCTACGACCTGCTCGATAACCTGCGCCAGAACCACGGCCGCGACGAGCGGGCCCAGAAGCAGTTGCGCCGCATCGACGAGGAACTGCAGAAGCCCAAGCCGCACACCCGCTTCGGCTTCGCCAACGACCAGTTCTATTTCAAGAAGCAGGCGGAGATGAACGCGCTGTTCGCCGACGTGCCGGAGAGCGTGGACAACACGAACGAGATTGTGGACAAAATCACGCCGCCCAAGCTGGCGCGCGACATCCTGCTCCCCAACTTCCCACTGCCCGTCCAGTTCGCCAACGCCGACGAGTTCCTGCGCGACCTCACCTTCAAGGGTGCCTTTGAGGGGGCCCGGCCGCGCTACTCCGAGCGCACGCCCGAAGTGGAGGAGCGCCTGAACTACGAGCTGCGCATCATCCAGACGATGGGGTTTGCAGGCTACTTTCTTATCACTCAAGATTTTATTAATCACGGCCGCTCGGTGGGCGTGGCGGTGGGCCCCGGGCGGGGCTCGGCGGCGGGCTCGGCGGTGGCCTACTGCGTGGGCATCACCAACATCGACCCCATCAAGTATTCGCTGCTGTTCGAGCGCTTCCTGAACCCGGAGCGCGTGTCGATGCCCGATATCGACATTGACTTCGACGACGTGAACCGCCAGAAGGTCATCGACTACGTGGTGCAGAAATATGGCAAAACCCAGGTAGCCCAAATCATCACCTTCGGCACGATGGCGGCCAAAAGCTCCATCAAGGACGTGGCCCGGGCCATGGAGCTGCCCCTGCCCCAGACCAACGACCTCACCAAAATGGTGCCCGAGCAGGTGGGCACCACCCTGGCCAAAGCCTTCGCCGAAAATATGGAGCTGGACATGATCCGGCGCGACGAAAGCCCCGACAACCTCAAGGGCCAGATTCTGCGGCTGGCCGTGCAGCTCGAAGGCTCGGTACGCAACACGGGCATCCACGCGGCGGGCGTCATCATCGCCCCCGACGACATCACGAAGTACATCCCGGTTTCGACCTCCAAGGATTCGGACCTGCTCGTGACGCAGTTCGATGGCAAGGTGATTGAGAGCGCCGGGATGCTGAAGATGGACTTTCTGGGCCTCAAAACCCTGACCATCATCGTAGATGCCATCCGCCTGATTGAACGGAACCACGGCGTGAAGATCGACATCGACGACATTCCGCTCGACGACGAGAAGACCTACGCCATGTACCAGCGCGGCGACACGATTGGCACGTTCCAGTTCGAATCCGAGGGCATGCGCCAGTACCTCAAAGACCTGAAGCCCACCAATATCGAGGACCTGATTGCCATGAACGCCCTGTACCGCCCGGGCCCCATGCAGTTCATCCCAAACTTCATCAACCGCAAGCACGGGCGGGAGCCAGTTGAGTACCCGCATGACCTCCTGGAACCCATTCTATCTTATTCTCAGGGTATTATGGTTTATCAAGAACAAATCATGCAGACGGCGCAGATTCTGGCCGGCTACTCGTTGGGTGGAGCCGACTTGCTGCGCCGCGCCATGGGCAAAAAGGACATGAAAAAGATGGCCCTGGAGCGCGAGAAATTCACCAAGGGGGCCCTGGAGCTGCACAGCATTCCGGCGAAGAAGGCCAATGAGGTGTTCGACGTGATGGAGAAGTTTGCCGAGTACGGCTTCAACCGCTCGCACTCGGCCGCCTACTCGGTGGTAGCCTATCAGACTGGTTACCTGAAGGCTAATTACCCTGCCGAGTATATGGCCGCCGTGCTCACCAACAACATGGGCGACATCAAGAAGGTGACCTTCTTCATCGAGGAAGCCCGCAAGCAGGGCGTGGACGTGCTGGGCCCCGACGTGAACGAGAGCCTGCTGAAATTCAACGTGAACCAGGAGGGCAAAATCCGCTTCGGCATGGCCGCCGTGAAGGGCGCCGGTGAGCTGGCCGTGGAGTGCATGGTGGAAGAGCGCGAAAAGGCGGGGCCCTACTCCGACATTTTCGACTTCGCCAAGCGCGTGAACCTGCGCACCGTGAACAAGAAAACCTTCGAGAGCCTGGCCCAGGCCGGCGCTTTTGACGACTTCGGCAAGCACCGCCGCCTGTATCTCGATGCACCGGCCGGCGACCAGTCGCTCATCGAGAAGGCCATGAAGCTGGGCCAGCAGCACGCCGCTGCCAAGGAGAGCAGCCAGCACAGCCTGTTCGGGGCCTCGGCCTTTGGGGCGGTGGCCGCGCCGCTGCCCAAAATGCACGAGATGGAGCCCTGGACCAAGACCGAGCAGCTGCGCCGCGAAAAGGAAGTGGTGGGCTTCTACCTCTCGGGCCACCCCTTGGACAGCTACAAGCTGGAGTTGGACGCCTACTGCACCTGCGGCCTGGAGCAAGTGGAAAAGCACAAAAACAAGGAAATCAACGTGGCCGGCCTCATCACCAACGTGGCCTTCAAAACCACCAAAATGGGCCAGTCGTTCGCCACCTTCACCCTAGAGGATTACGAAACGAGCATCAGCCCGGCGCTGTTCCGCGACGACTACACGCGGTTTGCGCCGCTCATCAACCCCCGCAACTACGCCAACGAGCAGGTACCGCCCATGTTCGTGCGCCTCAAGCAGGAGCTGCGCCGCGGCACCCAGGACCAGTGGGACCTGCGCATCCTCAACATGCAGCCGCTGAGCGAGGTGGCCGAAAAGCTAAGCAAGGGCGTGCGCGTGCGCCTCGACCTGCGCACCGTGACGGGGCCCCTGCTCGACCGGCTGGAGGAAGCCATTCAGGCCGCGCCCGGCCGCAAGCGCCTCGAAATCCAGTTCGCCGAGCCCCACGAGCACTTGGCCGTGGATATGTTCTCGCGCAAGTTTCAAATTGAGCCTAAAGTATTTATCGAAAAAATGCAGGAGATGGAAATAGACGCCTGTCAGCTCATCTGAGGGCCCCGAACCTAATGCTCGCGCGCCGGGTTTGGTACGTACCAACGGACTTGGTAGCTAGCATGAACTTTCTATGGGGGCCGTTGTTAACGCCCCAATCTGCTACCTTGCGACCCCGTTGGCCGTACACGCCAGAATCCACTTTAAACTGAACCCTTACTGAAATGGGACATAAAGCAATTGAGATTACCGATGCTAATTTTGAGTCCATCATCAACTCCGACAAGCCGGTGCTGGTCGATTTCTGGGCCGAATGGTGCGGTCCTTGCCGCATGGTGGGCCCGGTAGTGGAGGAGCTAGCCAGCGAGTACGAAGGCAAGGTCATCGTGGGCAAAGTTGACGTGGACGCCAACCCCCAAACCTCGGCTAAGTTCGGCATTCGCAGCATCCCCACGCTGCTCGTGTTCAAGAACGGCCAGATAGTTGACAAGCAAGTAGGCGCCGTGCCCAAGCACGTGCTCGCCCAAAAACTCGAAGCCCAAGTAACGGCCTAAGCGCCCGCTCTTCCGTTTATAAATGCAAAAGCCTGGACCCCGCGGTCCAGGCTTTTTTGCGTGGTTTTGGCACGGTGCTTGCCGACGGACCTGTGCGGTACCGGGGCCCCGGCCCAACAACTTGAGCGCCGTAGTGCTACATTTCCGGTGGCATTGGGACGTTCCCGGGCCGCGCCGATTTCTTCACCTCCCACCCATCTTTTTTCGGTCTTTTTTATGAAACGCCTCCTCGGCTTCCTTCTCTCGCTCAGCCTGTTGGGCGGAGCCGCCCACGCACAAGCTACAGCCCCCGCCACCGGCACCATGAGCTCGTCAAAAATGACGAGCACCAAAATGTCGCAGACCCCGGCCACAACAACGCACACTACCACGTCGCGCACCGGCATGATGGGCTCGAAGGCCTCCACTGGCTCGAAAAGCACGGCCACCAAAACGGCCACCATGTCGTCGACCTCGACGGCTACCAGCAGCAAAATGAAGGCCAACGGTACGCCCGACATGCGCTACAAGGAGAATAAAATGGCCAAAACCACCACGGTCACCGGCAAAATGAAGGCCAACGGCACGCCCGACATGCGCTACAAAGCGAACAAAACGACGTCCACCACAACCAAGAAAACGATGTAAACCGGGGCAGCTTGCCCTGGTTGCTCAAAGCCTTTTCCCAGCAGGGAAAAGGCTTTTTTCATGCCCCCGGAGTAACGACCGTCGTCCACGAAACGGCGCTACCTTTCGGTCCAAAATTGCACTTCCACACCTACAGCCCATGCTGCTACAAGTTACTGTTCCCATTGCTTTTTCCGTGCTTGGAGTCCTTATCGGCTTGCTGGTATTATTGCTGCTAGCCAAGTCGCTGCTGGGCATCGTGGTCATCAGCGAGCTGGAGGTGGGCGTTGTGGCCAAGAAATTCGCCCGCACCAGCCTGAGCGCCGGCCGCTTCATCGCCCTGGAGGGCGAGGCCGGCTACCAGGCCGATACCTTGGCCCCGGGCTGGCACTTTTTCCTGTGGCCCTGGCAATACGCCGTCACGAAGGAGCCCGTAGTGGTGGTGCCGCAGGGCGAAATTGGGCTGGTGGTAGCCAACGCCGGGGCCCCCATCCCGCCGAGCCACATCCTGGCCCGGGTCGTGGATTGCGACAACTACCAGGATGCCCGCGCCTTCCTCACCAAAGGCGGCGAGAAAGGCCGGCAGCTGGGCATGGTCACCGCCGGCACGTACCGCATCAACACGGCCTTGTTCACGGTCATCACCCAGCGCAACGCGGGCACGATGGGCATGCGGCCCGAAGAATTGTTCATCTACCGCGTGGTGCCCGAGGCGGTGGGCATCGTGACGACGCTCGACGGCGTACCGATTGAGCCGGGCGAAATCGCGGGGCCCGTCATCCCCACCCACGACAACTTCCAGGACGCGCAGGCCTTTTTGGTGGCCGGGGGCCGCCGCGGCTTGCAGGAGCAAGTGCTGCTCAGCGGCTCCTGGAACCTTAACCCCTGGTTTTGCCGGGTGCAGCAGGTACCGATGACCGAGATTCCGATTGGCCACGTGGGGGTGGTCATCTCCTTCGTGGGCAAGCCAGCAGTGGACGTGAGCGGCACCGAGTTCACCCACGGCAACCTCGTGGACGTGGGCCACAAGGGCATTTGGGCCATCCCGCTCTACCCCGGTCGCCAGCCCCTCAATACCCAGATTATGAAGGTGGAGCTGATTCCGACCACCAACATCGTACTCAACTGGGCCAACCGCACCGAGGCCCACCACTACGACGACTCGCTGAGCAGCATCACGGTGCGCTCGCGCGATGGCTTCTCCTTCAACCTCGACGTGGCCCAGATTATCCACGTGGGGGCCCTCGATGCGCCGCGCGTCATTTCGCGCGTGGGCTCGATGCAAAATCTGGTGGACCACGTACTGGAACCCATTGTGGGCAACTACTTCCGCAATTCCAGCCAGGAATACACGGTGCTCGACTACCTCACGAACCGCGCCGAGCGGCAGCGCGAGGCCGCCACGTTCATCCGCACGGCCTTGCTCGACTACAACGTGCAGGCCGTCGATACGCTCATCGGCGACATTGTGCCGCCCGCCCAACTCATGACCACCCAAACCGACCGCAAGCTGGCCGAGGAGCAGCGCAAAACCTACGAGGTGCAGCAGGCCGCCCAAACCCAGCGCCAGGCCCTGGTGCGCGAAACCAGCATCGCCGACATTCAGAACTCGCTGGTGCAAAGCGAGCAAGGCGTGAATATTGCCGAGCTGCAAGCCAATGCCCAGGTGAAAAAAGTGCGCGGTGAGGCCGAAGCCGCCAAGCTACGGGCCGGCGGCGAGGCCGAAAGCACCCGCCTGCGGGCCATTGCCGATTCCGAAGCCACCCGACTGCGCGGTGTGGGCGAGGCCGAAGCCATCCGGGCCATCGGCAACGCAAAGGCCGAAGCCTACCGTGTGGGCGTACAGAGCCTGGGCACCCGCGAATTCACCGGCTTGCAATTGATGCAAATAATAGGAGACAACCGGGTGAAAATTGTGCCCGAAGTGCAGGCCAACGGCGGCGCGGGCGGCCAGGGCGGGGGCTTAGTGGAAGCCCTTATTGGCTTGCTGGCCCAGCAGCAATTAGCCCCCGGGGCCCCATTCGTGTCGGCTTCAGAACCCGCAAAACCTGCCTCGCTGCCAGCAGCTGGCGCGCAGGAAAACACGCAGAGTTAAAATTTAATTTGGTATATACTACTGGAAATTAATTACTTGAAAACTAACAATCGTTTGTTGTGACGTTTTTATTACATTTCTAACATAGAAACTTATCTAATCTTATTCTACCTTTACAGTCAGCAAGAGCGAAAGACTTTTGCTGATAACTTGTAGTGTGGTGGAACTGGCAGACACACCCTCCTCTCTCGAGGGTGAAGGTTCGGAATAAATCGGCCCCCGGCCGGCTAACCACTTCGTGGAGGTTCAAGTCCTTCCGCTACAGCCCAAAGGCTTAAAGAGGCGACTTTACAGTAAAGTCGCCTCTTTAAGCCTTTGGCATTTTTTGTTTTGCAGCTACCGGGCCGCTACGGCCCCGTGCCGGGCCTGGTAGCTGCGCCGCCCCTCTTTCAGGAACTGCGCGAACTGCGCCACGTTGGGCTCGTAGGCGATGGGCGCCACGAGCGGTTTGCCCGTGGGGTCGTCGGGGTTGAGCAATACGTAATAGGGCTGGGCATTGAAACCATAGCGGGTTACCTGGAGGTCAGCGTTTTGCTTGCCCAGGCTGGTTTTTTGCTGGTGGTCGCGCGTCGAGGTATACCACTCGTTCTGGGGCAGCTCGGTTTTGTCGTCCACGTACAAGGCCACCACTACGTAGTCGTTTTGCAGCTGGGTGAGCACAGCCGGGTCGCTCCACACGGTGGCTTCCATCTTGCGGCAGTTCACGCAGGCGTGGCCGGTAAAGTCGATGAAAATGGGCTTATGCGCCAGCTTAGCCGCGCGGATGCCTTGCTGCAAGTCGAAGTAGCCCTGCAAGCCGTGGGGCAGCTCCAGGAAGTCGCCAAAGCGCGGCGTTTCGCCCAATGCGCTGGCGGCCTGCACCGGCGTGGCGGGGGCCCCAGCGGCCAGCGAAAAGTCGTGGCGGCTCTGGGGCGGCAGGTAGCCGGCCAGCAGCGGCAGCGGGGCCCCAAAGAGGCCCGGTACCAGGTAGGTCATGAAACTGAAGGCCAGCACGGCCATCAGCAGCCGGCCCACGCTGAGGTGCTCCAGCGGCGAGTCATGCGAGAGGCGGAACTTGCCCAGCAGGTACAGCCCGAGCAAGGCCGAGAGCACCACCCATAGCACCAGGTACACGTCGCGGGTGAGAATGCCCCAGTGGTAGGCCAGGTCCACCATACTCAGGAACTTGAGGGCCAGCATCAACTCCACAAAGCCCAGCACCACCTTCACCGTATTTAGCCAGCCGCCCGAGCGGGGCAGGCTTTTCAGCCACGACGGGAAGATGGCGAACAGCGTGAACGGCAGCGCAAAGGCCAGCGAAAAGCCCAGCATGCCCACCACCGGGGCCAGCGTCTGGCCGCGGGCGGCGAGGCCCAGCACCGTAGCCACGATGGGCCCCGTGCAGCTAAACGAGACCAGCACCAGCGTGAAGGCCATGAAGAACACCCCGAGCCAGCCGCCCTTGTCGGCCTGGGCATCGGCTTTGTTCACGAGGCCGCTGGGCAGCGTGATTTCAAACAAGCCCAGAAACGAAAGGCCGAACACCACGAATACCACAAAAAACAGCAGGTTCGGCAGCCAGTGCGTGGCCATGAAGTTGGGGCCGTCTTCGCCCAGCAGGCGGGCCACCACCACGCCAATCAGCGTGTAAATGACAATGATGCTGAGCCCGTACACCACGGCCTTGAGGATGCCGCGGCCGCGGCTGTCCTGGCCCCCGGTGAAGAATGAAACCGTCATCGGCACCATCGGGAACACGCAAGGCGTGAGCAGCGCCGCCAGCCCCGAGATGAACGCCAGCACGCCAAAGCTCCACAGCCCGCCCGCGTCGGCAACCGGTGCCGCCGCGGCCACTGCCGCCGACACGATGGGGGCCCCAGCGGCCGTTTCGGCGGGAGCGGGTGCGGAGGCCAGCGGCGCCACAACGGCTACCGGAGTGGCAGCCACAACGGGCTCGGCAGCCGCGGGCGTTGCAGCGGTAGGCGCCGCGGGAGCCGTTGCTACGTCGGCAGCAGCGGGGGCCCCAGGCTTGGCGATGGGTGCGGCGGCGGCGCTAGCGACGGCCGCGCCACTTACTTGCAGGGGCCCGAAGACCAGGGTTTCGTTGCCGGGTACGCAGCGGCCGTCTACGTCGGTACAGCTTTGGTAGTCGGCCTCGGCCTTAATGGTGAGGGGCCCCGGCTGGAGCACCTTGATGCGCTGGCGAATCTGGCCGGTTTTTTCCCAAAAGGCCACTTCGCCCTTGAATACCTCGTCCATCTGGTGGTGCGACTTTACCGACTGCGGCTTACCCACCAGGGCGTAGGCCGCGCTGGGCGCAAACTTGAGCGTGAACACCACGGGCCCCACGTCCTCGCTGAAATCGGTGGCGTAGAGGTGCCACTTCTCGTCGATGCGGGCGTTCACCAGCAGCTCCACTTCCTGGCCCACTTTGGCGGTGGGCTGGCTGAGGGCCGTGCTGAGGTGCGTGGGCACCAGGATCTGGGCCGTTAGCGGCAGGGCCGGCAACCAACAGAGCAGTAGAAATTTAAAAAACCAACGAATATTCATACAGAATTAATCAGCATTAGCACGTAAAATTAGGCTTCTTAAGCACAATTGGCTGGTTAAAAAGTTCAAACGCCTAACCCCGCGCGCCAAAGTCCGTACTTTTGAGTTACAATGGCACCCAGACCGTCCGCGTCGCGGGGGCCGCCGACATGGGTTTACAGATCTTATTTACCGTTTTGCTGGTGTTGGCAAACGGGTTTTTCGTGGCTGCCGAGTTTGCGCTGGTCAAGGTACGCTTGTCGCAGCTCGAATTGAAGGCGCAGGAGGGCAACCGCCTGGCGCGCTTGGCCGAGAGCATGTTGCGTAACCTCGACGCTTACCTGTCGGCCACGCAGTTGGGCATCACCCTAGCCTCGCTGGCCCTGGGCTGGGTAGGCGAGAGCGTAGTGGCCGCGGCCATCCTGGGCCTCATGCACCGCTTGCAGCTGAACGTGACGCCCGAGTTGGCCCATTCCATTGCCATCCCCGTTTCCTTCGCCACCATTACCGTCTTGCACATCGTCATCGGCGAGCAGGCCCCCAAGGTATTGGCCATTCAGCGCTCCGAAGCCACTACGCTGGTCATCGCCGCGCCGCTGCGGGCATTCTACCTCATCACATTTCCGGCTATCTGGCTACTCAATAAACTGTCTAACATGCTCTTGGGTGCGTTCGGAGTAAAATCGACGCATGGCACCGAGGTGCACACGGCCGAGGAGCTGCGCCTGTTGCTCGACCAGGGTAAGCAGAGCGGCGAAATTGAAGATTCGGAGCACGAGCTGATCGAGAACGTGTTCGAGTTCAACGACCGCATGGTGAAGCAGATTATGGTGCCGCGCACCAAGCTGGCGGCGCTCGACGTGCACGCCTCGGAAGACCAGATTTTGGAAACGGTGTTCAGCGAAGGCTACTCGCGCCTACCGGTGTACGAAGGCAACATCGACAACATTGTGGGCATCCTGAACGTGAAGGACCTGCTGCCCATCATCCGGCGCAACGAGCCGGTAGAGCTGGCCCGCATTATGCGCGCGCCTTACTTCGTGCCCGAAACCAAGAAAATCAACCGCTTGCTGCGCAGTTTTCAGCGCAAGCACACGGTCATGGCCGTCGTGAGCGACGAGTTCGGCGGCGTGTCGGGCATTGTTACCATTGAGGACATCATGGAGGAACTAGTAGGCGAAATCCAGGACGAATACGACAACGAGGTGCCCGTGGTGGAGAAAGTAGCGGCCGACGAATACCGCGTGGCCGCCGCCACGTCCATCTCCGACGCCAACGAGTACCTACCCTTCCCGCTGCCCGAAAGCGAGGATTACGAAACCGTGGGCGGCCTGCTGAACGTGGTGTACGGCAGCATCCCCGAGGTGGGCGACGTGGCCGTGCTCGACCCCTACGAGTTTCGGGTATTGGAGCGCTCGCGCCGCGTCATCGATCTGGTGCAGCTGCGCGTGGTGCGCGCCGAAGAAAAAGCCGAACCCCGCACCGACCTGAGCGCCGAGATTTAAACCGTCTTTCTCAAGGCTTCAAGCCACAAACAGGGCCCCAGCATTCGTGAATGCTGGGGCCCTGTTTGTGGCTTGAAGAAATTGCTGGGTGGTTCTACAGCGCTTTATTCTACAGCGCTTTTATGATGAACAGCACCACGCCCACTACCAATACAACGGCGCCAGCAGTAATCAGGAACCCCGAGCTGACAATGATGCCGATAACCAGCGCGGCCAAACCCACCAATGCTACCGTTATCGACGTGCCGGCGGCGGCGGCGTGCGCAGTGCTAGCCGTGTTTTGCTGGCGCGCCTCTGCTTTGGCTACCTGCTTCATCACCTTATTGATGGCCATGCGCTGCAGTAGTGTGGGCTTAGCGGTGCCGGCAACGGGCCGGACCACCGTTTGGGCCACTACCTGAGCCGAGCTGGCGCGCGCTAGGCTGGTTTTTGCAGTGGGCTCGGCCACCGAAGCGGTAGTAACTACTGGCGCGGCAGCAGCCACGGGAGCCCCGGCCACGGCGGGGACCGCAACGGTTACCTCGGGGGCGGTTGCTACGGCAACGGGTGCGGCCGTGGCCTGCGTGGTGCCTAAGTAGGAAGGCGTTTGCGGTTTGAACGCATAATCAGTGCGGCTGCACGAGCTCAGCGAACCAGCGATTACCCCGAGGGCAAGCGTAAGAGAATAGGCCTTTTTCATGGTTAAGTAAGGAATTAGTTGAAGAATGAGAGGATACAAGTCCTATACGCGCCCCACGTAGCAGCGATTATCCTCTTTGTTCCCTGCCAGTAATTAACCTCAACCTTGCAAGAGGTAACTCACTGTTTTAATATATATTAATTTTTTCAAAAAATATCAAAGCTAATTCGGAAGTGTGTGTTAAGTTACTGCCCGTAGGCGAGGCGTAAATTTGGCTATGGATTACCTGAGTTTGCGCGAGCGGCCCCGCCAGTTTCTGGCCCTGACCAGCCTGCGAGCGGCGGAGTTTGACGACTTGCTGACCGACTTTGCCCCGGCCTGGGAGCGCCACCACCGCTACCACACCCTGGAAGGAACCAAACGGGCGTTCCCCGCCCACCGCGAGCGGGCCAACGCCGTGCTGGCGGGCAGCGATATAAAGCTCTTTTTTCTGCTCACCTACCTCAAAAGCAACGCCTTGCAAGAGCACCAGGCCGCCAGCTTTGGCATTTCGCAAGCGCGCGTCAGCCACTTGGCTACCGCCCTGCTGGGCGTGCTCAACCAGGTGCTGGCCCGGCGCGGGCTGCTGCCCGTGCGCGACGGCGGCGAGTTGGCTCAGCGCCTGGCTAACCACCCGGAGCCGGTCTTTGCCTACGACGGGGTCGAGCGGGGCGTACCACGTAACACGGACCGGGAGGCCCAGGCCGAGGAGTACAGCGCCAAAAAAAAGCGCACCGCGTAAAAAACATGACCTTATGCGATTCCACGCAGTACGTGCATTTTCTCTCGGCTACGGAAAGCGGGCGAGCGCACGACAAAAAACTGGCCGACGAGTACGCGCTGCACCTACCGGCGGGCTGCGTGTTACGGCAGGATTTGGGCTTGCTGGGCCACGCCCCGACCGGGGTCGTGGTGGAGATGCCCCACAAGAAGCCGCCGAAGCGGGAGTTGACGTTTGCCCAAAAGCTGTATAACCAGTTGCTGAGTCCGTTGCGCGTCGTTATCGAACACGCGCACAGCGGTATCAAGCGCCTGCACATGGTGCAGGGCACTATCCGCTTGCGCGGCGAATGGGTGCGCGATACGGTCATGGTCGTGGCCTGTGGGCTGCACAACCTGCGTGCGCGCAGCCCGCACCGCGCCTATCGCGCACCTGTCCACGCGAAACTCGCTAACTACGCCGAATAAGCTTTATCATACTAAACTCGCCAAATAATTCAAGCATTAGCGCTGATCAGGTTTGTTCTGTAGGCCTTGAAACCTCAGCCATTGGCCGCAGGGGCCCTATCTGTGAAGCGCTTGCGAGCCAGCAGCTTACCCAGCCGACGCTAACGAATACGGGTGCCGACGAGTACCTGCCTTACCGGCGCGAAAGCGAGGACCACGAAACCGTGAGCGGCCTGCTGAGCGTGGTGTACGGAAGCACCCCGGAGGTAGGCGACATGGCCGTGCTGGACCCCTACGAGTTTCGGGTACTCGCGCCGAGGTGAAGAACGAGATCCGCACCGGCCTGAGCGCCGGGATGTAAGCAAGTTAACAGTGACCTTAAGAGCACAAAAAATACCCGCTTGATTGCAAACGGGCATTTGGCGGTGGTCTATTAGCGAGTGAGGTTGTAAATTAGCGCATGGTTTATACGCAACACTTATGTGCCCGCTGTGGTAGTGAACACATCCGCCGCAATGGCACGCAGGGTGGTCAGCCTAAATACCAGTGCAAGGCGTGCGGGTATCAGGCACGGTTTATACCAGCGGCCGTGGCCAAGGCGGCACAGTATGCGCAGGTGGAAGCCTTGCTCACCGAGCGTAACTCCCAACGTAGCATCGTGCGCGCCACCGGCGTGGCACGGATGACCATCGCCAAGCTGATAAAAAAAAGCGGCCTTGGACTCGCCCCGGCTGCCGCGTCGCCGGACGAAAAAGGCCCAACGCCGGAAACCTGAAGCCCTCGAACTTGACGAAATGTGGACCTTCGTGGGCCGGCGCACGTGCAAAGTCTGGTTGTGGCTGGCCGTTGAACGGGCCTCGCGCCGCATCGTGGCCTGGGTGCTGGGTTGCCGGGGAGCCGCCACGGCCCGGCGCTTGTGGGCCGCGCTGCCGCGACGCTACCAACGCCACTGCCGCTACCACACCGACCAGTGGGAAGCCTACGCCAAGGTCTTGCCCGCCCACCAGCATCGGCCTCATCCCAAAGGCAGCGGCAAAACCAATATTGTTGAGGCTATCAACTGCTCCTTACGCCAGCGCTGCGGGGTATTGGTCCGCAAATCCTGCTCCTTTAGTAAAAGTTTGCGCATGCACACGGCTCGCATCAAGATTGTGATTGACAATTACAACCTCACTCTTCAATAGACCGCCGCCGGGCATTTTTTGTAAAGAAAATTACAGAGAAGGCGTTACAGCTTCTTAGCGTACTCGCCACCTTTTGGTTTTAGGGTGCCGAGGATGATGCGAATGAAGTCGATGAGCGACAGAATACCGAACACCCCAAAAGTCAACAGTTCCAGAATACCTAGTCCGGTATAGCCCAGGTAGAAGCGGTGAATGCCAAGGACGCCAAGGAAGAAAGAGAGTATAAGTGCGACAAGCTGACTCTTACCTTCCGCTTTCATCCCCTTGGGAGCTGCGGCTAGTTCGCGTTTCAACCCTTGCTTTACGGCTTTGCGGTCGGCCTTGGTAACCGCCAAGTGCTGGGTGGCACTGGCTTGTGGCGCGGCGACCGGCGCCACTGCATGGGAAGCAGTTGCCCGGTGAGTTAACGCTTGGGCAGCTTCGTAAGCCGGGGACGTTGTCGCTACTAGCGGGGCGGCCTCAGTCGAAGCCGTCATGGTTTCGTCCGGTACCGGTGCTATAGCCACAGCCGAATGGACTCGCTCCGAGCCCAGGTAAGCAGGCGTATTTGGATTAAAGGCATAGTTAGACTTGCTGCACGAGGCGAGCGAAGCACAGGCCGTACCTAAGATTAAAAAACGGTAGAATGATTTTTTCATACTTAAAAAAGGTTGGAAAAGGGTGATGTGCAGTGGATAAAAATTCTTTGAAAAAGGGGGTATGAAGAAAAAAGGAACCATTTTTTGACCGCATAAATATAAAAGCATAAATTTGAAATTAGATTTATTTTAAATTTAATTATACAATTATAGGACTTACGCAAACGCGAGCGAAGGCTGGCGTAATTCATGTCGCATATACTCATCCAAAAAGCCTTGTTTGAGCTGATAGACGGTTTGTTTGGTTTGGTAGGCGGCTTGTTTAAGGCAGGTCCAAGCGCGCACGGCCAGGGCAATATGATTGCGCTGACTGCGGGCCAGCCGGCACTGGCAGGCCTGCACGCCGGTGAGTTGCTTGAGTTCGCGGTGAAACTGCTCAATCGTCCAGCGGACGCTGCTTTCGTGTTCGGCAGCGGCCGTGTGCAAGGGCTCAACCTCGTTGGTGAGGAGGTAGTCCGTCCGGTGGGTGGACACCAGTACGCGGAAGAGTTTCAGTTTGAAATCTTTGGGCATGCCCTTCACTTTCAGGATTTTGCCAGCTTCTACTTCGGCGGCCGACCAGCACAGGCAGGCCACGGGCTGGTAGGGCTGCTGGCCGCCGGAATCATCGACGAGCCGGTTGCTTTTCAGCGGGCAGTAAAATGTTTTGCCTTCGTCCAGCAGCCACTTGAACAGGGCCGTGGTGGCGTACCAGCTATCCATGAGCACCGTGCGGTATGGGATACTGCGCGGGGCCAATTGCCCGAGCATGTCGGCCATATGGTCGAGCTTGGTCTTGCCGTCGGTGTCGGGGGCGAAAAGGCGGTAGTCAATGAGCCAGAACTGGTCGGTTTCGGGGTTGACGCACACACACGTCACCAGGCCGATGCCGGCAATCACGCCGTGGGCGTTGCCGCTGTACTGGCGGCGTACGAGTTCGATGCGCCGGCTGTGGTGCTTGTCGAGCACCGTGTCGTCAAACAGGACGTAGCCCCGCGCGCTGAGCATCACCTGTGGGCGTACTTGCTGCCAGAGCTGGCGGGGGGTGAAACGCCGGGTTTTGAGAAAATAGCGCACGTTGTCGTGCGAGAGGCCCTCCAGATGCTCGGCCAGATACGTCCCCGTGTAGTTGACCTGGCTGCTCACCAAAAACTGCCCGTACAGTTGTGCCGTCACTTTCATGGCTTTTCCTTTCAAGTTACACTTTTTGCGTAAGTCCTAAATTATAAAGATAACTATTTTCTAAATCAGTATTTAGTTAAAATTAGGTTTTTTTAATATATTATGTAGTTACTCGTCTTCAAAGAATCCTGCCAGCACTTCAGTGTCCGGATCGGCGTAAAGCTTAGCTGTTCCTGGGAGCAGCGAGCCCACGGCTACGTTTTCGTGTGCCCATAAATTTTTCATATTCCTACCAGAAGCTGCGTCACTTGCGAATGATGGGGCTTTTTGGGGTATTGATTGAATTCCTACTACGCCAATAGCAAGCGCAAATCTGATAGCAGGCCCAGGGGCCCCGCGGTAACAACCACGACGGGCCGGTCGCAATGCCTGTGATTGGCACTGCCGGACCTGCCAGCGTTATAGCGAGCGGGGCCCAGCCCAAGGCGCGATGCATTACCGCGCCCAACTGGTTCAGGTTATGCTTCTGGTGCTGCCGCGAACCAGCTGGCGTAGAGCTGGTAATTCTCGGCGGTGCGGCGCAGGCCGGCGCGCTGGGCTTCGCTCACGGGCTTGATGCGGCGGGCGGGCACACCAGCGTAGAGGTAGCCGGGCTCGCAGATAGTATTTTCGAGTACCACGGCCCCGGCGGCAATAAGGCAGCCCGCGCCCACTACGGCATGGTCCATCACAATGGCTCCCATGCCGATGAGCACGTCGTCTTCCACGGTGCAGCCGTGCACCAGGGCCCGGTGGCCGATGCTGACGCGCGCGCCGATGCGCAGGGCCGCGCCCTGGTAGGTGCAGTGCAGCACAGCCCCGTCCTGGATGTTGGTGCCGGCCCCGATGCGGATACTGTTCACATCGCCCCGCACCACGGCCGTGAACCACACCGTACAGCCGGGGCCCAGCACCACGTCGCCCACCACGGTGGCGTTGTCGGCCACGAAGCAGTCGGCCGGAATTTCGGGGTAAACGCCGCGGACGGGCAGGATGAGGGCGGGCATATAAACGCAGGTTGGTGGAAACCCAAAGGTAGCTGTCGCTATATTTAGCATATGGTTTCCTCCCCTGCTCCCGGCCCCGTAGTATTTTCTGAAAGCCAGGGTTTTCTACGCTCCTGGTGGTGGCTGCTGGTGCTGCTGGCCATTCTGCCGGTGGGCATCGCCGCCGTTGCCAGCGGGCCGGCACGCTGGCCGCCGGTGGCCCTGGTGGGGCCGGTGTTACTAGCTGTGGGGTTGTTCGCCTGGCTGCGGTTGGATACCCGCCTCGATGCCCAGGGCCTCACGTACCGCATGCGCCCGCTGGGGTGGCAGCGCCTAGCCTGGACCCAAATCCAGTCGGCGCATGTGCGCTCCTACTCCCCCATCGGCGAGTACGGCGGCTGGGGCATCCGGGGCCTATTTGCGAAAAACCGGGCCCTGAACGTCGCGGGTAGCCACGGCTTGCAGCTAGAGTTAGCCGATGGCCGCCGCCTGCTGCTGGGCACCCAGCGCCCCGAGGAGCTACGGCACGCACTGGCCCAACTGGGGCCCCTGCTGGCGCCCTAAACGCGCAGCAGCCGCTTCCAGGTGCCCTTGTCCCAGTTGTATTTGAGGGTGCTGGGCAGGGCTTGCCAGAAGTATTTGCTGGTTTCGACGGCGAAGCTGGGCTGCATGTAGCAGTTGATGGTGCAGCCCTCGCAGGCAGGCAGGCGGCCTTCGAGGGCTGCGAGGCGCTGGGTTTCGGGGGCCCCGTAAAGGTCGAAGAGGTGGCCGTCGATGGGAAATTTTTGCTGGCCCAGGTGGTAGCAGGGTAGCACCAGCTCGTTGCTGGGCGAGATGACGAGCGTGGTGCTGGCCGCCCGGCACACGGGGGCCGCCACGTGGTTGCCGCCGTCGCGCCGCAGCGCAATAAAGGCCTCGTTGAGGTACACGCCCTTGCGCCGGCCAAAGGCGGAGAGGTAGTCCAGCTCCGCGGCCGTGAGCTGCTCACCGGTTTCCACATCGCCGTACTCAAAGGCGGGGTTAAGAATGAGCACCAGGCCGTTGGGTTGGGTAATGTCGCGGTACACGGCCTCCAGGTCGGCCAGGTTGTGGCGAAAAACGGTGAAGAGGATATCCGGCCGCTCGCCCAGCTCCTTGGCCACGCGGATGCTTTCGAGTACGAAATCATAGCAGGCCACGCCGCGGCCCCGGTCGTGGGTGTCGCGGTCGGCCGAGTCGAGCGAGAAGTGCAGCATGTCCACCAGCCCACGCAGCTTCTCGGCGTTTTTGGGGTAAAGCAGGCCGTTGGTGGTCACCGTGGTGATAAACCCCAGCGCCCGCGCCAGCGCCAGGAAATCAGGCAGCTGGCGGTGCAGCAGCGGCTCGCCCCCGGTGAAGTCAATCACCGACACGCCCAACCGCTTGAGGTCGCGCAGGTTGCAGTCCACATCGCCGAGCGTAATGTAGGGCGAAGGCTTCTCCCAGATGTCGCAAAACGCGCACTTCGCATTGCAGCGGTACGTGACGTAGTAATTGCAGAGAACAGGGTGCTTGACGAGGAGCATATTATTAGCTATTAGCTATTAGCTACTGGCTGTTAGCTTTTTACATTGTTGGCGGCATCAACCACCACAACGAAGCTAACAGCTAAAAGCCAACGGCTAACAGCTAAAATCAATGTGGCAGCTTGCCCCAGGCGGCGGCGTCCCAGGCGGTGGGCGTGGCGGCCAGGGCCTCGGGGGTGGCGGCGCCGTAGTGTTCCTGGTAGTAGCTGCAGAAGCCCTTGAGGGGGCAGCGCGGGCAGTTGGGCTTCAGGAAAAAGCAGATTTGCTGCCCGTGCCAGTAGTTATGCTTGTGGAAGTTGAACAGCCCTTCGGCATCGAGCTGGGGCCCTAGCAGGGCCAGCAGTACACTGTGCGCCTTCTCTACCGATACCTTGGGGCCCAGGAAGCCCACCCGCTGGGCCACGCGGTGCACGTGCGCATCCACGGGCAGCACGGGGTGGTGGTAGTTGAAGAGCAGCACCAGCGAGGCCGTTTTCAGGCCGATACCGGGCATGTCGGTCAGCCAGTCCATGGCGCGGTCGGTAGGCCAGTCGGCCAGGAAATCGAGGTCGAATTTCCCACCCGTCTCGGCCTGAATGCGCCGCAGAATCTCCTGGATGCGCGGGGCCTGCGTGGCCGGCCAGCGCGTGGTGCGGATGGCGTGGATGAGCTCCTCCACCGGGGCCCCCAGCACGCCGGGCCAGTCGCCGAAGGCCTCCAGCATCCGGTCGTAGGCCAGCTCTTCGTCGGCGTGGGTGGTGCGGTGCGAGAGCACGGTCGAAATCAGCTCGCGCATGGGCGTGCGCCGCGCCACCGGCGGCAAATGCCCGTAAAACTGGTCGAGGATTTCGTAGTCGGCCAGGGCCTTGGCAATGGGTGTCTGAACCACGGATTTATCGGATTAGGCAGATTCGTCGAATTTTGGGGACGCCCTTTTAACGACCCGAAATAAAAAAAGCTGCCCATACGGGCAGCTTTTTTTATTTCGGAACATCATGGGCTCAGCTCAGCAAATAGTCCTGAAACCCATTCCCAAGATCTGACGAATCCGTGGTTCAGACTTACAGGACGCCTTTCTTAGCGGCTTTCTGCATTTTCTCGTTGGCAAAAATGGCGACTTCCACGCGGCGGTTGGCGGCTTTGCCGGCTGCGGTAGCGTTGTCGCCCACGGGCTGCGAGGAGCCGTAGCCCTTGACCGTAACGCGGGCCGGGTCCACGCTCTTGCCGGTCAGCTCGTTGGCTACGGCCTGGGCGCGACGCTGGCTCAGGGGCTGGTTGATGGCGTCGGAGCCCGAGCTATCGGTGTGGCCTTCCACCACCACGTTGGTGTCGGCGTATTTCTGGAGCGTGGTGGCCAGCTCGCCGATGTTGCCAGCGGCAGCGGCCGTCAGCGTCGAGGAGCTGCTAGCGAACAGGATACCCGAGGCAAACGTAATTTTGATGCCTTCGCCCACGCGCTCCACGGTGGCGCCTTCCAGGTCGCGGCGCAGCTCGGCGGCCTGCTTGTCCATTTTGCGGCCGATGAGCACGCCCGCGCCGCCGCCCACCACGGCCCCGAGGATGGCGCCCTTAGCCGTGCCCGACTTGCCGCCAATCAGGCGGCCCAGCAGGGCCCCGCCCGCCGCCCCGCCCAGGCCGCCGATGATGCCGCCCTTGGTGGCTTTGTTCATGCCCTTGGGCTTGGCCGTGCTCACGGTAGTGCTCTGGGCCTGCACCAGTTGGCCAACCAGCAGCAACAGTGCCAATAAAAAAGAGAAAGGAGTGCGAAGATTTTTCATGGGTAACGTAAAAAATGAATTTCGGCAGGAACGGAATGAACCGCGGTGAGAATGTGGGCGCCGGCCCGCCAAACAGCCGGCAAGTGCGCCTTTTGCAACCATCTTGCCAAACTTGCACCCGCCGCCGGGGCCCCACAGAAAAGCCTGGCGGTGCGGCCAGGCTTTTCTGTGGGGCCGGTTACCGGGCCAGCGCGGGCCCCTTATTTTTTGCCATGGTAGCCTTTGTAGCGGGCCGGGTCTTTTTTCTTGTCTTGGTTGCGACCAATCAGGCCGCCGCCCACCACGCCGGCCGCCGCGCCAATGAGGGCCCCCTTGCCGCCACCAAGCATGGCCCCGGTCACGGCCCCAGCCCCGCCGCCGATGGCCGCCCCTTTGGCTTTGCGGCTCCAGCCTTTTTTAGCGTCCTGGGCTTGCGCGGCCGAGCCGGCCAATAGGAAAAACAGCAGCAGAAAGGCGAATACGATTTTGAAGGATTTCATGACAGAGAAAGGTCAGGGGAAAAGTAAATGAGCGAAGCAGTGATTTTAGCGCAAGCCACTTCACTGGCGTTACTTAGCACTGGCATATATGCAACGCCTGGCATAAAAAGAGCCACCCGAAGGCGGCTCTTTTTTGTTCAAAGCCCAGCTGCTGCAAGGGGCCTCTGCGTGTTTGCTTTGGATTAATTATACATTAATTCAGACGCAATAACTTAAATACCAACGCAAAAGCTAACGGCTCAATACTCTGCTTGGCGGCTGCACTACAACGTGCCAGCTTCGGCGGCTTTCTTCATCCGCTCGTTGGCGAAAATGGCAATTTCCACGCGGCGGTTGGCCTGCTTGCCGGCCTCGGTCGAGTTGTCGCCCACCGGGTCCGACGAGCCCAGGCCCTTAGTGGTGATGCGGCTGCTGCTCACGCCCTGGGCCACCGTGGCGTCGGCCACCGATTGGGCCCGGCGCTCGCTTAAGGGCAGGTTGATGGCGTCGGTACCGGTGTTGTCGGTGTGGCCTTCCACGAGCACGTTGGTGTCGGGGTATTTCTCAAGCGTAGCGGCCATCTTCACGATGTCGGCTTGCGAAGCCGCCCGCAGGTTGGCCGAGTTGGTGTCGAAGAGGATGCCCGAGTCGAAGGTGATTTTGATGCCTTCGCCCACGCGCTCCACGGTGGCATTTTTCATGTCGCGCTGCAAATCAGCAGCTTGCTTGTCCATTTTCCTACCGATGAGCACGCCGGCCCCGCCGCCCGCGGCTGCCCCTAGGATGGCACCGATGGCCGTACCGCGGCCGCCGCCCAGCAAGCCGCCCAGCAGGGCCCCGGCGGCGGCGCCGCCGCCAGCCCCAAGCAAGCCGCCTTTCGTGGCCTTGTTCATACCGGTTTTGCGAACTCCGGTGCCGTTAGCCGACGTATCAGCAGGCTGGCGCATCGAGGCGCAGGAACTGAACAACAGCACGCAGGCCATAAAAATCGAGAGTAGGGATTTGGGAGTGGTCATGTAAAAAAATCAAAAAGTGAAAAAGCTGACTGCCGCATTGTACGGCAAACCCCGCCCCGGGGATAGGGGCGGCGTTTCAAGAAGTATGCCGAACCGGCCGCCCGGGCCCTAACGGACCTTGCCGGAGCTGCGGCGGGGCGCCGCGGCAGTGGCGCTGGCCACCGGCGCCGCCGCCCCGGGGGCCGGCCGCAGCAGATGCAGCAGATCGGCGAGGCGGCGCTTGAGTTCGCGGCGGTCCACAATGAAGTCGAGGAAGCCGTGCTCGAGCACAAACTCGGCGCTCTGGAAACCCTTGGGCAAGTCCTTGCCGATGGTTTCCTTGATGACGCGGGGCCCCGCGAAGCCGATGAGGGCCCCGGGCTCGGCAATGTTGAAATCGCCGAGCATGGCGAACGAGGCCGTGACGCCGCCCGTGGTGGGGTCCGTCAGCAGGCTCACGTAGGGCACGCCGGCCTCGGCGAGCAGGGCCAGCTTGGCCGAAGTTTTGGCCATCTGCATCAGCGAGTAGCCGGCCTCCATCATGCGGGCTCCTCCCGAGCGCGAAATCATCAGGAACGGCACGCGGTACTGGCGGGCGTAGTCGATGGCGCGGGCAATTTTTTCGCCCACCACCGAGCCCATCGAGCCGCCGATGAACTTGAAATCCATGGCAGCCACCACCAGCGGCTGGCCATCGCTCAGGCCGTGGGCGGTGCGCACGGCGTCTTTCAGGCCGGTATTTTTTTCGGTGGTCGCCACGCGCTGCGGGTAGGCCTTGGTGTCGACGAAGTGCAGCGGGTCGCCCGAAGTCAGGTCGGCGTTGAGTTCTTCAAACTGGCCGCCGTCGAACAGCAGCTCGAAGTAATCGGCCGCGTCGATGCGGTCGTGGTGGCCGCAGTGGTCGCACACGTAGCGCAGGCGCTTGTGCTCGGCCATGGTGGCCACCGTTTTGCATTCGGGGCACTTGTACCAGAGGCCGTCGGGCGTTTCTTTCTTTTGTTCGGTGGGGGTGTTGATGCCCTTTTCCTCGCGCTTAAACCAAGCCATTTGTTCGGGAGCTACAAGCTGTGGGCGGCGGGCCACCAGCTTTGGATACGATAAAGTGACCGCAAAAATACGCGCTGGCCCGTAGAGGCTGCGGCCGGGCCGCCGGGGCCCCGCCCGGCGCGCAGGGGCAACAAAGTAGCGAAACCGCGGCACAAACGTTGCCCACCCGGGGCCCCCACCCCGGTCCAGCCGCCGGCAAAACGCGCCCCGGGGCCCCCACCGGGCCGGCGCGGGGCGCTGCCCCGGCCGTACCTTGCCCCGGCGTTTGGGGCTGTGCGGCTGGCGGCGAGCCCGGCGGCAGCGCGGGGCTCCGTTTATTTTTTATTATGCGCCTGAAAAATTTCAAGCCGGTCCTGCTGGGCCTGGGTTTGCTCGCCGCCGGGGCCCTGCCGGGCTGCGTGGCCGCCCGCAAGTACGACGACCTGCAAGCCCGCCAGCGGGCCGATGCCCAAGGCAAGGCCGAGGCCGAGCGCCAGCACCGCGCCGCCACCGCCGAGCTGCAAAAAACCTCCGACGCACTAGCCCAGCTGCGCCTCGATAACCACCGCCTCGAAGACGACTCGCTGGCCACCGGCACGGCCCTGCGCAAAGCCCGGGGCCTCAACCGCGACCTGAATGACAGCTACGACCGCCTGCTGAAAAATAGCGGCCAGGAGTTGGCCAATAAGTCGTCGGACTACAACAAAGTAGCCCGCGACCTGGCCCGCCGCGAGGCCGAGCTGGGAGCCCTCGATGCCGGCCTGCGCACCAGCAAAACCGACAACGACCGCCTCGCCGCCAACCTCAAAACCCGCGAGGCTAAGCTGGCCGAACTCACCCAAGCTCTGGCCGACAAGGACCGGGCCGTGAACGACCTCAAGGCCCGCGTGAGCAAGGCGCTACTGAGCTTCAACGCCAGCGACTTGCAGGTGAAGCTGAAGGACGGCAAGGTGTACGTGTCGCTCTCCGAGCAGCTGCTTTTCAAGTCGGGCTCGGCCAAAGTGGACCCCAAGGGCCAGGCCGCCCTAAAGACCCTGGCCACTGTGCTGCAAGAGCAGCCCGACGTGAACGTGGTGGTGGAAGGCCACACCGACACCGTGCCCATCAAGGGCGTGGTGAACGGGGCTAAAGACAACTGGGACCTGAGCGCCCTGCGCGCCACCGACATTGCCCGCCTACTGACGGCCGGCGGCGTGGGCCCGGCCCGCATCACGGCCGCCGGTCGCGGCCAGTACGTACCCGTGGCCCCCAACGACACGGCCCCCAACAGGGCCCTGAACCGCCGCACCGAGATTATCCTGACCCCGAAGCTCGACGAGCTGTTCCAGATTCTGGAGAGCAGCAGCGGGGCCCCGGCGCCGGGCAAATAAGCTAGTAAGTTGCTCAGCGTCAAACCCCTTTTTCCTCCCTAACTTACCGGCAGAAAATCCTTTCCCCTTTCTGCCTTTATGAATTCATCTTTCTACTCCCGCTGGCTACCGGCTTTGCTGCTGTGGCTGGGCTCTGCGCTGGCGGCGCAGGCTTCACACATTTTAGGTACGGAGATTACCTACGCGCCGGTGGCCTCCACCACGGCCGGCACGCCGCGCTACCACGTCGTCCTTAAGCTGTACATCGACCTGTCCCTACAAGCAGCAAAGCAGCCGACGGCGACGCTGACGTTCAGCCGCAACGGCTGCGACGCCGTTGGTACCGGCAGCTTTTCCGTTAACGTCCCCATCACGCAGGTGCTGAAAACCTACGGGCAAAGCTGCCCAGGGAACCTGACGTACACCGTGCAACTTTACGAAACCGACGTGGACCTGCCCCGAGGGCAGTGGACGATGGGTTTTAATGGTGAAGGTCGGGCCGCTGGTGTTAAAAACATCACCGTTCCAAATTCTTCATCCTACGGCATTTATTGCAGCGCTTTCCTGAACACCGAGCTGGTGGCCCAAAATACCTCGCCTGTGTTTCTGTCGACGCGCTTGCCTTACGTGGCCAGCGGCCAGGCGGAACGCTACAGCTTCAGTACATTTGATGCCGACGGCGACTCGTTGGTGTACCGCTTCGCAACGCCGCAGGAAGGCGCGAGCCCCCGGTTCGTGTGCGGCGCTGATATCCCGAGCACGCCGTCGCCCCACTTCCAGCTAAACGCCGCCACGGGGGCCCTCACCGCCCCGGCGGCGGCCACCACCGACGTAGGCCGCTACATCATGGCGGCCCGCGTGGACGAGTTCCGGCGGCTGAACGGCAGCTGGCAGCAAATTGGGTAGGTGATGCGCGACGTGAGCTACTTATACCTGAACGCCGCCAACCGGGCCCCGGGCTTCACGGGCCTCACCGTGGGCGGGGCCCCGGCGGCGCAGCCCCTGAACCAGCTCATCCGGGTGCGGGCCGGCCAAACTGTGGTGCTGGCCCTCGACGCGGCCGACCCCGACGCGGGCCAAACCCTGAGCTTCAGCAGCGACGCCGTGGGCGCCATACCCGGCCTGAGCTTGCAGCCCCTGGGGCCCACCCGCGCCCAGCTGACCTGGCAGGTGCCCGCCACCCTGCCGCCGGGCCGCTACACGGCCACGGTGGCCGTGACGGACGACGGCTGCCCCACCGCCAGCGAGGAGCAAACCCTGGCCTTCCTGGTAACGGCGGCCACGCCGCTGGCCACCCGCCCCGAGCAGGACGCCAAGGCGGCCGCCTTCCCCATGCCGTTCCGCGAGCAGGTGCAGTTTCAGGCCGGGGCCCCGGGGCAGGCCATTACTATCGTGGATGAGTTGGGGCGCGTGGTGGCCCAACTGCGCACCCAAGCCGATGGCCGCGTGGTGTGGCAGCCCGCCGCTGCCTTGCCAGCGGGCCTGTACGTGGCCCGCGGGGCCGATGGCCGCCCGCTGGCGCGCTTGCTCCGGGCCCCTGGCACCGATTATTAGCAACCGCGGCAATTGCCTCTTTGGTAGGCCTTCGCGTTGTATTAGCTTAATTTTCAGTTAATTGCCTTAAATTTTCTCCAATGAAAAAGCACTTGCTTAGCTGCCTGCTGCTGGCCCCGGGGCTTGCCCTCGCCCAAACGTCCTTTCCCTTCACCATCAAGGGCAAAATCGGCAATTTGAACGCGCCGGCCAAGGTCTACCTCATGCGCGGGTTGGAGCCCGCGGACTCCGCTACGTTCAAGGATGGGGCGTTTGAGCTAAAGGGCACCGCCGACGCACCCAAAAAAGTGGATCTGATACTTAAGCGCGACGGCAAGCTGGGCAACGGCATGTACGGGATGGTTGACAGAACGCAAGTGTTTCTGGAGCCTGGGCCGGTGGTGCTCACCAGCCCCGACTCATTGTTCAAAGCCCGCGTTACGGGGGGCCCAGTTGCGGCGGACGACCAGCGGCTGCAAGTCGCGCTCAAGCCCATCTACGACAAGAGGAAAGTGGTTGGGGCCGAAATCAGGAAAGCTTCGATGGAGGAGCGCCGGGCCCCGGCGTTTGCGGCGCGGATGCAAGGGCGGTTCGATGTCCTCAACAAAGAGGATCAGCAGGTCCAGCAAGATTTCATTAAAGCCAACCCCAGCTCTTGGGTGAGCCTGAATGCACTAACTAATTTGATGAGCGTGCCCCAGTATGCGGTAGTAGCTCCGCTCTACGAGGGGTTGAGCCCGGCCCTCCAGGCCAGCCCCGAAGGTCGCCAGTACGGCGAGATGCTGCGGGGACTCAAGGAAGTTGCCATCGGCGCGCAGGCCCCTAACTTCTCCCAAAAAACGCCCGCCGGCAAGTTGGTATCACTCACAGACTACCGGGGCAAGTACGTACTGATTGATTTTTGGGCCAGTTGGTGCAAGCCATGCCGCCAGGAAAATCCGGCCGTTGTTAAGGTATACGAGGCTTACAAAGGCCGCAACTTCGACATCCTGGGCGTGTCGCTCGACAGCGAAAACAGCCGTGAGAAGTGGATGAAAGCCATTCAGGACGACCATTTGCCCTGGACGCAGGTATCGGACCTGCGCGGCGGGGACAACGCCGTCGCCCAAACTTACCACGTGCAGAGCATCCCGCAGAACTTCCTGATTGACCCCAGCGGCAAAATCGTGGCCACCAACCTGCGCGGCGAGGAGCTGCAAACCGTGCTGGCAAAATTCATCAAGTAACGGCGGCCGCGGGGGCCCTAAATTAACCAGCGCGCCACGTAAAAAAGCCCGCCCTGACGACCAGGGCGGGCTTTTTTAGCGTTGAATTGCCTTCGTTTACAGCGTGATGTTCACGCGGGCGAAGTAGTAGGCGCCGCTGAAGCCGAACTGGTTGGCGCTGTAGAGGAAGCGGCCGCGGTTCGAGTTGTCGAGCCCCGAGCTGTAGCTCAGGTCGGGCTGGGTAGAGCCGGCGGGCTGGGGCGCGTTGAAGTTGGCGGCGTTGTTGCGCGGGTTCACGATGAGCTGGTCGGGGTAGACGTTGAATAGGTTGTTCACCCCGATGATGAGACCCACCTGCTTGGTGACCTGGGCGCTGAGCGTGAGGTCCGTAATCCACTTGGCCGAGAACGTCTGGTCGAGGAAAGCGCGGGCAGGGTCGGGGTCGGCGGTTTTGATTTCGCCGAAGCGCACCGAGCGGCCCTCAATACCGAAAATGCCGTAGGTGTAGGCGGCCGAAAGGGCGATTTTGCTGCGCGGGTTACCGCTTTCAAGGCGGGTGCGCTGGGCGCGGTCAAACAGCGTGTTTTGTAGGTTGCTGGTGCCGGGGGTCTGGTCGTTGTTCACCGTCGACGACGAGCTGTTGAAATTCGTCACCACCGTTTGGTTGAAGTTGGCGGCGGCCATCAGCACCAGGCGGCTTTTGTCGCCCAGCGGTAGGCGCTCGTTCATCACAATGTCAATGCCCTTGGTGCGGGTGTTCACGGCATTGGCGAAGAACTGCACCCGGCTCACGGGCAGCGTACCCAGGATGGCGGCTACCGTGGGATTGGTACGCGTGAACTGCGCCGAGAGCACAATCCGGTCCTTGATGTCAATCAGGTAGGCGTCGGCCGTGAGGGTGAAGCCGCCCGACTTGGCGGTGAGGCCTACGCCGTAGTTGGTCGATTTTTCCTGCCGGAGCGGCTCCACGCCGAAGCCCTGCTGGCCGGTGCCGCCGGCCGTGTAGCTGTTGCGCACGATGGGGTTGTCGTTGTTCACGGTGAGCACCTGGTTGGCCACGCCGCTCACAAACTGGGTGCTGGTGTTACTGAAGTAGCGCTGCTGGAGCGAGGGGGCCCGGAAGCCGTTGCCCAGCGAGCCACGCAGGGCCACCGCGTCGGTGATGCTGTAGCGCAGCCCCAGCTGGCCACTTACGTTGCCGCCGAAGTCGCTGTAGTTTTCGGCCCGGCCGGCGGCGTGGATGAGCAGCTTATCGGTGATGTCGCTCTCCAGATCGAGGTAGCCGGCCACGTTGGTGCGGCCCTTGTTCACCTCGTCCTGCGGCTGGTAGCCGGGGAATACCTGCGAGCCCGACGCCGTGGGCGCAGTGCTAATCTGCCGCCCGCCGTTGATGTACGAGGCGTACTCGCCCCGACCGATCAGGAAGTTATCGTAGCGAAACTCGCCGCCGAAGGCCACGTTGAGGTTGGCCAGGGGCCCCACCTCGATGAAGCGACGCGAGAAGCCCAGGTTGGTCGTGTTCTGCAAAAAGGCCAGGCGGCCGGCGTAGAAGCTGGTCGGGTTCACGCCCACCAGGTTGGGGCCCTGCGGCAGCGAGGCGTTCACGGAATTGTCTACGTTGTAGGCCAGTTCGTTGCGGCCGAAGGTGTTGCTCAAATCGACGGCGAAGCCTGCGAAGTTGTTGCGCACGCCCACAATGGCCGACTGGTCGTAGATGGTGGTGTTGATGAACGGCAGGAAGCCGTTGGGGAAGAGGTTCAGGTCGCTCTGGGTGGCCTGGTTGGGCAGGCGGTTGAAGCCGGAGCCGCGGCCGGTGCGGTACGAGGCGCCGCCCGATACGTACAGCTCGTAGCCGCCGCCCAGGCGGTAGCCGCCGTTGATAAAACCACCGAAGTTGCGCGTTGCCGACTGGCCTACGCGCAGGTCGTTGCGATTAAAGCCGTTCTGCGCCACCAGGGCGTCGTCCTGGGCTTTCAGGTCGCGGCGGGCTTGCTCAGTGGTGGCCGAGGCGGGGTAGTTGCCGCCGCTGCCCAGGTAGATGAGCGGGGCGGTGTCGGTGAAGCCGCGGTCGGTGTAGGCGCGGTTCAGGAACTGGCCGCTGAGGTCGAGGAAGCCGCGCTTGTTCAGCCCGATGCCCACGTTGAAGTCGACCTGCTCGGTTTTGCCGTCGCTCTGCGTCGTCTGGCCATATAGCGCACTGCTACTCACGCCGGTCGAGTCGTCCTTCAGCTGAATGTTAATCACGCCCGCAATGGCATCGGAGCCGTAGAGGGCCGCCGCGCCGTCGCGCAGCACTTCGATGCGCTTGATGCTGGCCGTTGGAATCACGTTCAAATCGGTGCCCACCGAGCCGCGCCCGATGGTGCCGTTGATGTTCACCAGCGCCGAGTTGTGGCGGCGCTTGCCGTTCACGAGCACCAGCACCTGGTCGGGGCCCAGGCCACGCAGGCTGGCGGGGTCCACAAAGTCAGTACCGTCGGAAATGGACTGGCGCGACGACTGGAACGAGGGTGCGGCGTAGGTCAGCACCTGGCTCACGTCGGTCTGGGCAAAAGCCTTGATTTCGCGGGCCGAAATCACGTCTACCGGGGCCGTGGTCAGCACGTTGGAGCGGCCCTCGGTCACGCGCGAGCCGGTCACTACCACGTCGCCCAGGTCGGTGGCCGAGGTTACCAGGCGCACGTCGAGGCGGATACGGCCGTTGAGTGGAATCTGCTGCGTGGCGAAGCCAATGGCCTGCACCGTGATGGTAGCCGTGGGGGCCACGCTCAGCGAAAATTCACCGTTGGCCCCCGTGCCGGTGCCGTTGGTAGTGCCGCGCTCGAGCACGGTGGCCCCGGGCAGGGCCTCGCCCTGGGCCCCTAGCACGCGGCCAGTGACGGTGACGTTCTGCGCGTGCACGGCCAGGGCCGTAACTGCGAACAGGGGCGTGAGTAAGAGTTTTTTCATGCAGGAAACGAGGTATTGAAATAAAAAAGGAGGAAACCGATCAAGTTCAGCGGCTGCAAAAGCTTGGGCCGCCGTATTCCAACCAATGTAACAATTATTCTTCCGAAAAAAACAAAACCGTAGCCAGCGGCCGCCCAAGAAGCCAAGTGCCTGCCACCGAAAGTTCCGTTGCATCCACTGCCACCGCAACAAAGTCATCCAAACCGTGCCCATAAGCAGGAAGTATTGCGCAATGTTACCGCAATACTTTCGCAACTTTATAGCACCACCGCCATTGGCGGCTGCCCTCTGGGCTGGCTAGCGCAGCCGATAGGCCACGCCCCAGCGCAGCGTGCGAACGTAGGCCTCGCGCACGGGCCCGCCCACCAGGCCCGCCTGGGCGTTGGCAGAGCCGTAAGAATAGCTGGCATTGACGCCCACCCGGCCGCGCCACGCGGTGGCATCGGCCCGCAAGCGGCCGTCGAAGGGGAAGCGGCCGCCACGGTCGGTGTTCGTGGCCCACGCCGTGCCGTTGTTGTAGGTGCCGTGGCCCGTTTCGCGGGCGCTGAGCTGGCCAGCCAGCTCGGGGCCCGCCAACACACCGAGGGCCAGCAACGCCACCTTAAAGCGGTGGCCCAGCCCCGGTCCTGGGACCGCAAGTGCGCACGGCCGATGGCGGCGTACGCCGTGTTGGCGTAGCCGGCCAAGTAATGGAGGGTAGCGAGACCGTGCGGCTCCGCGCCCAATCGTAGCCCAGGTCGAACGCCAGCAGGCCCTAGCGCCGGCCCACCCGCTGCACGCGCCCGCCCAGGGCGAAGCCCGTGCCCAGCCGGCTGCCGTAGGGGTTGTTGGTGTAGCCGCGCTCGGAACCGGCGTAGCTGCGGTAGTTGCCGAACGATGTGGCTTCGGTGCCGCTGCCCCGGTACTGGGAAAAGCTGGCCCCAACCTGGCCAATCAGCTCGGTGTGCTGGGCCGCTGCTGGCGCGGCCAGGGCCAGCAGCGGCACGAGTAGTAAGCGTGTTTTCACTGGCGGACGGGCATTGGGTGGAAAGCTGGCAGTGCGCAACTGTTTCGGGATACCGCTTGCTCCCAAAGCGTTGCATTAGTGGGGAGCGGTATTTCACTTCAATAATTCCTGCACTACGGGTAGCACCTGCTGGGCCCAGCCCTGCAGGTGGGGCCCCGTGTAGTGCAGGCCGTCGGCGGTGAACTGGCTGGCGTCGCCAGCGGCGGCGCGGGTGGTGGGCGTGATGTCGACGCAGGCCACGCCGGCCCGGCGGCACTCGTCCTGGGCCAGGGCGTTGAACTGGTCAATTTCGCGGCCGATTTGGGCCCGGTCGCGGCCCTCGGCGAAGGGCGCCTGGCCCCAGTCGGGAATGCTGAGTACGACCACCCGGCCGAACCGCCCGCCGGCCAGCCGCGCGGCCGCGGCCAGTAGCTGCCGAAACTTGGCGCGGTAAGCAGCCTGGCTCAGGCCCCGGTACTGGTTGTTGACGCCAATCAGCAGCGATACCAGACCGTAAGTAGCGGGGCGATGGGCAGCCCGGACGGCAGTTTGCAGCTGGCCGGTGGTCCAGCCGGTGCGGGCAATGATGTCGGGGTCGGCCAGGGCCCCGCCCTGCCGGCGCACCAGCCCAGCCAGCTGCACGGGCCAGCGGTCGGCCGCGGCCGCGCCTTCGCCGATGGTGTAGGAATCGCCGAGGGCTAAAAAAGCGGGGCCGCTGGCAGGCACAGAAGAAGCAATAGACACGGTAGCGACGGGAAGTTTGGGGGCGCAGGCGGCCAGGAATACGGCGAACGAAAGCAAGAAGCGCACAGCTTGGATGCCCCAGTGCCCCCCCACCTGCAGCGCGCGGGGCGAGCTGGGTTTGGGGACCCGCGCCCAGCTACTTGGCCATCAAGCCCCTAGCTTATACTAGTCAGCAGGGTGCGGGGCTTGCCCCTGTCCGTCGTCGCACGATTGGCGCGCTTCGTGCAACGACGGGCGGGGGCAAGCCCCGCACCCTACTGCGCGACGAGTATAATGGAAACCCCGCGGGGGCCCTAGCCAATGGCCTGGGCCAGGTCCTCAATCAGGTCCTCGGCGTCCTCGATACCCACGCTCAGGCGGATAAGCGAGTCCGACAGGCCGGCCTTGCGGCGCTGCTCCGGTGGGATGCTGGCGTGCGTCATGGTGGCGGGGTGGCCGCTGAGGCTTTCCACGCCGCCCAGGCTTTCGGCCAGGGTGAAGAGCTGGAATTTCTCGAGCACGGCAATGGCGTCTTCCTTTTTGTCACCTTTCAGCACGAACGAAATCATGCCCCCGAAATCGCGCATCTGCCGGGCGGCCACGGCGTGGTTGGGGTGGTTTTCGAAGCCGGGCCAATACACGTGCTCCACTTTCGGGTTTTGGCGCAGGTATTCGGCCACGGCGCGGCCGTTTTCGCAGTGGCGCTGCATCCGCAGGTGCAGGGTTTTGAGGCCGCGCAGCACCAGGAAGCAATCCTGGGGCCCCGGCGTACCGCCGCAGGCGTTCTGGTAAAAGCTCAGGCGCTCCAGCAGCTCGTCGCTGTTGAAAACCAGGGCCCCCATCACAGTATCAGAGTGGCCGGCCATGTACTTGGTGAGTGAGTACACCACGATGTCGGCCCCCAATTCCAGCGGCAGCTGCAGGTAGGGCGTGCTGAAGGTGTTGTCCACGGCAAGCAGGGCCCCGGCTTCTTTGGCAATGGCGGCCACGCCGGCAATGTCGATGACGTTGAGCAGCGGGTTGGTGGGCGTTTCTACCCAAATGAGCTTGGTGTTGGGGTTAACGGCGGCGCGCACCGCGGCCAGGTCGCGCATCGGCACGAAGTGGCACACGATACCCAGCGGCTCGTACACCTTGGTGAAGAGCCGGTAGCTGCCACCGTAGAGGTCGTCGGTCGAAATCAGCTCGTCGCCCGGCTTGAGCAGCTTCATTACGCAATCAATGGCCGCCATGCCCGAGGCAAAGGCCAGGCCGTGCTGGCCGTCGTCGAGGGCTGCCAGGGCATCTTGCAGTTGGGTGCGGGTGGGGTTGTGGGTGCGCGAGTACTCGAAGCCCTTGTTGACGCCGGGCGAAACTTGGGCGTAGGTCGAGGTCTGGTAGATGGGCGTCATGATGGCCCCGGTGGTGGGATCGGGGTGCACGCCGGCGTGGATGGCTTTGGTGGCGAATTTCATGGGTGGGCAGGAAGGGCGGGGAGCCGGTGAGAATCAAGTTGGCGACAAAGGTCGGGGGCCGCGCCCACAAGGCAAGCGACGGGTAGTTTATGCATGGTAATATTAAATTTATTACATATTTTTAGCTCTGGCCAATTCCCTGTAAATGCGCCTGAGTTCCTTGTTTAACAGCTCACATCTCTCTTCTTCCCGCACAATGAAAAACCTGCTACTCGCTGCTTTGCTAGCCCTGTTGCTAACGGCGCCGGCTGGGGCCCAGCCGGGTATTCCCACCATGCGCACCCTGCCGCAGCTCCAGGATTCGCTGCGGGCCGTGATGACCCGCGAACACATTCCGGGGCTGATGCTCACGCTGGTCAGCCACGACTCGGTGCTGTTTGAAGGGGGCTTAGGGCTGGCCGGTGTGACCGCTAAACGGCCCGTGACGGCCCACACGCTCTTTCGCATCGGCTCGGTCACGAAGACCTTTATCACCGCCGGCCTCATGCAGCTCATCGAGCAGGGCAAGCTGCACCTGAACGACGAGGTGCACAAAATTGCCCCTGAAATCCCCATCGACAACCCCTGGGAAGCCACCGACCCCGTGCGCATGGTGCACCTGCTGGAGCACACCGCCGGCTTCGACGACGTGGACCTCAACCACATGTACAACAATACGGCTACCGACCCCCGCGGGCCGGCCGTCCTGGCTATATTTCGGAACGAGCTGCACTGCCGCTGGCGGCCCGGCGAACGCATGAGCTATTCCAACCCTGGCTACCAAGTGGCGGGCTACCTGCTCGAAAAGTTCAGCGGCCAGCCCTACGAGCAGTACCTCACCGCGCACTTTTTGCGCCCGCTGGCCATGCCCGATGCCAGCCCGGCGCTGCGCATCGTGCCCGGCCCCGGCATGTCGCGGGGCTACAGCTACGCCGATGGGCGTTACCGGACCCTCCCCCTTCTGCCCACCTACGTCGGCCCGGCCAGCTCGATGAGTGCCTCGGCGGCCGACATGACTCAGTGAGTGAAGTTTTTTCTGCACGACGGCCACGCCCCCGATGGCCACGTCCTGCTGCAGCCTGCCAGCCTACGCGCGCTGGAAACCGTGCACTCTTCCCTGGCCAGCCGCGCGGGCCTACCCACCGGTTATGGCCTGGCCAATCCCCCGTCGGGGCTGAGAGGAAAAGCTACCTTTCGGGGCCACAACGGGAGTATTGCCGGATTTATCAGCGCCTTTGGCTACAACCGCGAGCTGGGCATGGGCTATGCCTCTCGAACAACGGCGGGCAGCGCGCCCCCAAGCTGGAACAGCTGGTGCAAGCATTTTTGCTGCGGCAGTTGCCCCCGCGCGGGCCAGCGCCCGCGGTGCCGCTCGATACCGCAGCCGTGGCGCTCTACCTCGGCCACTACCGGAGCGCTGCACCGCGCCAAGAGCTGACCAGCATTGCCAACTACCTGGCCGGCAGCGGCAACCTGCGCCGGCAAGGCAATCTGTTGCTGGTCGAACCCCTCATCGGCAAGGCCGGTACCCTGCTGCCCACCGGCCAGCTCACCTTCCGCCTCCCGAATCAGCAAACGGCCACCATTGTGCTCGCGCAGGACAAAGAAGGCCGGCGGGTGCTCATAACCAGTATGCCAATAGCGCAAGCTGATTATGCGCTGGCGGTGGGGTTCTGGTGGTGGCTGCCCCCGGCCCTGCTCGCCCTTTCCGTACTACTGATCATCACCAGCAGCTTGGCCGCGCTGGTGGGTCTGGTACGGGTGCTGCGCCATAAGCTTCCACGGGCGCAGCTGCTGCCCCGCCTGCTGCCGCTACTGGCGCTGGGCGCGCTGGCCACTACGGCGTGGGGGCTGGCAAGCCTCATTGGCCACCTCACGACGGACGGCCACCTGAGCACAGTAGCGTCCGTAGCCGCTTCGCTGGGGCCGTTGGTGTTCGTGGCCTGCACGGTGGCGGGGCTTGTGCTCACGGTGCGTTACTTTGGGCGTTTCCGCCGGCCCGCCGTGGCCTAGCACCTACTGCTCACCTACAGGGCCCTGGGCTGACTGGCTGGCGGCGGTGCTGGGCGCGTGTGGCTGGATGAGCCTCCGGCTTTGGGCGGTGTAAAACCCACCGACCGGGCCGGGTGCGCCGCGCCGCCGTAAACGGGCCTACCCGCGCCGGCACCATCCGGCGGGGTAGGCCCGTTCTTTGGGGCCCCGGCCCCACCCTTACCGTTTCCGATGGCTTTTTTGCGCGCGCTTTTTCAGAAGAATTTCTCCACCCTGCTCACCATGTTCCTGCTGGTGGCCGTGCCGCTACTGGGCTCGTCGGCGGTGGCGGCGGTGCTCTACCGGCACCAGCACCTGCTCGAAGGGCTGCGCTGGGGCCCCGCGCTGCTGTACTTCGCCCTCACGGCCGTCACGATGGCCTTTGCCCTCACACCCACCACGTTCGTGGCCATTGCCACGGGCTACTACTTTGGCTGGGCGGGGCTACCGGGCATGGTGGCGGCCTACGCCGTGGCCGCCGCCATCGGCTACGAGCTGGCCCTGCGCCTCGACCACGGCAAGCTGCGCCAGTTCCTGCACTTATTCCCCAAGGCCGGGGGCGTGGTAGATGAGCTGCAAACCCAAAGCTGGTCGCTCATCATCCTTACGCGCCTCTCGCCGGTGCTGCCGTTTGCCCTCATGACGTTCGTGCTGGCGATGGTGGGCGTGCCGCGCCGCCGCTTCCTGGCCGCCTCGGTGGCGGGGATGCTACCGCGCAGCCTGTTTTTCTACTGGCTCGGCACCGAGGCCTCCGACGTGCTGGCCCTGCTCCGCAACCCCGACCAGGGGGCCCTGAGCAAGCTCGTGCTGGTGGGCCTGGTGGCGGCTTCGCTATTCGGCCTGTTTTTCGTGTTCAACCGGGCCCTGAAGCGCAGCTTGCAGGCAAATGCGGCCCCCGACGCAAAAATCTTACCCTGATAATGAACGGGTTTACCCCGGCATGGCAAAAAAAGCCGGGCCAAAGTTGCGGCAGCCCCAAAAGCCTCCCTACCTTTGTGCTCCCAACAAGGGAAATGGTTGTGTAGCTCAATTGGATAGAGCATCTGACTACGAATCAGAAGGTTTAAGGTTCGACTCCTTACACGACCACTTAAAAGGCCCTCAGCAATGCGCTAAGGGCCTTTTTTAATGCCGTTTTTAAAAAAGCCTCGATTGGCAGGGCCCTGGTACGGGGCCTCACTCGCAACGGCGTGCATATCTTTACCCTGTGCAACGGCCCTACGAATCCGTGCCCCGCTTTTGATGATGCACCTACTTTGGCGAACGCAACGTTCACGCCCTTTCTTTTCCTTAAAGGCCCTCGGCACTGCGCCAAGGGCCTTTTTTTTATGCGCCAATCGCTAGGATTTAAGCCCGATTAAATAGTTTTTCTATCCCACGGCTCGCCAAGCGCCCCTCCCAATTATCTTCCACCATCAGTTACTACTAATTATCTACCAAGCCATTAGTTCTATGAAAAGCCTGCTACTCCTCTTATCCCTGGCGTTGGCCGCGCCGGCCGTGCGCGCTCAAAGTGCCCCCGCGCTGCCCGTCGACCCCACCACGCACCTGGTGGCCTACTCCGCCGTGGTCGACATTCCCGGGGCCACCGAAAGCGAATTATTCCGCCGGGCCCGTGCCTGGGCCCTGCGCCGCTACAAGGGCGACGCCGCGGTGCTGCAAGTGCAGGACGCGGCCACCGGCAAAATCATCGTTAAGGGCCGCACGCAGGCCTTGGTGAATGGCCGCAGCTGCGGGCCCGTGGGCCACGTGCTCAGCATCCGCGTCCTTAAGGCAGGGCAGTACCAATACAACGTCACCCACTTTGTGAACACCAATACCACGCCCACCGGCGACTACGGCATGGGCCCCTTCGAGCGCGAAAAACCGCACCTGACCTCGGCCTATACCGACGAAGTGACGGACGCCCTCATGCAAAAAACCTGGAACCTGCTACGCGTCAACACCGACGACGAAATTAAGACCATGCTCGGCTACTTGCAGGCCGCCATGACTGACGCTACCCAGGACGCTAAGCTGTAGCCGGCCCGGCCTATGCGGCGCGGTGGAAGTGCTCCCAAAGGGCCCACACGAAGCCCGCCGCCGCCGCGAAGGCCATTAACACGTACACGATGCGGGTTTGGCGGGGAATAATTTCGTCGCGTTTCATGGGGGCGGGCCATTGGTAACTAACTTCCAACGGCCCGCAGGGGGCCCCAGTTGTTATCCCCAGGTTATCATTTACCGATGGAGCCAATCTTGGGCTGAATCTGAATAATAAAGCGCTTGTTCTTGGCCTCCTCGGGGCCCGTGTAGCGGCCGGCGCCGCGGAAGCCGCTGCCGGCGGCCACTACTTCCAGATTGGGCGGGAATTGCAGGCCGGCCTGCTCCCAGAGCCGCAGCACGGCCAGGGCCCTACTGTAGCTGAGCTGGCGCACGGCGGGCCCGTCAAGGTTGTGCGGATCGGTAGCGGGGTAGCGCAGGTCCTTAGCGGCGCGGCCCTCTACCACAATGAGGTACTGCACATTATCCCGCTTGTCCAGGCTCTGCATCTGGTGCAGCAGGAAGCGCCCGGCCTGCACCAGGGGCCCCTGGGCGGCGGCGGGCAGCACGTCGCTCTTGGGCGCGAAGGTGACTTCCGAGTTCAGCTCGTAGCGCTTGTAGCGCTGGTTGTAGGTGAAGTAGCTGCTCTCCAGGCGCTTCAGGGCGTCCTTGATTTCGTCGAGCTTGCGCTTTTCCTGCACCTGCACCTTTAGCTCAGCAATCAGGTTCTCGTTGGTGCGCTGCTTGTCCTGGAAGCGCTTGTAGCTGAGTACGAACAGCACCAGCATCACCAGGAACAAGGCCGTCATCAGGTCCACGTAGCTGGGCCAGAAGAAATCTTTGCGGTCCTGGTTCATTTTAGTTGTCAGTTGCTAGTTATTCGTTATCAGTTGTTTGTTGCAGTCGTGCAGGGCCCCCAGGCCGTCATGCTGAGCAGAGCCGAAGCATCTCTACTGCGCAAGTAATCCAATCAATTGAGTTAGTACCGCGGGAGAGATACTTCGCTGCGCTCCGCTCAGCATGACAATCTTGAAGGGCACGATGACGGCCTGGGGCCCCTAAGCGCTGATAACCGCCAACGGGCAACTAAATCCTCACTTCTTGTTCAGGCCCAATGCTTTCTGGAGCCAGCTGCGCTCGGTGAGTTGCTCCAGTACGGCGTTGGTACGCGTGACTTGGAACAGCAGCTGCTGCTGCAAAGCCGTGTCGGCGTCGAGGCGCTGCTCCAGGGCCCTAATGGCCTGCGCAGTTTGCTGGGCCTGGCGCTCTTGCAGCTGGTTAAGAGCTTGTTGCTGGGCCGGTAGTTGGCTGAACGGGTTGAGGTACTCGACGATGCGCTGGTAAATGTTGTCGGCCTTGAGCGTGTCGAAGCGGCGCTGCCATTCGGCCTGAGCGTTCTCGGCGTCGGCATTGAAGTGGGCCAGGCGCGTGGTCATCATGCCCGTGAGCTGGCGGCTGGCCTTGTCGAAGTACTGCTCCGTGTCGGCGCCCATGCGGTCCATGCGCTCCTGGCTTTGGTTGAAGAACCGGAACTGGCGGTCCACCGTGTCGTTGTGCTGCTGGAGCATCGCCGGCACTTGGTTGAGGCCGGTTTCGAGGCCTGTGAGGCGGCTCAGCAGGCCCTCCACTTTGCGCACCACGTCGCCGCCAGCGGCCAGCGTGGCGTTCAATTTCTCCTGGTACACCAAAAAATCCTCGAACATGTGGGCGCTGCGGTCCATCCGATCGAACACGGCCACCGAGGCGTTGGCCATCTCGGTGAACCCTATCCCCTGCAATCGCTCCAGAAACCGCCGCTGCACCTCCGTACTGCTGATAATCTGATCGATAAGCGGCCGCAGCTGCTCAAAAGCCGGGCCGATGGACTGGATGTCGTTGACGAATTTGACATTGAAACCATCGAGCACCGTTTTCAGTGTGCTCAGGCTACCGGCCATATCAGAATGCAGAATGGGCAGCAATTCGACCTGCAAAAACGAGTAGTAATCGTTGCGTAGCCGCTCGGCCTGGCGGCGGGCCTCGCGGTACCGCGCGTTGCCCCACAGCGTGAGGCCCAGCCCGCACAAGCTGCCCACCATCGCCACCGTGATGCCCCGCAGGAAGCCCGCAATGGCCGCATCGTCAAACTTGCCGTCGCCCAGCACGAGGCTCACCAGGCCCAAAATGGCCCCGCCAAACGTGCCCATCAGCCCGATGTAGAGCGGCAGCGAGGTGGTGGATTGGATTTCGCCGTCGAGGGCCCCCACGCGCCGCTCGGTCAGGTCTTGCAGGATGTTGAAGTCGGCCGTACCCTTGTTTTTGAGCAGGTACACGTTAGTGTTGGCCAGCACTTCGGCAAACTCGGGCGAGGGCGCGGTGCTGGCCACCGTATCTACCTCCCGCTGCGTCGCCGGGTCGCTGACTTTGGCAAGAAACAGGGCCCCGGCGCTGGGAAACAACTTCTCCAAACGGCCAATTTGGGCGCGGGCCCCCAGGAAGGCCCGCACTTGCAAGCCAATCAACAGCACCACGGCCAGGGCCTCAATTATCAGTAGCATAGGGTTGTTTTAGAATCCGTTACCTGGCTACCCCACCCCCGGCCCCTCCCCGGCGGGGAGGGGTACCAGTACCTGGCCCGTTGAACGCACCCTCCCCACCAGGGAGGGGCCGGGGGTGGGGTTCCACGTCAGGCGAAGTAAATGCGCGCCTTGCGCACGATTTCCCAGTCGCCGCCGTCCACGCGGCGCAGTAGGCCGGGGGCCTCAGTCACGATGCGCGAGGCCGCGCCCTGGGGCAGGTTGAACTCGCAGGCCGGCTCCAGCACGTCGGCGTAGGAGCTGATGTGGCGCGGGTGCGAAGCTGGGTCCGGGTTCACCTGGAACGTGGTTTCGTCGGGCCGCGCCGGGTCGAGGGTTAACTCATAAATGCTATTGTGGGCGGGCTGCTCTTGCAAGGCGTTGCGCCGGAACCGCCCGTTCACCGGCGCCGAGCTAACGTAAGCGCGGCGGGGCCCCGCCGGCGCGGGCGGGGCTGGGGCGGGCACAGCCGGCTCCAAAAAGACCTCGTATTCTTCGTTGGCCGCAGCTGCAGTTGCTGTCGGCACAGCGGCCTCGGGCGGCGTGATAAGCGCGGGCATCGCAGCCACGGGCCGAATCAGGGGTTTGTTGGTTACTGCCTTGGACAGGCCGGGGGCCGCCGGGCCAGCTGCCAGCTTGGCTTGCTCGGCCAAGGCCCGTTCTATCATTCGGTGCACCTGCTGGTGCTGGCCAGGGCTCAATGCATTCGGCTGCGCCACTGCTTGCGAAACAGGGCTGCCCGCCGCGCCCAAAGACGAAGACTTGCGCCGGGGCTTTGGCTTTAAAATCAAAAAAGCTACCCCGATCAAACTCAGCACCGACAAGGCCAGGGCCCATTCGCTCCAATCGTGGGCGGCCAAAGGCGCCGCCGCCACTTGGGCCACGGGCGGGCGGGCCGCCGGGGATGCCGGCGCAGTGTCCAGCACGCCTTGGGCCAGGGCCCCGCCAATCGGGCCCGCCAGCAGCACGGCCACGGCCAGCCCCTGAGCAGCCGACTTCCCGAAATTAAGCAGTTTGCGCAGCATAATAGCGTTCGTAAAGGCGTTGGGTGAGCTTAGGCAGCGCGTCGCGGAAGGGGAAGAAAAACAGCGTTTCGCCGATGGGCGAGGTTTCCTTGGCGGTGCCGGCGGCGAGCTGGTTGAAGCCCGCGTTGAGGCTGTCGCCCATCTCCTGCCGGAAAAACTCGCTCAGGAATTCGGCGTCAAACTCCACGTTCAGGCGGGGCAGCAGCTCCTCCACGTCGGGGTCGTTGGCCAGGAAGTCGATGAGGCGCTGGGCGTTGACCAGCACGCCGTCGCGCCGGTCGCGGGCCTGGGCCAGGTTGGGCTGGGCAGCGCGGCCGGTGAGCACCGGCGCGGGCGCCGCGGCCAGGGCCCCTGCGGCAGCAGTCGCGTCGTCTTCGTCGGCATCCTTCGGGAAGGTGTCGCCAATGATAGCGGTGGCCTTCATGTTCTCCATCAACTCCTGCAAGGCCAGGTGCTCGCCCTGCTGGGCGGCGAAAAGGCGGGCCCCGCCGTTGGCGGTGGCCTCCTTGGGGTGGTCGGCCACAGTGAGGCGGAAGTCGGCGGGCACGGGCTGGCCGGTGGCAAACTCCAGCAGCAGGCGCGCCAGCTTGGTAGCCGTAGGCTGGCCGGGGCGGAAATCGAGCAGCTTGATGTACGTGCTGCCCTTGCCGCTGAAGCTGAGGTGGCGCGGCAACGGCGTAAGGCCCTGGGCCTGCGCCGCCTGCCCCACGTGGTACACAATGGCCGCGAAGTGCAGCAGCAGCACTACGCGTAGGTGCTGGGCCAGGATAATTTTCTCGCTGAACCGCAGCTGGTCATCGAACCCAAACAGCAGGCTCACTACGTCGGAGGCGTAGAAATCGGGGTTTTGCACGGCCTTGTCGAAGGCATTACGGGCCTTTTGGAAGGCGTCCTTATTCGTTTCGTCGGGCACCATTTTTCCCACCAGGGCCGTCTGGTAGCGTAAAAAGCCGTTCAGGCGGCCGCCGCGGGTCTGGCGCGAGCCGTCGCTCCACAGCACGTCGCCGGCGAAGCGGAACGAGCTGATAGCGGCCGGCTTCTCGCCCCGCACAAACAGCACGTCGGTGGTGCCGCCGCCAATGTCCACGTTCACGGCGTTCACGCCGTCGCGCGGCTCGATGGCGCCCTGCTTCACCAAGTCCAGGTACGGGGCCAGCGACTCGCTCAGCACCCGCGGCGGGTGCAGCTGCCGGGCCCCAAACACCCATTGGTATTCCTCGGCCCAGGTATTTTCAAACACCAGCTGGGCGGCGGCATTCATGCTCAGCGGCCGGAACCACACCACCTGCGTCTTGCTCACGTCGCCGTTGTTAAGGGCGGTTTTATGCTTGATTAGCAGTAGTATCTCACGCAAAAAGGCGCGCACACGGCGCTGGCCAGCTTCGTTGTCGGCCCCGCTGGTTTCCCACTTCAGGTTGGTTCGGTAGTGACCAGCGGCGGCGTTCAGCTCGTCGCGGTTGATGTTGAAACCGATGTTGACGTTGCCGAACAGCTGGGTAATCTGGCCCGCGAAAATCGGCGTTTCGCAGGTCGCCGTCCGAATCGGGAAGGCGTAATCGGCCCCGTCCACGCCGATGAAGGCGGGCACAAACTCGCGGTTTTGCACCGTGCGGGCGTAGGCCAGGCTGCCAAAGCTGGTGCTGTAGCGCTCAGGCAGGGAGTTGGCGCGCTTCAGCGGCTGGTTCAGCGTCACCACCTGCAACTCGTCCTCCGTGGCAATGCGGAAGGACTCGGGCGTGGTGTCGGCGCCGCGCATCAGGGCCACGTGGCTGTTAGTAGTGCCAAAATCGACGGCGAACGTGAAGGCGGCCGGGCCGCTCGTCACCGCTTTCCAGCGGGGCACCACCACGTTGCGCACCGTGCGAAACGGCGTGCCCGGCGCATCAGGCAGCGGGCATTCCAGCTCCACGAAATCAAACGGGGCCTGCCGCAGCTGGTAGTAAATGCTGGCCGCCCCGAACGGGTTGCGGGCCACGCGCACCTGCTTCTCGGCCCCGCGGGGCCCCTGCGCGTCGTGGAAATGCAGGTCGGCCAGCGTCGCGCCGGGGTTGTCGTCCACCAGCATCACTTCGTAGGTGTTGTTGATTTCGGCCCGCTCGTGCTTGTAGAACGGGAACACGCCCAGGTTCACGAGCGTCTCCACGAGGAAGCCGTTTTCGGGGCGCTGGCTCACGGCGCTGGGCAGCTTGCGGTAGTAGTGGCGCTCGTAGATGACGGGCTGGCCGTGCTGCACGGGCACGGTCAGCGTCACGGTCACGTAGTTCATTTCCACCGTGAACTGCACCAGGCGGTTCACGTCCTCCGGGGTGAAGAAATTGAAAAACTGCTTTTTCAGCGGTAGTAGAAACGGAAACTGCAAGTCCGCATCGGTGTCAAAATCGGTGTATTGGTACGCCTTCCGGGCCCCCGGCTGGTAAATGACCGGCTGGCGGCCGGCCGCGAATTTGTCGCGGTTCAGGCCGTAGGGCAGCTCCACGAGGAAGTCTTCCAGCAGGTCGTTCACCGTCAGGTACGGGTAGGTGATGCCCAGCGCGGGCAGCACGCGGGCCGCCAGGTTGGGCTCGGCGTCGGCCCAGCCAATCTGGGCCCCCATGCCGGCCGCGCCCTTGGTGCCGCCGTAGTAGTTGCTGCCCGTTAGGTCGAGGTCAGGCTTAAGCACGAGCGGCGCGGGGCCCTCCAGCACGCGGGTGGCGGCAATGAACCAGTCGCTGGTGCCCGGCTTTTGGGAGATGCGCGCCTGGTACAGCTCGGCCCCTTTGATGCGTACCGTGCCGCCCTCGTAGGGCAGCGGCTCGTAGTCGGCCAGGAACTCGGTGGGATTGAGGTTTTGGCCCGCCACGTCGTTCACGCGCTGCCGGTCAGTGTCCTGCAAATAGCGGAACAGGCTGTTGGCAAACGTCTTATCGCGCAGGTTTTTGTTGACGTCGAACCAGCCGTACAGAAATTTCTGAAACTCCGGGGCCCTGTTGGCCAGCGGCACAATGGCTTGGTCGAAGTAGCGTCCCGCACCGTTCACCCGCTGAATATCCAGCGGCCGCAGCCCCTGCCGCGCAAACACCAGCGTGAACGGCGAGGTGAGCCCGAGCAGCTCACGCCGCCCGCTGCCCCGCGCCTCCCCAAAAATCAAGAATAGCGTTTCGACGCCCGCAAACTGCGGGTCGTTCAGGTACAGGCCCAGCGTGCGGCCCATCAGGCGGGTGGCCTCGTTGCTTTGCAGGGCCCTGAGCTGGTCGTCTTTGTGCCAGGGCAGCAGCGTAAGGCTATAGTTAGCAAACTGTTGCCGAAAAAACAGCAGCTCCAGCAAGTCCAGGCAGTGCGTCACTAAATGGTGGTACACGGAGGTGCCGTTGGGCTCGTGGCGCACAAACTCGAACGCCTCGGCCAGCAAATGCAGCTGCCCAAACGGCGTCGGAATCGACGTGCTCGTGACGTGCGCCGAGCCGCCATCAGGGTCGGCAATGGTCTTTATCTGGTTGTCGCTGATGCGGTCGGACTGCTGCCAGCCGCGAAGCAACGATTTGCCCTGCTGGTGCAGGCGAAGGATGGTGCTCATAGTGAATAGTATAGGTGCGGTCTGGGCCCGGGCTGCCGGCTTTTCGCCGGCTGCCCGGTAATCGCTAAACGGTTGGAGAGGAACGGTAATCGCTGCACGGCAAGGGGGCAGGCGGAAGGCAACGGCTCGGCGCTGGGGGCCCTAATTGCCCGGGCGGCGATTACCGGGCAGCCGGCGAAAAGCCGGCAGCCCGGGTCGGTCTCCTTCTAAAAACCTTTGATTTTGCTGTCTACCATTTCGCGCATCACCTTGCTGAACAGCTCCACGAACTGGCCCGGCCGGGTGGTGTGCGTCACTTTGGTAGCACTGTCGTCCAGCGACTTACGCAGCGAGTTGGTGACGATGCCCTTGTCGAAAAAGCCGGTTTCGACGCGCTGGCCATGCACCAGGTCGTTGTAATCGGCTGAGCCGAGCTGGAACGGGGCGAAGGCGCGGTCGTTGGCGGCCAGCTCCTTCAGCCAGGGCGTGAAGCCGTAGGCGGGGTTGTCGAGCAGCTCGCGCAGGGCCCTATAAAAGTCGTCGTGCTTCCAGTCGGCGGGCAGTTGCAGGGTTTTGGCAAACACCGCGTCCATCGTGCCGGGCAGGCCGTGGGTAAGGAAGGTGGCGAAGAGCTGGAACCGCGTGAGGGCCCGGCCCAGCAGCTGCATGCTCTTGTCGGCGTCGAGCGAGCCGAAGCGCACCGGCCGGTCGTCCTTCTCCAGGCCGTACTCGAAAAATAGCTCCTGGCCTTGCAGCTCTGACTTGCTGTGGGCCATGAAATCGAACACCGCCAGGGCCCCCACCAACTCGATGAAGTGGGCGCCGTTGGTTTGGTCGGCGCCGCCCTCCTGGTTGTCGTAGCTCTTGGTCACGGGGTCGGCCAGGTAGTACAACGAGTTGAGGCCCCGCAGGTTGGTTTCATAGTAGCTGAGGGCCGCCTTAGTTTTGGTAATGAAAAACCGCGAGTCGATGGCGCTTTCCGCGCTGGGGTTCACCTTGAAGTAGGGCAGCACCGAGAGGCCGCCCATGGGGGCCTCGCGCAGGGCTTTCTCGTTGGGCAGGCGCTGGCCGCCGCTCAGGTCGGGGTAGCGCAGGTTCTTGAGCAGCAGCGGGAAACCGGCCGCGCCCGTGCCCCCGAAAATAGAGCTGATAAAGAACACCCGGTCACCATCCTGCTCGTTGAAGTTGTTGGCAAAGGCCTGGATTTCGGCCGAGCCCATCAGCCCGTTCAGCACCACCGAGCCCACGTTGGGGCTACCCTTAAAGCCCACGGTGAGTGGGCTGGCCAGGTTTTCGGGCGTGAAGAGCAGGTCCACCAAGTGGCGGCTTTCCACCGGCATCCGGTCGTAATGCAGGTAGTCGCGGAAGCTCTCGTTGATGTTGCCGAAGTCGTACACAAAGGCATCCTTCACGTCGCCGCTACCAGTTTGGGCAATGGCCGAGAGCGTTTTGATGTCGGTGTGGAAGAAGTCGCCCGCCGCCGGAGCCGGCTCCAGGGCCTTACGCAGCCGGGCGTAGGTTTTGAGTAGCTCCACGGTGCGGTTCATGTCGCCGTTGCGGGCGTCGGGGTCGATGATGATGGGCACCACCGTGTCGCAGTTCTTGATTTCGACGCCCGCCGCCAGCAGCATTGTCAGCGAGCGAATGACGCGCGAGCCCGTGCCGCCGATGCCGAATAAAAACAGTTTAGCCATTGAGGTAGAATGGGATAGAAGATAAAGGGTCGGGCCCGGCCCGGGCTGCCGGCTTTTCGCCGGCTGCCCGGTAATCGCCAGGGCCCCCAGGCTGACCTAACTAATTCAACGATTAGCGGGCAGCCGGCGAAAAGCTGGCAGCCCGCCCCGGGGCCCTAGTTAGGCCAGCGCACCGGCGTGGTGCGGGCGCTGGTGGAAAAGGATTTCACCACAAACGACCAAAACACAAAAAACAAGGCCCCGAACAGCGCATTCACGCACAAAAAGCCCAGTACGTAACGGTTGTAGGCCGATTGCTCGATGCCTTCCAGCGCCACACCGCTGCTGTTGAGGCTCTCCGTGACGACCGAGTGCGCCTGCGAATACGCCAGTGCCGCCGCCGCCACGGCCGTGAGCAGCACGAACAGCAGCCAGTGCGAAGTTTTGAACAAGGCCGTGGTCATCAGCCGGTTCAGCACCACGTAGTACACCAGGGCCATGCCCAGCGCCACGGCGAAAAATGTGCTGAGGCCCACGCCGGGGAAAATGCTTTTTTGGTACACGGGGATGAGCGACGACGGCGCCGGCGTGCCCAGCAAAGCCTGGTAGAGCGAAGTGAAAAGCTGTTGAAACATGGGGTGGTTTGGGTTGTCAGATTATGTAAAGATTAGGGCCCCAGAGCTGTAGCGCGGACTTTATAGTCCGCGGCTCTGAACAGTCGCTGCACGGCCGCCAAACGATAATCGGCAGGACGAAGCGAGAGCCGCGGACTACAAAGTCCGCGCTACATTCAGTCCGCCCGCTGCACGCGGATGGGCAAATCGAGGGCTTGCTGGGCGCTGGGCTGGTCGGCGAAGTAGTCGGCCACGCCCTGCATGACGTCGGTGAGAAGGAAAGTTTTGGGGCCCTGGCGGGCGATGTTGCTGTCGTTGGCGGTGGAAGTTTGGGCAATCCAGGCGGGCTGCGAGCGGGGCAGCGTGAGGTGCAATAGGGCCCCGGCACCGGGCACCTGGCCCAGCTTTATTTTAGCCAAGTGCGTGTACTGCTGCAGGTAAGGCTTGCCTACGGCGGCCGGCTCCTGGGCCACGGGCCAGGTGCGCAGCAGCGTGGCGTCGGTGGCGGCGGCGTCGAGGCGCAGGCCCTGGGTGGCGGCTTTTTGCCACTCGGCGGGCACACCTTTCAGGTCGAGGCCGAACACGACTTCGGCCGGCTCCTTGCGCGTCACGCTCTTGGTGAAGCTGAGCGTGGGCACGCCGTTCACCGGGTCGGCCTGGTACCATTCGCCCTGGTTCTGGAAGTGGTCGAGGGCGGCGTAGGGCGGCGCAAACCGGGTGTTGAAGTGGGCCTGGGGCTGGCCGGCCAGCCGCTTCAGCAGCGTGCCGTCGACCTGGCCCACCAGCGCCGGGGCCCCCACCACCCAGATGTAATAGGGCAGCTTTTCGCCACGCAAAGCCTGCGGGCGGGTGCGATTGCCGGGGTAGAAATTGCCGCGGTAGGCCGACGTGTTGGCGAACACCGACACGGCCAGCGTCGCCGCGTCGGCGGTGGCCAGGGCGTCCTTCACGTCGGTTTTCACGCGCCAGGTTTCGTCGGCGTTTTTGGGACTGTAGATGAAGTCCGACACGATGATGCTCACTGTGCCGGGCCGTTTAGCGTGCAGCTTCAGGGCTTCGGCCAGCATCTGGGGCAGCTCGGTGCCCAGGGCGGGCTTTTGGATGCCGGTGCTCACGGCGCTCGTCAGGGCCCCGTAGCTGGTGGGCACCAAGATGCGCGGGTCGGCGCCGGTGGCTTCCTTCACGAAGTAGTAGGCCGCGGGGGCCCCGTGCTGGCCGTTCACATCAGAAAGCAGCGCAGCCACCGTTTGCTGGAAGTTGCTGCCGGGCTCGCCGGGCGCGTTGGCGTGCATGAAGCCCTGCATCCCGCCCGAGGCGTCAACCAACACGTTGATTTGGCTGATTTTATCAGCCGCCAGGGCCCCGGCGGCGGGCTTGCCGCCGGCAATTTTGACGGGCTCGCCGCCGGAGCCGCAGGCCATGGCTAGCCCGCTCAGCGGCAGCAGCAGGGCATATTTTCTAAGGATCAAAGCTGAACTCATGCGCCGGAAAACGGACTGAAGGGAGAGGCAACGGGCACCGCGCGGGTTTCCGGCAACAAGGTAGGGCCGGCGCGCGGCCCGGCCGCTCCTCGCACATAACAGGCCAGACCGACGCAGACAACGCCAAAACAGCCAACGATTTCGGGCCCTTGGTTGTTGTATTGCCACGGGGCCGTTGGCGGCCCCAGCCGGGAAGGTTACCTTTGCGGCCGCTTGTTTCAGAGACTTAGCTCGTTTATGCCCAACGTAATTTCCACCGATATCTGCATCGTCGGGGCTGGCCCAGTGGGCCTATTTGCCGTATTTGAAGCCGGCTTGCTCAAGCTCCGCTGCCACGTTGTTGACGCCCTGGCCCAGCCTGGCGGCCAACTCACCGAAATCTATCCCAAGAAGCCGATTTACGACATCCCAGGCTTCCCCGAGGTGCTGGCCGGCGACTTAGTGGACAACCTGATGAAGCAGATCGAGCCCTTCCACCCCACTTTCACGATGGGCGAGCGGGTGGAGCGCTTCGCCAAGCTCGACGACGGCACCTTCCAGCTCTACACCACCGACGGCACCGAGATTCAGTGCAAGGCCGTGGCCATCGCCGGGGGCCTCGGCTCGTTCGAGCCCCGCAAGCCGGCCGTCGAAAACCTCGAGCGCTTCGAGGGCGGCAAAGGCGTGCATTACATGGTGCGCGACCCCGAGCGCTTCCGCGGCAAGAAAATCGTGATTGCCGGCGGCGGCGACTCGGCCCTCGACTGGACCAACTTCCTGGCCAACGTGGCCTCGGAGGTGACGCTGGTGCACCGCGGCACCACCTTCCGTGGGGCCGCCGACTCGGCCGAGAAAGTGCAGAAATTGCACGAAGCCGGCAAAATCAAGCTCGTGTTGAGCTCCAACGTGACGCACCTGCACGGCAACGGCCACTTGCAGGAGGTCACCATCACCGGCAACGACGGCGTGGCCGAAACCGTGCCGCTCGACGCCTTCGTGCCACTCTTCGGCCTCACGCCCAAGCTGGGGCCCATCGGCGAGTGGGGCCTGGGCCTGGAGAACGACGCGGTGAAGGTGAACACGCTGGATTACAGCACGTCCACCCCCGGCGTGTTCGCCATCGGCGACATCAATACTTACCCCGGCAAGCTCAAGCTCATCCTCTGTGGCTTCCACGAGGCCGCCCTCATGTGCCAGGGCGCATTCAAATACATCTACCCCGACAAAAAATACACCCTGAAGTACACGACGGTGAACGGGGTACCTACTTTGTAAATAACAGAAGAAGAACGTCATACTCATCTGGCGTCCGCGCAGCCGAAGCGTCTCTACCACGCTAGTAATTAGTTACTTCCCCGATAGAGATACTTCGGCTGCGCGGACGCCAGATGAGCACGACGTTCTGCTCTGGCTTTACAGCCCTTACCGATTCTATGGAAAACGACATCCGCATTTACGTGGAGGAGGCCCCCGGCCAGCGCCGCGAGTTGGAAGCACCTACCGACATGGGCCTGAGCCTGATGGAGCTGCTGAAGGCCAACGACTACCCCATCCAAGCTGCGTGCGGCGGCATGGCTCTGTGTGCCACCTGCCATGTGGAAGTGCTGGCCGGCCCCGCCCTCCCCGAGCCCCAGGACGCCGAGCTGGACATGCTCGAAACCCTACCCCACGTGTACGAAGGCTCGCGCCTGAGCTGCCAGATTCGCCTCCATCCCCACACTGATGGCCTGGTGGTGCGCATTGCCGGGTAAGCTGTTGTAGCGTGGACTTTGTAGCCCGCAGCTTTCGCTTCGTCCTGCCAATGACCATGCAGCGCCGCGGACTATGAAGTCCGCGCTACATTCAACGATACAAAAAATCCCTGCCAGTAACTGACGGGGATTTTTTGTGGTGGTAAACTAGGCCCTAGCGGCGGTGCTTCTTGCTGCTCTTGTGGCTGGCCGTGGCCTTCTTTTTAGAAGGCGACGGCTTCTTGTGCGAGGTCACTTTTTTGGCGGAGGCTTTGTGCTTGGTTTTGGTGGTGTGGCTGCGGTGGCTCTTGCTGCTCTTGGCGGCACGGGCTTCCTTTGCACGGGCGGCTTTCGACTTAGTTTTGCTGCTGTGGCTGGCTTTGCTGCTGTGGGTAGCCTTGGAGCTGCGCCGGCTGCTATGGTGGCGGGCGGCGCGGCGCTCAGAGGCGCGCTCTTCGGCCCGGGCCTCGGCACGGCGGGCAGATAGCCAGGCGGCGTGGCGGGCGGCGTAGGAACGGGTGGTATGGATTTCGTGGGCGGCTACGCTGGCTTCTTCGGGCCGGGCGTCATCGGCGCTGGCCGTGGCGTGGGCGGTGGCATCGTTTTCGGGCGAAGCAGTAGCGTCAGCGGCAGCAGCGGCGGCGGCGCGGACGGCTTCGGGCTTCTTGCGGCGCACCGGCATCAGGAAATCGCGCTCGGCGCGCTCGCGCAGGCTCAGCTTTTCTTCGCCGGGAAGTTTGGTTACGGGCGTCTGGGCGTGGGCCGTGCCCAGGGTCAGGAATAGGGCCGCCAGGGCTAACAACTGCTTCATAGTATAATCATTATCCAATTGGTCGAAAGGCAAAGCTAAGCCCATTCTTGGCAAGATGCAAGTGCCGCCGGGCCCCAACTTGGCCCGGCAGCCGCCCCGTTTGCCCCCGCCCGGGGCCCCTATTTACCCCTCTCCTACTGCGCAATACTCAACCGTTGCCCAGCCGAATTGGCCCCGAATTCGGGTGCGTACAGGCACTGCACCTGGCTCAGGCCACCCGAGAAATTGCCGGCCTGGCTGGCCCGCAGCCGGTACTCAAACACGTGCGTACCGCGCGGCACTTCGCTCAGAAAAAAGTTGGTGGCCGCGTCGCGCGGGCTCTCGTAGTAGCCCAGGCCGTTCTGGTAGCGGTAGCCGCTGAGCTGGCCGATGGGCTCCAGGCCGGCGGCGCGCTGGTCTTTGAGGTGCACGTACTCCAGGGCCCTGTCGGTGCGCAGCACGAGGCGCACCACCAAGGCGTCGCCCACTTTGAGGGGCGTGGCGGCGGTCAGCTTTTCGAGCACGGGGCCCCCGGCGGTGCGGGTTTCGCGGTAGAGCTGGCGCTCCAGGCTGAGGGGCGTGGCGGCGGGCGTAATCTTGTCAATGTCCTCAAAATACTGCCAATACAACGCTCCCCAGGCCACGCCCGCGTCGGGCTTGGTGATGGTGACTTTGCCCTGCGCGGGCAGGATTTCGGCCGCCGGCCAGCTGGTTTTGAAGTAGCCGGTACCGGCCTGGGCGGCGTCGGGCCGCACGGGCTGGGCCCCCACACTGATTTGCAGCGGCTGCGGGGCGGCCAGCCAGTCGGAGCCGCGCAGCAGCAGGGCGTAGCAGGCGTCGGCGGTGGCGCGGGTGCTGGGCCAGTTGTGGGTTTGCTTCTGGGTAAGCAGCCAGAGCTTCATTTCATCCACCGATTTCTGATCGTTTTTCACTTCGTCGAAGGCTTCGATGAGCGTGGCCTGGGTTTCGGTGGGGGCCTCGCGCCAGTAGTAGCCGCCGGTCACTTCCTTCCAATACATGCCCAGGGCGGACGAGTGCAGGGCGTTTTCGGCCAGGGCGCGCAGGATTTGCTGGGCCGCTGGGGCCCCCTTGCTTTCCCGAAACAGCGCCAGGGCCACCTGGGCTTGCAGGTAGCGCGTCTGGCCCGGCCAGAACTGGGCGGCCTGCCCGCGGTAATAGGCGTATGCGAGCGCCGCAGCCTTGGCCACGGGCTGGCCGGGCCAGAAGCTGCGGGCGTACAGGGCCTGGATTTGCAAGTCGCCGAGGTGGTTGTCAGCCAGCTTCGCAGCCTTTTGGCGGCGCAACTCGGCATAGTCGCGGGCGGTGGCGGCGTCGAGGTAGCGTAGGGCGTTTTGCAGGATGGAACGGGCGGCAGCATTTTGGCTAGCGTCCAGGGCCCCCAGCTTTTTCAGCTTGCCGAAGCCGGCCACGATGAGCTGGGTGAGGTAGCGGTCGGCGGGCATTTTCTCGAACCACGGAAACGCGCCGTCGGGCCGCTGCATGGCCTGGAGCTTGGCCAGGGCGCGGGTGGTTTCGGTGCGCAGCCGCACGGTATCAAACAGGGTGGTGAGGCGGCCCAGGCGCTCGGTTTCGCCCTGCGCGTCGCGCACCCAGGGGGTTTCTTGCAGCAGCAGGTTTTTCAGCTCCTGGTTTTGGCTGAGCTTGCTTTCCAGGGCGTTGCGCTGGGCAGCGGTGCCGCTCTGGGCCTGGCGCGTCCACTCGGCCAGCACGGTTTTGAAGCGCGGGTTGGACCGCAGGATTTGGGCCGCCAACACGTTGGCGTACAGCCGGTCGAAGACCTGCTCGGAGCACTCGTAGGGGTACTCCATCAGGTAGGGCAGGCTCTGCACGGCGTACCAGGCGGGGTTGGCTGTCATTTCCAGCGTGAGGGAGTAGTTGCGCCGCGTAGGCGAGGCGGTGCTGGTCAGCTTCTTCAGCTCGAAGATGCGGGTGCCGGGGCCCACAATGGGCAGCGGCAGGCTCTCGGTGACGAGGATGCGGTTGGGCAGCACGGGCAGCGTGTTTTCCTCGCCGTCGGAGTAAGTTGTGAGTTGTGAGTTGCGAGTTGCGAGTTTTTTGGTGCGCTTGGCTTTTTTGCCGGTTAAATGCTCACTGTCAACTGTTGACTGCGTTTCCGCTACTACCCGGTACGTCACGGCCACCGGCGCGAAATCGGCGGGCAAGCGCAATTCCCAGCCCAGCGCGGCGCTTTGGTGGGCCCCAGCGGCCACCGCTTGTTGCGCGGGGCCCCGCAGCAGCTGGGCGGTGAGGTCCTGGCCGGTGGCGGCGTCGAGCAGGAAGAGCTGGGCCGTGCCGCTGGTGGCGTGGTCGGTCAGGTTCGAGAACTTGGCGGGGAAGGTGAACGTGTCACCCTGGCGCAGGAAGCGCGGGGCGTTGGGCGTAATCTGGATTTCCTTTTGGGTGACAAGCTGCCGGGCCAGCTGGCCCGCGCGCAGGCTGCGGTCGTGGGCCAGGGCCAGCAGCTGCCAGCGCGTCACGGCCTCCGGCATCTGGAATTCGAGCACCGCGTCGCCGTTTTTATCGGTGCGCAGGGCCGGCTCCCACAGGGCCGTTTCGCGGAAATCGGTGCGGGTGGGCACGGCGGAGAGGTCGGGGGCGGGGGGCGGGCGCTTAACGGTACTCACGGAACCAGTTAGTTCAGAACGTTTTTGCGTCCCGTAACCCACTACCACCATTTCGTTCAACGCTTGGCTATCAGCCATCATCGGGACTGCGGCAGCGACGCTTGAAATTCCTCGTATCCTGATGTTTACCCCACCGACGGGGGGCCCGCGCCGTATTTGCACCCCAGACACCCGTCCCATCAGTCTGCTTTCAACCGATGAGTCCCAGGTGTTGAGCACTGGATAATCCACGTTTAAGGATTCGGCTCCATTATCTAGTTCTGCAAACGGATTAGAATTCAATTCTCCAAAATTTCCCTGCCACCCAAAATGTGGCGGGTAATACTGGCCACCAAAATTCAGCCCCTGAAACCTATGCTGCCGGAACACGTCCAGGCTCTGGTCGTAGAGTGTCGCCAGCAACTCGGCATCGGCCGCTTGGCCGTTGGCTTGGTGTATGGCGATGCGCCAGGTTTCTTTCTGCCCGGGCTGGAGCTTGTCGCGGAAGGTGCTGATGGCGAGCTGCAACGGCTGCGGCTTCTCTGCCACTTGCACCGTGGCATCGTGGCGGTATAGGCGGTTGGCGCGCACCTGCGTGGTGTGGATGTACAGGGGCCCCGGGGCCCCGGCGGGGCCGCTTTCCACGGCTACGCGGCGCTGCTCCCCGGCGCGCAGCGTGAGCCACTCCTGGCGCAGGAGCTGGCCGCCGCGCTCCACTTCCAGCAGGATGCGGGCCTCGGCCTCGCTGCTACCCAGCAGGATGGCGGTGGCCTGGCCGGGGGCCACGGTGTCGGCCAGCGCCACAAACCAGTCGGGCGTGGCGAAGGGCACGGTGGGGGCCCCGGCGTCGTAGAGCGTGAAGTCGTGCTGAGCCCGCGCCGAATCGGCCCCAGCAGCCCGGGCTTCGAGGCGGTAGCGGCCGGTGGGTAGGGCCCCCAGAGCGGCGCTCAGGCCGAGGGCGGGGCTGGCCTTGGTGTCGAAAGCGAGGGTTTTGACCAACTCCGGCGCGGCTTCGTTATCGGGCGTTTCGGGCGCGGGGCCGGGCACGCCGGCCGGGTTGGGGCGGTAGCGCAGGGCCAGCAGGCGCAGCGTGCCGGCGGCGGGCAGCGGCTCGCCGGTGGCGTTGGTGCCCAGCAGCCGGAAGGTGGGCAGGTGCTGCTTATCGGCCAGGTCGGGGCCCGTAATGCTGAGGCTAAGTGGATTGCGGCCGATGGGGAAGCCGCGGGTGGCGCTGCGGGTTTCACCGGCCGCGTCGGTCACGTCGGCGGTTACCTCGAATAAATAGCCCGGCTCCCAGCCGCGCCGGCCGGCCCGCGGGGCCCCCAGCGGCGGCGTGAACGTGACGCTGAAGCGGCCATCGGCGTCGGTGGTGGCGGTGCCGTGGGCAATTTCCTGGTTGCCACCGCGGTTGGGCGGGTACATACCGCGCCCAAAACCGGAATCGAACAGCGCGTACAGCTCGCGGCGCGTGACGCGGTACTGCACCGTGGCCCCGTCGGTGGCCGGCCCGGCGTAGGCGCGGGCCCGGCCGCTCACGGCCAGCGGCTGGCCCAGCTGCGGCCGGCCGGGCACCGAATCGAGCTGCACGTAGAAGGTGGGCCGCTTGTAGTCCTCCACGGCAAAAGCCAATTCGCCGTCGTCCGCGCTCAGCTTGAATTCGCCGTTCAGCAAGCCCGCCGGCAGCACAAAAGAGCCGTTGAACGAGCCAAAGTCGTTGGTTACGAAGCTGAGCTCCTGCACGGTGTCGCCGTTCACGTCTTCCAATTCCACGTCCTGCTTTTCCTTGGTCAGCAGGCGCGATTTTCCGTCCCGGTTTTCTACCAGAATGCCCTTAAAGTACACCGTCTGCCCCGGCCGGTAAATGGCGCGGTCGGTGAAGAGGAAGCACTTGGTTTCAGGATTATCCTCTTGGTTGTCATTGTTATAGTAGCCGCCCAGGTTATTCACCGCCAGCGTATCGCGGCCCCGCCAAACCTGGGCCCCGGCCACTTGCTCGTCCGGCCGTTGCGGGGTGTTGGTGGTGGCCGGCGGCAGCTCGGCGATGCCGATGGCGGCCGTTTGCTGCACGGCGCTCAGGCGCGTCACCTGCTTGCGGCTGGCTTGGTCGTAGTGCCGGTACGCGGCCTGCGCCGATACCCCGGCCAGCGGCTGCCCACCCTGCCGATCCAGCACCAGCAACTGCGGGGCCCCGGTGCCGGGCCGGTGGCGGCTCACGGCGCTCAGCGCGCTGGCACCCAGCGCGGCGTAGCTGGTGGCCGCTCCGACCTGGGGCTGGGCGGGGTCGGTGCTTTGGGTGCTGACGATGACCAGGTAGTAGCCCACCGGCAATACTGGGCCGGCCGCCGCTAGCTTTTGCGCCTTGTAATCAAGCGGATGCGCGGGTACCGGCACGGCCCAGGTGGCCGCGGGCGCGGCCTTCAGGGCCCGGGCAAACCGCTGAGGCATGGGTTTTTGCCGGGCCTGGTAGTCGTTGAAGCTCGTCCACTCCCTCAGCGAAATGCGGTAGGCCCAGGCGTGCAGCTCCGTCACGTTGCGGACCGTCACATCCAGCCGCCAGGACTGGCCGGGCACCACAATTTCGGCGGCGGAAAAGGTCAGCTCCGGCCGCTCAATTCCGGCGCGTAGAGCCCGGGCCCGCGCCGCGCCGCGTGACTTGGGGAACTGTGCTTCGGCCGTACGAGCCAGGGCTACGGCGGCCACCGGGGTGCTATCGCGCGCGGCTTCGGCCTGGCGGGCGATGAACTCGGTGCTGAGGGGCAGGGCTTTATATGTCTCAGCAAGGCGAGCCAGGGCGGGCGCATACTGGCCGGCGAGGTCGGTGTTTTGGGTGAGGGTGCGCAGGTAGTCGAGGCGCTGCAAGTCCACATCGGCCAGGGCCCCGGGGTTGGCGGCGGCCAGCGGCAGGCGGGCGGCGGTGAGGCGCTGCAACAGGCGCAGCGCCAGCAGCGGACCGTTCAGCGAATCGGCGGCCGGGGCCCCCAGCTTTAGCGCGGCAAACTCCGCGGCGCTGCCGAACAGCTTGGGGTCAGTTACTTGAAACTGCTGCTCGGGCCGGGAGATGTACAGCTCCTGGTTCTGGAGGCCGGCGATGGCGCGCTGGGCCAGCAGGTCGTAGAGGGTGGGGCGCAGGGCCCGGCCCTCGGCGTCGCCGCCCGTGGCCAGGTCGCCAAGGTCGGTCAATGTGGTTTTGAGCTGCCGCTCGGGCTCGTCTTCTACCGATTGGAAGTAGTGCCGCACGATGGCCGCCCCGAGCCGGCCGGCGTCCCAGGTAGCGAGGGCAGTACCGCCGTCGGCCGCACCGGGCGTGGCGCCATCGGCGGTGGGCAGGGCTCCGGCCGTGCGCTGGTACAGCTGGTAACGGTGCTGGTTGTAATAGTCGGCATACAGGCCGGCCAGCAACGAATGCAGGATGGGCCGGGCCGGGAACTGGGCCGTTTTCACGTCGGCCTCCAGCAGGGCAATGGCCTTTTCATCGGCGTCGTTTTCCTTGTTCTCCAGCAGCCGGATTTTATAGAGCAGGGCCCTAACATAGGCCGGGGCATTGTTTTCGCGCCGGGCCTGCTGGTAGATGTTTTCTATCAGCGGCGCGGCGGTGGCGGTCTGCTCCTTTTGCAGAAGGGCGTCGATTTTTTTCCACTGCGCGGGGTACGGCGTACCGGGGCCCGGCGCGGCGCGGTCGGCGAAAAAGGTCATCAGCAACAGCAGGAAAACAAGTAGGAACGGGCGCATAAGCAGCAACGGAAGGAAGGGTTGAGGCCCTAAAGATGCCGTACCCTACCACATTCCACACAAGCCGCGCAATTAATTGCGGCCGCACCGGTAGCGTAGGCGCTGCAAGTCCGTGGCTCGCGCTTCACCTGGCCAATTGACAACGATTGCCGGGCAGCGCGACGCTACAGCAGTTTGCAGCCCGTGCGGAAGGCATGTAGAACGGAGTGGCACTCCGTTTCCGTGCGAACGCCAAACGGAGTGGCACTCCGTTTGACAGCGCTAAGTATACTGGCTTGGAAACCGCTTTGAAGTCGACGTTACGTTTTGATGGTTCAACCGCACGGACTCGCAGCGGCCACGCTACGCCGTTTACTTACGAGGCCATGGGCAGCCCGGCCAGCACGCGCTCGGCCTGGCCGGCATGGCGCTGCAAGTGCACCACGAGGTATTCGAGCTGGTCTGCCAAGCGTAGGCACAGCAGGGGAAATTGCGGGTTGGGGATACGTACCGCGTTGGCGTTCACTTGGCGGGCGCGCAGCACCAAGCTCAGTAGCTCGTCGAGCTGGCGGCTGTACACCTCCGTGACGGTGCGGGTGAGGCGGGTGCCGGTGGGGGCGTAGCGCTGGGGCGTCGTGCGGGGTTTTTCGGCGGCGGGCACGCGCAGGCTGGCCACCAGGCGGGCGCCCAGCAAGCCGGGCTTCACGGTGGGCGCGGGCTGGCTGCCGCGTTCCTGGGCCCGGCGCAGGCGGGCGCCGATGGCGGGCAGAAAGTAGCCGCCCACGATGTTGAGGTGCTCCAGGCATTCGCCCACGCTCCAGGGCCCCGGGCCCGGGCCGGGGCGGCGGTTCAGTACCTCGGGCCCCAGCGGGCGGAACCGACTCTGCGCCTGCACCCGCAGCACCAACAGGACGTTGGTAAGGTCGTCGAAGAAATCGGAGGTGGCACGGGGGGGCGCGGGCATACGCAGGAAGACGCTTACAGGAATGCAATATTACAGCGAGCCACCCGATTCGGTTCGGCAGGGCCCCACTGCTCTTTGCCGGGGGGCCTCCGCCCCAGGCAACGGCCCGGCCGCGCAGCGGGGCCCCCACGCGCCAGCGGCCGGGAAGCATGTTGCGGTGAGTTTGGCGGCAAAAGGGGGGATTACTTCTCGTCGCCTTCGGCGCGGCCAGCGTTGGGCTTCGGCGCCGTGTCAGCCTGTTCGTCGGGGGTGCCGGCGGGGCGGAAGGCCTTCTGGGCAGCGGGGCCGCTGTTTTGGGCGTCGCGCTCCTGCTGCGTGTAGTCGCCCTTAGCCGGCGAGCCGCCGGTGGCGCCGGGCTGCCCGGCAGCGTACTGGTCATCGTAAGAACCACCTTTCGAGCCGAAGCCCTCGCGCATGGCTTGCTCAGCCGCGTTGGGGCCCTTACCGAAACCGCTGCGGTCGTCGCCAGTGGCGTAGTCGGGCAGGTGCGCCTCGCCCTGGCGGCCCTTATCGCCGTAGCCTTCGCCGGCAGCGTCGGGGGCGGGGGTGCCGCCCGTGGCGGGAGGCGCCGGGGCCGCGCCCGTAGCCGCCGAGCCGCCGGGGCCGTTGGCCGAGCCCTGGTTGTCGTAGCCCCCGCGCGACGAGCGGTCGTCTTCGCCCTGGTTGCGCTGGGGCACGTCGGTAGGCGCCGCCGTGGGCGTGGGGGCACCGCCGCCGAAGGCCGTGTGGCCATAGTCGGCTGCGTAGCCGGGGCCCTGGCCGGGGCCGGCGCTGTTATCGTTCTGCTGGTTGGCGCGGGCGTCGGTGCGGCCGGGCAGGTTACGGGTGTCGTGCTGGTTGCCGCGGCCGTCGGGGCCCGGCGTTTCGGGGCTCGGGGCGGGCGGCTGGGCGGCGTCGGGCGAGTTGGCGTGGATTAGCTGGTCGCGGTCTTGCACGTAGGAATTGTGCTGGGGCCCGGGCTCGCCGGGGCCCCCGTAATAGCGGTCCTCGGGCGAGTCGCGGGGCTCGTAGTCGGCCTCGCGGTTTTGATTGCCGTAGCCGCCGTGGGTATTATGATCGCCCTGGCGGCCAAACTCGCCCCGGCTGGCGTCGGCCCGCTGGTTATCGAGGCGGGCCGCGTCGCCGACCACGTCCTGGGTGGCGTTGCTGAAATTACCGCCGTAGGCGTTGGGCTGCCCGGCCGCGGCCGGGTCGCTAGGCTCGGGGTCGAGGTCGGCGGGGTCGGCCTCCTTGTTTTCCTGCTGGCCGTAGTCGTCCACGCCACCTTCGCCCACGCTCATTTCGGCGTCCACCAACTGCTCGCTCGATACCGGATGGGTGGGCGGTATGCCCGCCGGGGGCACGGGTTTCGTGGCCGTGTTGCCCGCGGGGCCACCCGGGCGGTTGCCGGCAATTTCGTTCGGTTCGGTGTTGAGGTTTTCCGTGCTCATGGGCGAAGAGATTAAGGAGGAAGAAAGCCCCGGGGGGGCCTAAACTATACGCGCCCCCCGGGCCACGGTTGGGGCCCGGCGCGGCGGGTTGCGGGCGGGGCCGTATTTTTGCCGCCACGCTTCCCTTTTATTTTCGATTCGCTGCTTATGGAAACCGGTACGGTTAAATTTTACGACGACGCCAAAGGCTTCGGCTTCATCATCCCCGACGGCACGGAGGAGGAAATTTTTGTGCATCAAACCGGCCTCATCCACGAAATTGAGGAGGGCGACCGGGTGCAGTTCAGCGTTAAAGCCGGCAAAAAGGGCCCCAACGCCGTCGAGGTGACGCGCATCGTGTAGCCCCTTTCATGCCCATTAAAAAGCCGGCCCCGCGCACTGCGGAACCGGCTTTTTTGCATTTTGCCGCGGGCCGTTATTTCTTCGCAGGGGCCTGGTACTTGGCCACGCGCACGCCCACGGCCATCAGCCCGGGCAGCTGGTCCTGGCGCATGAACTGCTCCAGCGTGAGGGTGTAGTTGCCGGGCTGGGCAAAGCGCTGGCGGGGCAGGGCCAGAATCTGGTGGTCGTAGATGTCGCCGGTGCCGCTGCCGCGGGGCTCGCCGGTTTTGGGGTCCATCAGCAGCATTTGGTGCAGCAGCGGGGCCCCTACGCGGCCGCCGGGGCCCGTCAGCGTAGCCTTCACATAAAGGTTGTAAAAGGGGTACACCGAGGCGTTGCGCACGTCGAAGTATACGTCGTAGCGCGCCGCCGTATCGGCAATAGCAAACGTGAAGGCGGGCTTGCGCTGCACATCCCATGAGTTGTTGGGGAAATCGGTATTCTCCTCAAACACGCGGTTAGGGTCGCAGCCGGCCAGGGCCAGCAGCCCCAGGGCCCCCACTAAGGCCCTGGGTCGGGCCAAAAAGCTCAAATCAAAAAAGCGAAGCATAAGCGTTTACTGTCAAAAACTTAGGCACCGGCCGGCGCGGGGCCAGCTCCAGGATTGGCGGCTCCGTCGCCGCCGCTGCGGCCTTCGCCACCGCGGCCACCACCGCGGCGCGAGCCACGCCCGCCGCGGCCTTCGCGGGGGGGGCCGGCGTCGCCGCTGGGGCGGGGCGTGGGCGCGTCAGGGTTGCGGCGGGGCCCCTCGGGACGGTCGGCGCGGGGCGGGCGCGGCTCGCCGGCTTCGCCTTCGGGGCGGGCGCCGTCGGCCGAGCGGCCGCGGCCGTTGCGGCGGTTGAGGGGGCGGGCGGCGGCGCCGCGGCGGCCCCGCTGCTCGGGGGCCGCATCGCCGGCGGCGGGGGCCCCGGTGGCTTCGCGGGGTGCATCGGGGGCCGCTGGGGCCGGGCGGCGCTCGGCGGCGGGGCGGGGCTCGCGCGGCTCCCGTTCCCGTTGTTCCCGGGGCTCGCGTTGCTCGCGTGGTTCACGCTGCTGTTCCCCCCGGGGCTCGCGTTGTTCCCTTGGCTCGCGTAATTCACGCGGCTCGCGGGTGCTGGGGCGCTCGGCGCGGGGCGGGCGCGGGGCCCCGGCGGTGGCAGGGGCTTCGGGGGCACCGTCAGGACCACCGTCGGGCTTGCCTTTTTTGCGCTTGCTGCGCTTGCCGCTGGTGCGGATCTGGTCATCGAGGCGATCGAGCGAGCCCTCCACGATGGCCGATACTTCGGGCTCCGGCTCCTCCTCGCGGGGGGGCAGCAGGCTCTCGATTTTCTCGCCGCGCTTGTTCATTTCGAGCAGCTCGCGCACGCGGGCGGCCTCCAGCATCACCCAGTTGTTATCGCCCTTGATGGCGAACCACATGCGGCGGCGGAAGATGTCAGTTTTCTGCAAAAAGGCCTCGCCTTTAGCCGTTTGCAGCGGGCGCTGCACCTGCGGAATGTCCTTCAGGGCATCGAGGTAAGCATCAAGCTCGTAGTTGAGGCAGCACTTGAGGCGGCCGCACTGGCCGGCCAGCTTCTGAGGGTTCAGGCTCAGGTTTTGGTAGCGGGCGGCGGTAGTACTCACCGTTTTAAAATCGGTAAGCCACGTCGAGCAGCACAGCTCGCGCCCGCAAATGCCGATGCCGCCGATACGGCCGGCCTCCTGGCGCAGCGAAATCTGGCGCATCTCCACCCGCACCCGGAACTCGTCGGCCAGCCGCCGGATCAGCTCCCGGAAGTCTACCCGGTCTTCGGCCGAGTAGAAGAACAGGGCCTTGGTGCGGTCGGCCTGGTACTCCACGTCGCTCAGCTTCATGCGCAGGCGCAATTCGCCCACCATCGCCCGGGCCCGGAACATGGTGCCGTTTTCGAGGTCGCGCACGGCCTGCCAGCGCTCCTCGTCGTCGGGCGTGGCCACACGCAGGATGGTGCGGATGTCTTTGGTATCGGTGGGCACCTTCTTCTTGCGCATTTGCAGGCGCACCAATTCGCCTTTCAGGCTCACGTGGCCCAGGTGCCAGCCGCTGCCGGTGGCCTCCACCACCACGGCGTCGCCGGTGACGAGGGGCAGGCGGTCGGCGTTGCGGAAGAACTCTTTGCGGCCGCCCTTAAAGCGGATTTCCACAATGTCGAAGCCCGCGAAGGAGTCGGGTACGTCCACGTCGGCTAGCCAATCGAAGACGTTGAGGCGGGTGCAGCCACTACTGCACCCCCCTTTAGAGCCGCAGCCGCCTACCTTACTGGTAGAGCAGCCGCCGCCGGAGGAACAAGTTGAACAAGCCATAAGGCCGAGGGTATATATATCGTGAAGCGGCGCTTTATCCGGGCCGCAGAAAGTTCGGAATCTAGCAAAGATAATCGTTTCGGCAAGCGTACGGGCAACCCGCAACGGCGCCTAGCTGCTAGGGCCCCAGCCCCCCGGCAAGGCCATAAAAAAAGCCCGCGGCGGAGCCGCAGGCTTTTCAGGCAACCAATCTGAGGTGCCGGCGCCAGACAGGCGCTGGGGGCCCTACGGCTTCAGCACCACCTTCGCGCAGTTCTCCTTCTTGTTGCGGAAGATGTCGTAGCCGTGGGCAGCGTCGGCCAGCGGCAGGTGCTGGGTGATGATGCCATCGAATTGCACTTTGCTGTTGATGACATACCAGAGGATTGGGCCCCCACCCCGGCGCACGTTTGGGTAGCGGATTATTATAGTGGCTTACCCCAATGCACGGGCCTGGCGCGTTGCAGCGGCATCTGTCGCCGCGGGCCTTCTGGCGCGACGTGCAGGACGTGCTGCGGCTAATTCCTTTTCGGTGGTGGTCCAAAATAAGATGGTCCGGCGGCTTTTTCCGTCGTCGGGCCACTCCGACGACGTCTCGGAGCCACTGTTTTTCAGCAAGAATAGCCCGACGAAGCCCTTCGGGCAACTCACCGGACCACCCCTTTTTAGACCACACCGACTTTTCATCGGCGGCGGGGCTACTGCATTGCGCAGGGCCCCGGCGGCGCACGCAACAACCTTGTACCTCTTATCATTTGGCAGCGGTAGCCCGCCCATCCTTCACGGCAAAAAGTACCATCCTACCCCCGGCGAGCAGGCCAGCGCGCAGGCATGGTACCGACCAGAAAACTGGTTACAAACCCGGCGGCAACAGTTGTTTCCGCGTAGGTATAGTAGTAACTGGCAAAAGGAACCGGTGCGGGACTACCCAGTGGCCGGCCGCTTTTCTAGCTTAACTACTGTTCCTACACAAGACTTTATGACCGAGCTTATTGAAATCCGACATCTTCAACTTACTGACTATGAGGCGGTGAAAACCGCCATGCTGCAAGCCTACCCGCGCATGGCCACCTACTGGCGGCGCGAGCAGCTAGCCCGGCTGGTGACCATTTTTCCCGAAGGCCAGTTTGTGGTAACGGTCAACGAGGAAGTGGTGGCCGCCGCGCTGGCCCTCGTTATCGACCACGAGAAGCTGGCCGACCAGCACACGTTCCGGCAGGTTACCGGCGACTATACCTTCTCGACCCATGACCCGGCCGGAGATACGCTTTATGGCATCGAGGTGTTTGTGGTGCCGGCCATGCGCGGGCGGCGGCTGGCGCGCCGCCTCTACGATGCCCGCAAGGAGCTGTGCGAGCGCCTCAACCTGCGCGCCATTGCTTTCGGAGCGCGCATTGCAGGCTACCACGAGTACCAGCACGAGCTGTCGCCGAAGGAGTACGTGCGCCGGGTGAAGGACCGTGAAATCGTGGACCCAGCGCTCAACTTTCAGCTGGCCAACGACTTCCACGCGGTGCGGGTATTGCGCAACTACCTGCCCGGCGACGAGGCCAGCGGCGACTACGCCCTGCTGATGGAGTGGGACAACATGCTCTACGACACCCGCCCGGCCCCGCCCGTGGCCCAGAAAACCCAGGTGCGCCTGGGCTTGGTGCAGTGGCAAATGCGCCTCTACGACGGCCTCGAAGACCTGTTTCAGCAAGTAGAATATTTTGTGGATGCGCTGGCGGCCTACCGCGCCGACTTTGCGCTGTTTCCCGAGCTGTTTCACGGCCCGCTGATGGCGGAGACGAACGAGCTGGCTGAAATCGACGCGATTCGCAAGCTCAGCCAGTTTTCGGACGAGATACTGGCCCGCTTTACCAAGCTGGCGGTGAAATACCACATCAACATCATCACCGGCTCGATGCCCGTGGTAGCCGACGAGGGCCACCTGCTGAACGTGGGCTACCTGTGCCGCCGCAACGGCTCAGTGGAGCGCTACGAGAAAATCCACGTGACGCCCAACGAGGCCAAGTGCTGGGCCCTGCGCGGCGGCACCCGCCTCCAAACGTTCGATACCGACTGCGGCCCCATCGGGGTGCTCATCTGCTACGATTCGGAGTTTCCGGAGTTGGCCCGCCTGCTGGCCGACCAGGGCATGAACATCCTGTTTATACCCTTTCTGACGGATACCCAGACGGCCTACTCACGGGTGCGGCACTGCGCCCAGGCCCGCGCCATCGAGAACGAGTGCTACGTGGCGATAGCCGGCTCGGTGGGCAACTTACCCAGGGTCAAGAACATGGACATCCAGTACGCCCAGAGTGCCGTGCTTACGCCCTGCGATTTCGCCTTTCCCACCACCGGCGTGAAAAGCGAGGCCACCCCCAACACCGAGATGATCCTCGTAACCGATGTGGACCTGTCTATCCTGGACCGCCTGCGCCACAGCGGCAGCGTACAGAACCTGCGCAACCGCCGCCACGATATGTACCGGCTCTCATCTAACGAGATGATGCCCAAGCACTAGGGCCCTGCCGGGCCCCGGCCCGCGCTTTTTCAATTTCTTACTTTCTTTCCATAAGTACCCGTTGGTGAATAGCTTATGTTAAAACAGACAGTCATACTGAGCTTGTTGAAGCATATATGCTAAGTAACTAACTATGAATTTTGTAGTTAACTCCGAATAAGAGATGCTGTGACTGCGCTCAGCATAACGTTCTTTACATCAAACTAATTAATAACGGGTACTTACCCCCTCCACTATGGCAGGAAAACTCACTGGCAAAGTTGCCCTCATCACGGGGGCCAGCGCCGGCATTGGCGAGGCCTGCGCCCGCGCGTTGGCCGCCGAAGGCGCCCAGCTCATCCTCACCGCCCGCCGCACCGAACGGCTCGAAACCCTGGCCGATGAACTGGCGGCCCACGCCCCCCGGCCCATCGTCGTCGTTGGCGACGCCCGCGACGAGGAAACGGCCCGCCAAGCCGTGCAAGCCGCCTTGGACGGCCCCGGCCGCCTCGACATCCTGCTCAATAACGCGGGCACCGGCAACTACAAAAACCTGGTGAACACCAGTGCCGACGAATACGACGACCTGATGGACACCAACATGCGCTCGACGTTTCTATTTACGCGCCACGCTGCGCCGGTCCTCATCAAGCAAGGCTCGGGCACCATCCTCATGCTTTCGTCGATGGCCGGCATATACGGCTTTGCGGGCGAGGCGGTGTATTGCGCCACCAAGTTTGCCCAGGTCGGCTTCGCCCAAGCCTTGGACAAGGAGCTGCGCCCCCACGGCATCAAGGTCGGGGTCATCTGCCCCGGCGGCGTCAAAACCGAATTCGCCCTCGGCCGCGGCCGCACCGAAGACAGCGTAGCCCAGTCGGGGATGCTGGAGCCCGAAGACGTAGCCGGGGCCGTGCTACTGGCCTGCACGCAGTCGCCGGGCTCGCGCATCATCGAAATTCAAATGCGCACCATGGCCGAAGGCCTGACCTAAGCCCTCCGCCGGACTATCTCCTTCCATAGCTTACCGAAGCCAGATCCGCTCTGGCTTCAAATTAAAAATGCCCTTCGCAAGCTTACGAAGGGTATTTTTGCTGGTAGGTAAGCGCTGGAGGCCCTACGGCTTCAGCACTACCTTCACGCAGTTCTCCTTCTTGTTGCGGAGGATGTCGTAGCCGTGGGCAGCGTCGGCCAGCGGCAGGTGCTGGGTGATGATGTCGTCGAACTGCACCTTGCCGTCGATGACGTATTAGAGGAGCTTATCGATGTGCTTCTGGGCCGGGGCCTGGCCGCCGCAGATAGTGATGCCCTTATCGAAAATTGGCGCACTGGGAAGTTATCGAACGGCGTAGCGTACGCGCCCACCACCGACACGATGCCGCCGCGGCGCACGGCGCTCATGCAGGTTTCGGTGATTTTGGGTGAGCCTTTCTCCAGGTTCAGCACGGCCTTAGCGCAGTCGGCGAGGCTGCGGTCGGGCTCGAAGCCCACGGCGTCCACGCACACTTCGGCCCCGCGGCCGGTGGTCATGTCGCGGATTTGCTTTACCACGTCGTCGTGGTTTTCCCAGAGGATAGTTTCCACGTTGGCCGATTTCTTAGCCATGTCCAAACGATATTGCAGCGTGTCGACGATGACGGCGCGCGCCGCGCAGCCAGGCCGATTTAGCCGCCATGATGCCCACGGGCCCCGCCCCGGAAATAGCCACCGTTTCGCCGCCGCTCACGTTGCTCCAGTCGATGGCCGAGTAGCCGAGTAGCCGAGTAGCCGGTGGGAAAGATATCGGTCAGGAACAGGGCCTGGTCGTCGGTGAGCGAATCCAGAATAACCCGGGGCCCCAAGTCGGCGTAGGGTACGCGCACGTACTCGGCCTGGCCGCCGTTGTAGCCGCCGTACAGGTCGGTGTAGCCAAACAGGGCCCCGCTTTTTTCGGTCAATAGGCTACCCTCGGGACTGTAATAGTCGGGGTTAGAATTTTCATAATGGCCGGGCAAGTCGTGGTTGTAGAAAAAGCACGTGCCGCAGGCAATAGGGAACGGCACCACCACCCGGTCGCCTACCTTCAGCTTGTTGCCCACGTCTTTACCTACTTCCTCCACAATGCCCATGAACTCGTGGCCGAGCACCATGGGCCGCAGCTGGGGCAGGCTGCCGTTATAAATGTGCAAGTCGGACCCGCAAATGGCCGCGCTCGTGACGCGGATAGTGGCGTCGCGGCCATCCTCAAAATCCTGGGGTCTTCCACAGTGTCGACGCGCACGTCTTTCATGCCGTGATACACTAATACCTTCATGGAATTAGGGTTGATGTTGGGAAAAAGAACAGGAGTTTATCTTTTCCAACGGCCTGCCCCCACCAGGATTACTACCGCTTAGCTTACCCGGGGCCCTACGGCAGCCGGTACACGGCCACGCCCTGGGCCGTGAAGAGGTAGGCGTACTGCTCGCCCACCAGCACCTGGCGCAGGGCCCCGGCGTCGGCCGCAGTGGGCAGGGCTACGGCGCGGCTGGTCAGGTTGTAGAGGTGAAAGAACCGCACTTGGCTACCATCGAGATAATACAATTCGTCGCCCCGGAAGCCCACCATATTCAGCCCCGGCAAAGGCAGTTTTTTCTTGTAATTACCCAGGTTGTCGAATACGTATACGCCGGTGGTTTTATCGACCAGGTACGTGTTATTCTGGTACTGGCGAATAAACCGGAAGTCGGGCCGCGTACGGCCAATGAGCAAGTCGAGGGGCGTATTTTGCACCAGGCGTAGCGTGCCAGGGTCGAACTCGCGCAATGTGAGCGTGCTTTCGTCGAGTAGCCAGATTTGATTGTCGGGGGCCAGCGTGGCCACACGCACCGTGCCGTCGAGGTAGTCGGCCAAGCGCAGCTCACTCAGCGGAGCCAGAAAGCGGTCGAGCAGCACCAGCTGCTGGCGGTCGTCGTAAAAAACGAGCGTGTTGGTGAGGTTGAAGGCTTCGAGCTGGCCCACGTGGCCGGGTTGAGCGGGCGCGTAGGTGTTAAGCGGCAAGCCTTCAGGCCCAAACTGGCGGATGTTGTTGTCGGCATCGGCCACGTACAGGCCCCCGCGCCGGTCGAGCGAGGCCGCGCCGGGATTGGGCAGGCGCAGGGTGCGCACCAGGGCCCAGGCCCCGGTGGCGGGCACCTCAGCCGGCGCGGCCGCGGCCGCCGGGCGCGGGGCTTCCACGGGGGCCACAACGGCGGCGGGGGCCACCGAGGCGGCACTGGGCAGGGTGGCTTGGGCCTGGGCTCCCAGGGACCCAGCGGCTAATAATAGCCCCCCCAGCGCGCGCAATGCGCAGTGGCTACTGTTGCTCAAAGTACCGCAAAACCAAGTCGTTACCATCGTAGTCGGCATACGAGCAATAATTGACCCACTCGCCGAGGTTGACGTAGCGGCTGCCGGGGCCCACGGCCAGGTCGAGGGGCAGGTGGCGGTGGCCGAACACGTAGTAGTCGTGGTGCTGGCGGGCCTCCAGTTCGCGGCAGTACACGAGCAGCCACTCGTCCTCGCCGAAGTATTTGGCATCGACGGCCGTATTTTGAATGCGGCTGCGCTTGCTCCAGCCGCTGGCCAGACCGATGCCCAGGTTGGGGTGCAGCCGGGCAAAGAGCCACTGCGCCAGGTCGGAGGTAAACACCTTTTTCAGGGCCTTGTAGCTGCGATCTTTGGGCCCCAGGCCGTCGCCATGCCCAATATGAAACAGTTGGTTACCAATCTGCTGCGTCACGGCTTCACGCAAAATCGGAATCCCCAGCTCTTCGGTGAAGTAGCCGAACATCCACAAGTCGTGGTTGCCGGTGAAGATGTAAATCGGTAGGCCCGCGTCGGCCAACTCGGCCAGCTTGCCTTGCAGCCGGATAAAGCCGCGCGGGATGGCGTGGCGGTACTCAAACCAAAAATCGAACAGGTCGCCGACCAGGTAAATGGCCGCCGCGTCGCGGGCCGCCATGTCGAGCCAGCGCACAATGCGCTTCTCGCGCACCGCCGACGTGGCCGCGTCGGGCGTGCCGAGGTGAAAATCGGAAGCGAAGTACACCCGGCGGCCGGGCGGCAGGGCCAGCGGGGGCAAGGTGGCGGGCAGTGGGCTCATGCAGCAGCGTCAGGGGCCCCGACGTCGGGCGCGTCGTCAAGGAGGAATAATACCAGCCGGCGCGGGCCATGGGCCCCCAGCACCAGGGTTTTTTCGATGTCGGCGGTGCGGCTGGGGCCCGTGGTGAGCGAGGTCATCGAGGGCAGGCTGGCGCCGTAGCGGGCTTGCAGCCCGCGCAGCGCATCGCCGATTTCGGCCACTACCTGGCCGGTGCGGGCTAGCACCAAGTGCTGGTCGGGGTACACGCTGAGGCGGCGGCCGCTGGCCGTGGCTGGGGCCACCAGCAAGCTGCCGGTGCGCGCCACCAAGGCCTCGCAGGTGGTGAGGCTGGCGTCGGCGTGGGGTAGAAATTCGGTTTCGTCGGCCACAAACGTTACGTGGCCGGTATAAAGCACGCGTTGCAGCGCCGCCTCCCACGCAAACAAGCGGCCGATTTGCTGCTCCTTCAGGTATGCGCTCAGCTGGGCGATAAAATGCGCTTCGGAAGCACAATAGAAAAACACGCCGCCCACGCGCACGAAACTTTCGGCAAACGCCACGGCGAGGTCGGCCGGCAGCGGCGGATGCACGGGGGCCCCAAAATCGGGGCGCGGAGGCTGCGGCGCAGGCTGCGCCAGCCCCTGGCGGATACGGGCCAGCACGGCGGTGCGCGCTGCGGCGGCAGAAGATTCAGGAATCATGCGGTAAAGGAAACAAGGTGACGAAGATACGGCCGGGGCCGGGCCAGCGCGCCGGGGCCCCGGCGCGGCGGTTTCGGGGGCTACGCCGCGCATATTTTACGCGGGGCGCGGCATTTATTTATCCTTACCTTCACGAGCGGTACAACACCAATTCCTTTCCACTTAGCTATTTGCCTATAAAATGACCATTTACTTTCTGCATTCGTTTTATCCAACGTACCAAGTACCGCCGATAGCGCTCACCCTGGCTCCAGGCTGGATTTGCCTCACGCACTCCTATAATGACTGAGTTGGGAACCCGCAGAGCTTGCGAGGCCCAAAAAAACCCGCCCTCGATGACCGAGGGCGGGTTTTTTGTTGAAATAAATGGCTGGCTAAACGCCAGCTACGGCGCTGCCGCTGGGAGCGGCGGCTTCGCTAGGGCCGTTGCCAGTGTCGAGGCCGGGCAGGTGCAAATCGGGTAAATCGCTGCCGATAGTGGTCCCGGCGTGCTCGTTGATTAGTTCACCGGCGGTTTCGCTACGGTCGGTACCGGCCATGTGGGCCTGATAGTTGGTCTGGCCGCCGTAGGGGCGCTTACCCACCAGGCGTTCCAGGTCGTCTTGCAGCAGCACCTCCTTCTCCAGCAACTCCTTGGCAATTACCTCCAGCTCGTGGCGGCGCTCGTTGAGCAGCTCCTTGGTGCGGACATAGGCCTGCTCGATAATCGTACGGACTTCTTCGTCAATCATTTGCGACGTAGCTTCCGAATAAGGCTTCGAGAAGCCGTACTCGTTCTGGCCCTTCGAGTCGTAATAGGACACGTTGCCGAGCTTCGAGTTCATGCCGTACATCGTCACGATGGAGTAGGCCATCTTGGTGATGCGCTCCAAGTCGCTCAGAGCCCCGGTCGAGATTTTGCCGAACACCAGCTCTTCGGCGGCGCGGCCGCCCAGGGCCATGCACATCTCATCAATCAGCTGCTCGGTGTTGTACAAGAATTGCTCCTTGGGCAGGTACTGCGCGTAGCCAAGCGCAGCCACGCCGCGGGGCACAATGCTAACCTTCACCAACGGGTCGCAGTGCTCTAAGAACCAGCCCACGATGGCATGGCCGGCTTCGTGATAGGCCACGATGCGCTTTTCGCTGGGCGAAATAATTTTGTTCTTCTTCTCCAGGCCCCCAATTACGCGGTCAATGGCATCGGTGAAGTCCTGGTTAGTGATGAATTTCTTGTCGCGGCGGGCGGCGATGAGGGCCGCTTCGTTGCAGACGTTGGCAATTTCAGCGCCCGCAAAACCCGGCGTTTGGGCCGACAGCTTCCTGGCGTCCACGTCGGGGCCCAGGGTCAAGGGCTTCAAGTGCACCTGGAAAATTTGGGTGCGGCCGTTGATATCAGGCTTGTCGATGCTGATTTGGCGGTCGAAGCGGCCGGGGCGCAACAGGGCCGAATCCAGGGTATCGGGCCGGTTGGTAGCGGCCAGAATGATAACGCCCGAATCGGTGCCGAAGCCGTCCATTTCCACCAGCAGCGAGTTCAGCGTGTTCTCGCGCTCATCGTTGCCGCCGGGCATGTTACCCTTGCTGCGCGAGCGGCCCACGGCGTCAATCTCATCAATGAAGATGATGCACGGCGCCTTGGCTTTGGCTTGCTTAAACAAGTCGCGCACCCGGGCCGCGCCCACACCCACAAACATCTCCACGAAATCGGAGCCCGAGAGCGAGAAGAACGGCACGTCGGCCTCGCCGGCTACAGCCTTGGCCAACAGGGTTTTACCGGTACCGGGAGGGCCCACGAGCAGAGCGCCCTTCGGGATTTTGCCGCCGAGTACAGTGAACTTGCTAGGGTTTTTGAGGAACTCAACAATCTCCTGCACTTCCTCTTTAGCTTCTTCCAGCCCGGCCACATCCTTGAACGTAATTTTCACCTTGTCGCCGCCCTCAAACAAGGCAGCGCGGCTCTTGCCGATGCTGAAAATCTGGCCGCCGGGCCCCCCGGCACCGCCCATGCGCTTCATCATAAAGATGAAGCCCACCACGAGCAGGGCCAGCAGGCCCCACTTGCCGATGAAGTCGCTCAGGCCCTCGCGCGACTCGATGTTGAGGGCGAGGCGCTGGGGCAAGGGCGTGGCTTTTTGCAGCTGATCAAGATTTTCCTGGAACAGCTTGGCGTCGACGATAGGGAAGTAGAAGTGGGCGTCGCCACTCACTCCAAAAGGCGATTTGCGCACCAGCTCGGTGGCGTACTGGCTTTTGGCCAGGGCGGCCGGCGTGAGCGACAGGTCGACCTCTTTCTCGTTGACGAGGGTAATCTTGCCGACATCGCCGGCGGCCAGCATCTGCTCGAATTTTTGCTGGTTAATTTTGGCGGGCTGGTTGATGTTGCTCACGAACATCACCCCGAACATGAACACGAGCAAGCCCGCCAGCACCCATAGCTGCACCCCGGGACGGGGCGTGGGGCTGGGCGTCGGTTTTTTCCGCTTGTTGGTGCCGTTAGGCGTTTTATCAGACATAAGACACGAGGTTAAAAAGCACGGATTTTTACGGGAATGAGGCCCGGGGCCCGTCGGGGTAGACGCAGCCAGCACGGTTTTACTTTGGGCTAACCGGCCGGCGCGCCATTCGTTGGGCGCCCGGGCTAGTCACCTAACACCAACGGCAACAAAATCCGTCCCGAAAATGCTTAAAAACAAAGCGGCAGGCCCGTGCTAGGCCGTTACCTCTTCGATGTACGAAATTTGGGCATCGCCCCACAATTCTTCCAGCGCGTAGAACTTACGGCGGTCGCGCAGGAAAACGTGCACCACCACGTCCACGTAGTCGAGCAGCACCCACTCGCGGTTGGTGCGGCCCTCGGTCTGCCAGGGATAGTCGCCGGTGACTTTTTCTACTTCTTCTTCCACCGAGCGAGCGATAGCATCAATCTGGGTATCGGAATTAGCCGAGCAGATGATGAAATAATCCGCCACGGCGTTTTTCAGCTCTTTTAAGTTGAGTACGACGATGTCAGAAGCTTTTTTGTCCTGCATGCCGCGCACTACTACGTCTGCCAATGTGTCCGAATCCTGCCGGACCAAGGTGCTTTTCATAAGGTATAATTAGGTTTGAGCCCCGGTTCCGCCGAGGCCCTCAATACAAGTTACACAACAAAGGTGATGGAAATTAGTCCCCAAACCCTGTTCACGGGCCAGCAGCTGCTGTGGTTGCCCGCGTGCGGCTCTACCAACGCGGAGGCACAGCGCCTGCTTGGCGAAAACCGGGCCAGCGAAGGTTGCACCGTAGCCACCGGCCACCAAACCGCCGGCCGGGGCCAGCGCGGCAACCAATGGGAGGCCGCCGCCGGCGAAAACCTGACCCTTTCAGTGGTGTGGCTGCCCACGTTTCTGGCCGCCGGCCAGCAGTTTTTGCTCAGCCAAGCGGTGGCCCTGGCGGTGCACGACTGGGCCACCGCGCTACTGGGCCCCGCCCCCGCACTGCGCCTGAAATGGCCCAACGACCTGTATTACGGCGGCCAAAAGCTGGGCGGCATCCTCATCGAAAACGCGCTGAGCGGGGCCCAGATTCAGCACAGCGTGGTGGGCATTGGCCTGAACGTGAACCAGCTGGTGTTTGGCATCGCCACGGCTTCGTCGCTGGCCGCCCTCACCGGCCGCGCCTACGACCTGGGGCCCCTGGCCGCCCGCCTGCTCGAGTGCCTGGAACGGCGCTACCTTCAGCTACGGGCCGGCCAGGTGGGGGCCCTGCGCCGCGACTATCTACAGGTGCTGTACCGCTACCAGGAGCCCCACGCCTACGAGGTGGCCGGCCAGCGGGTGCACGGCCAGATTGTCGGGGTGGGCGAAGATGGCCGGCTGGCGGTGGAGATTGACGGGGCGGTGCGCCGGTTCGGCTTGCAGGAGATTCGGCACGTGTAGGCAACCTTTTGGCGGGTTTGCGCATCTACCCCGCAGCCCGGCACGGTGCTTGACTTAGGCTGGCTTGGGCCATTGGATGCCGCCACTTCGCGCCCCGTGGCGGGCCTGCTGGCGTGCCCGGCTTTCTTCCGCTTTTCATATTTCATAAAAGATGAAAATATTTACTCCGTTTTTTTTGGCGCTGGCCGTGGGCGCGCTGGCCGCGGCCCAACCGGCCGCGGCCCGCACGCCCAAGCCGCTCACTTTCCTGGCGGGCCCGGCGCAGGGCCCCGGCGAGGCCCTCGGCCTGAGCCTGTATCCCAACCCCAGCCGCGGCTTCGTGACGGTGCAGCTGCGCCAGCCCCCGGGGCCCGCCTACTTGCTGCGCCTGAGCAACGTCATCGGCCAGGAAATCCGCTCCGTGGCCCTGCGCCCCGACACCAGCTTTCCCGGTCTGAACCTGACCGACCTGCCCGGCGGCCTGTACTTCTACAGCCTGGTGGTGGACGGCAAAGTAGCCAGCACCAAGCGCCTGGTGCTGCAAAACTGACGGCCCGGGGCCTTGGGTTGCGGCGGGCTGCCCGCTGATCGCTGCGACGGGTTGCGCCGCCCTCAGGGCCCCGGTTGCGTTCAAAGATTACCGGGCAGCTGGCGAAAAGCCGGCTGCTCGGGTCTAAAAGGCCCCGCCCGCACTTCTTCGTTTCCTGAAAGCAGCCCCCGGCTGCTTTCGGTGTTTATGGACGTGCCGGCGCCCGGGGCTGATCGGGCGGGTGGCCCGGCGCCCGTGCCTACTTTTGAACTTTCCCAGCCGCGCCCGGCCCTTCCTGATTTGCCCGCGGGCCCCCACGGGGTGCCGGGGCCGCACTACTTTTTTTATGCGTTTCCAACGACTAAACAACCTCGTCGGGTGGCTCGTGTTCGCCATCGCCGCCGCCACCTACCTCAGCACGCTCGAGCCCACGGCCTCGTTCTGGGACTGCGGCGAGTTTATTGCCTGCGCCTACAAGCTGCTGGTGCCGCACCCGCCCGGGGCCCCCACGTTCCTGCTGCTGGGGCGGCTGTTCTCGCTGTTTTCATTCGGCGATACCACCAAAGTGGCCGTGCTCGTCAACGCCCTTTCGGGGCTGAGCAGCGCCTTCACCGTGTTGTTTTTGTTCTGGAGCATTACGCGCATGGCCAGCAAGCTGGTGCTGCGCCGCTCGGCCGTGAACACGCCCACCGAGGTGCCCACCAACACCGACACGCTGCTTATTCTGGGCGCGGGCGCCATTGGGGCCCTGGCGTTTGCCTTCACCGATTCGTTCTGGTTTAACGCCGTGGAGGGAGAAGTCTACGCCATGTCGTCGCTATGCACGGCGGCCGTGGTGTGGCTCATGCTGAAGTGGGAAGGCCACGCCGCCGAGCCCGACTCGGACAAGTGGATCGTGCTGATTGCCTACGTCATCGGCCTCAGCATCGGCGTCCACTTGCTGAACCTGCTCACGCTGCCGGCCCTGGGTCTCATCTACTACTACCGCCGCAACCCCAACCCCAACGTGAAAGGCATTGTGCTGGTGATGGCCGTGTGCCTGGTGCTGCTGGCGGCCGTGCTGGTGGGCATCATCCCGGGCCTGCCCACGCTGGCCGGCTACTTCGAGGTATTCTTTGTGAACACCGTGCGCCTGCCCTTCAACTCGGGCCTCGTCATCTTCGTGGTGGCCCTCATCGGCCTGATGGTGTACGGGTTCCGGATTTCGTTCCGGCGCAAGAGTCAGCTCCTGAACACGGCCATGCTGTGCTTCACGTTTATTTTGATCGGGTATTCGAGCTACCTCATCGTGCCCATCCGCTCGTCGTACCACCCCACCATCAACGAGAACGACCCCGAGGACGTGCTGAGCTTCGTGAGCTACCTCAAGCGCGAGCAGTACGGCTCGCGGCCACTGCTTTACGGGCCCCAGTTCAATGCCCAGCCCGACCACAACGAGCCCGGGGCCCCGCGCTACGTACGCAACACAACTACCAACAATTACGACGAGGTGCTGCCCCGCGCCCAGGAAGCCGGCTACCGCGACGAGGACAACATGCTGCTCCCGCGCCTCTACAGCAATTTACCGGGCCACCTCCAGGAATATCAAAAATGGGTGGACGTTCAAGAAGGTGTGAAGCCGACGATGGGCCAGAATCTGTCGTTTTTGTTCCGCTACCAGATGGGCCACATGTTCTGGCGCTACTTCATGTGGAACTACGTGGGGCGCGAGTCCGACGTGCAGCAGGCCGGGGTGGTGACGCCCTTTAGCCCGAGCGCCCACAGCCTGCCCGAGCGCATCGGGATGAGCAAGGCCCACAACAACTTCTTCGCCATCCCGCTGATTCTGGGGCTCATCGGCCTGTTTTTCCAGAGCCGGCGCGACAGCAAGGACGCCCTGGTGGTGGGCCTGCTGTTCCTGCTCACCGGCCTGGCCATCATCGTATACCTCAACCAGCCGCCGCTGGAACCGCGCGAGCGTGATTACACGTTTGCGGGGGCCACGTTTGCCTTCGCCATCTGGATTGGGCTGGGCGTGCTCGGTATCGCCGATTTGCTACGCTCGGTCATTAAGAACGAGGGGCCCCGGGCGGCCATTGCCATTGCGCTGGGCGTGGTAGCGCCGGGCATTCTGGCGGCTCAAGGATGGGACGACCACGACCGCTCGGGCCGTTACAATTCAGTGGATTCGGCTAAGAACCTGCTCAATAGCTGTGCCCCGAATGCCATCCTGTTCACCAACGGCGACAACGATACCTTCCCGCTCTGGTACGTCCAGGAGGTGGAGGGGGTACGCACCGACGTGCGCGTGGCCGTGCTCAGCTACCTGAACACCGACTGGTACATCCAGCAGATGAAGCGCCGCTCGTACCTCTCGCAACCGCTGCCCATCACGATGGGCGACAAGGCCTACGCCCAGGGCACCAACGACTACCTGCCCTTCGCCCAGAACCCGGCCGTGAAGGACGTGGACGTGAAGCAGTTCATCCAATTGGTGCAGCAAAACAACCCGCTGCTGCAAGTGCAGTACCAGGAAGACGGCCCCGGCATCATGTCGTTTCCAACACCAAACTTTTACCTGCCCGTGGATACGACGGCGTTTAAGAAGCTGGGCCTCATCCCCAAGGGCCGCGAGAACCAGCTCGTAGACCGCATGGACTGGAGCATGGGCAAGCGCGGCATCGAGAAGAAAAACCTGGTGATTCTCGACATGATTGCCACCAACAACTGGAAGCGGCCCATCTACTTCAGCTCCACCGTCACGCCGAGCGACTACATGAACCTCCAGCCCTACTTCCAGCTCGAGGGCCTCGCCTACCGCCTGCTGCCGCTGAAGGACCCCAACTACACGCCCCAGGGCGAAGACGGCTACGTGGACCTCGACCTGAACTACCGCGAGCTGATGAAAACTTTCAGCTACCGGGGCCTGACGAACGACAAGATTTTCTACGACGAGAACAACCTGAAGTTTCCGTCGAACTACCGCGACAAGTTTGCCCGCCTCGCCAACACCTACCTCGAGCGCGGCAACAAGGCCAAGGCCAAGGAGGTAGCCGACTATTGCTTGCAGGTGATGCCCGACAAGGCCATTCCTTACGACTACTACTCGCCGCAGCTGGTGCCGGCCCTCATCGCGGGCGGCGAGAAGCAGCGCGCCGACGAAATCCTCGACACCATGACGCGCCGCTCCATCCAGATGCTCTCGTACTACGCCGCCCGCCCCGACGGCAGCCTCTTCGACTACGACCAGCGCCTGCACCTCGTCAACCTCCAGTACGTGTACCGCTCGGCCATGCAGGCCGGCGACACCGTACGGGCCCAAAAAGCATTTGCTGTGCTCCAGCCCTACCTGCAAGGGCAGCGGTAGCGGGGCCGGGGCCCCAGCACCACCCAAAAAGGGCCGGCTCGCATTGCTGCGGGCCGGCCCTTTTTGGGTAGAATTATACTGCTTACGAAGTGGGATGCGAAAACAAAGTAGGGTGCGGGGCTTGCCCCCGCCCGTCCTTGAACGGTTCAGTCGGCTTTCGTTCAACGACGGGCGGGGACAAGCCCCGCACCCTACTTCGTGACGAGTATAACCCCCAGCTTTCTATACCGAAGGCAGCAGCTCGATGGCGGCGGCTAGCGCCCGGGCGGGCGCGATTTGGTCGATGCGCGGGTCGCGGGCCGGGGTGCTGAAATCACCTCGGGCGAAGCGGGCCTCCTGGCTGGGCGGGAACAGGCACCGGCACGGGGCCCCCAGCAAAGCAGCGGGGTACGGGAAGAACTTGCCGTAGTTCTCGCCCATCAGCAGCACCAGCAGGGGCACGCCGGCCTGGGCCCCCAGGTGGGCCGCCACGGTATCGTTGCTGATGAGCAGCCGGGCCCCAGCCACCAGCGCAGCCAGCCCGGGCAGATCGGTTTGGCCGCAGCGATTTTCCAGAGGTACGCCCGGGCCGGCGGCCTGCACCATGCGCTGGGCGTGGGCATCGTCGGCGGCACTACCGGCGATGATGAGTCGGTACCGGGCCCCAAAGTGCCGGTACAGGCCCCGCGCCAGCTGCGCAAAGTGCCCGGTGGGCCAGCGCTTTTGCCGGGCGCTGGCCCCCGGGAACAGCACGATGTAGGGCCCCGCGGCCGCCTCAGCCACCGCCGCTTCGTGCACAGCGGCGGGCAGGCGCAGCGGCACAGCGGCGGCCGTGCCGCCCGGCACGAGGACCAGGGGCGCGTCGGTTTTGATAGCACCGCGCTGCCAGTTTTCAAAGAACTCGCGGTTGCGGTCGTACTCGAACAGCACGGCCGGCGTGCTGGGGAGCAACCGGGTGTAGCACGCGTTGATGAGTTCCACCCAGGGGCCCTGCTGCCCGCTCTGGCTGGCCACGCGCACGGGGGCCCCCAGGAACCGGATGAAGTTTTCTACCGACGCCTCGCGGGCGTGGAGCGGGTACACGATTTCGCCAAAGCCCAGGGCACCGAGGGCCCCCAGGGTTTCGGCGCGGTAGGCCAAATCTTTAGCGAAGCGGCCGAAATCCACCACCACCAGCTCGTCAAATACGTCAGCGTCCCAGGCGCGGGCCAGCGGGGCCCACAGCGCATTGGCCACCAGCGTGAGGCGCTGGCCGCGGCCGCGCACCGCGGCGCTCATTTGGCGCAGCCAGGGCCGGTAGAGCAGGTAGTCGCCGATGGAATCGTTGCGCACCACCAGCACCCGGGCCGGGTCGGGCGGGGCCTGCGCGGCCAGGGCGGTGGCGTCGGCCTGGCTCAGGGCCGCTACCTGGCCGCCCTGCCGGCGCTGGCGGCGAAACTGGCGGAAGCGGCTAATCAAATAGCTGAACATGGCGGCAAAGCTACGGCGAGGCCCGCCGCGGTCTGGGGCAGTCTGGGGCTCCTAAAGCCTGATGCGAACGACGCAAAGAGGGCCGTCATGCTGAGCGGAACGAAGTAGAGCCGAAGCATGACGGTCTTTTTTACGCCCGAACCGCCCCTTAGTCGGGCACGGGGGCCCCTGGGGCCCCAGCCGGCGCGACGGGGGCTGCGGCCAGCAGGATGAAAAACAGGCCAATCAATACCCCAATCTGCGTTTCCAGCGTGTACTCGACCATGAAGGAAAGCGATACAATCGAGTACATCAGCAGCAGCATGAGGTTGCGCTGCCGGATGCCCTCCCACAGCGCGTAGTAGAACCCCAGCACGAACACCAGCAACCCCACCACGCCGTAGGCCGCTAGGTTGTAGAGGAACTGGTTGTGCGGCAGCAAGTAGTGGGCAGGCTCGATGCCCGGGTACATGGCGTGGTACTGCCGGGCCATGGCGGACTCCAGCTCTATCTTGCTCAGGCCCAGCAGCGGGCGCTGCTTGATGAGGGCCCAGGCCACGTTGTACGAATACACCCGCGCCGTGACGGAATAGTAGTTGGCAGCGCCGACGGAATCGAACTGCTCGGCGTCGGAGCGGGTGACGATGATTTTATTTTGAAGCGTGGGAAACAGCAGCAGGCACGCCCCCCCTAGCAGCAGCAGCAGCCCGGCCCCGGCCAGCGCTACGCGCCAGTGCCGCAGCTGCCACCCGAGCCACACCAGCCACAGGGCCCCCGCGGCGTACATTGTCACGATGCCGCTGCGCACGGCCAGCAGGTGCTGGAACAAAAATAGAAGCACCACGCCCGCCAGGGTAGCCAGCCGCAGCCGCGGGGCCAGCTGCTTGTTCAGCGTCAGCACCAGCCCCGCCAGCACGGCCATGCTCACCAGCAGGCTGAACCGAATGTGGTCGGGCACGGTGGGCATCACTTTAGAGTGCAAGTAGCTCTGGTCGATGATGTCCTGGTGCAGCAGGTAGTACGCCGTGGTCCGGGCCGCGGCCCCCAGGCAACCGCCGATGAGCACAAGCCACAGCACCCGCTTGTGCACCGCCAACCAGCTGGGCAACAGCAAAAACGCCACTGGCAGCAGCAAAAACGGCAGCTGAAGCACCGCGTCGCGCTGGAAAATTTCGTTCGCCCAGCCGACGTGCAGCAACGCCGTGCCCACGTGCAGCCCATAAACCAGCACGAAGCTCAGCAGCAGGGGCCAGTGGGCCCGCTGGGCAATGCGCCGGTGGGCCACAGCGTAGCCCACGCCGCTCACAAACAGCCCGGCGATACCGATGCTCGGCAGCACCCGCACGTAGTCCGACACGAAAATTCCGGCGATGATGACCGTGCCCCAAAATACGCCCAGCTGCCGTGCTCTCGTTTCAGAAAAAAACCTCTTCATACGGCAAATGGCGGCCGGACGTGGCACAATTAGTAGCGGGACAACAACGCATGGCCCTGCGGATATCGTGCCTGGCACGAAGCATTTAGGGCCCCTGGCAGGGCTTCGGGGCCGCACCGCACGGCCTCGAACCCCCGCAAAGCAACAACCACTTCCGGGTAGATACGTGAAGCAGCCTCCTTTGCACGCCGCTGCCGGGGCGGCAACGCCCACCCTGCCGCCGCAGTCCAAATTTGATTTCGGTGGGAGCACACTTTCCGCAAATCCTGTTCGTTCCGGAAATTAACGCATTTCAGGCAAGGCCTTGGCAACTAACAGCAGAGCCGAACCGGCTAATCGGACCGCATAATTTGGTGCAATGCCCTGCGCGCGCAGTCCGCACCGGGCCGCAAACGCACCGCTAAGCGTAGTTTCCAAGTCAGTGCACAGGGCGGGCTACCGGCTTTTTGCCGGCTGTCCGCTCGCCTTTCGCGCCGGTAGTTCTACCGACGAGCGGACAGCCGGCGAAAAGCCGGCAGCCCGCACCCAACAAGCTGTACCCTGACTTGGAAACCGCTCTAAGCGCAACCCTACAGCAATAAGGCGGGGCAGCCTTGCGCGCGTTGGAACAGGCCTCCGAACGCCTCACTTGAAATAATATCGGCCCCCGGCAAGCTTAAAAGTGACGGGGCGGCGGCGGGCCACGGCCGCCACCGCCGGCCTTGTGCATATGTTTGGGGCCCCAACTACGTACACCCTGGCATGAACCGTTTTCTCTCCTGGGCGCTGGCGCTGGCCGCCCCCTGCTTGGCCGCGCTGCCCCTGGCCGCCGGGGCCCAGGCCCTACCCCGCCCCGATTTTGCGGGCCTCTACCGCGACGTGCCGCGCGTGATGCTGGACGTGCGCCGCGAGGTCGACAGCCTGCGCCTGTACGTGCGCCTGCCCGCCGGCACGGCCGTGGGCCAGCTGCGCGTGGCGGCCTGGGCCAGCTACGAGGCCCCCGCCCCACAGTGGCAGGACAGCATCCCGCGGGCACGGCAGCACCGGCGGCCCGACGCCACGGGCGGCACCCGCGCCAGCTTCTGCGTGGCGGCGGCGCGGGTACCGGTGGGCACCGTGCTGCAAGTGCAGGTGGGCCCCGTGGGCCCGGCCGGGGGCCCGCAAAACGCGGCCACCACCACCTGGCTGCCCCTCACGGCCGAGCGCCTGGCCCGCCCGTTCATCGTCACCGACTCAGCAGGGCTGCCGCTGCTGCGCGGCTACGTGCGGGCCGGCGAGACGTTTCGGGTGGATAACTACGGGCTGATCCAGCCCCTGCGGCTGCGGCGCTACGCCGTGCCGCCCACCCCCGCCCTGCCGCCTATGACGAACCCCGCCACCGTAGTAGGGCCCCCATCAACCCTGCCCCTGCTCGACTCGGCCGCGGCCCGCACCGGCCAGCTGCTGCGCTGCGACGACCCCAGCCTGCTGGCTCTGCGCGTGGGCGGCCTCGGCGGCCAGGCCCCGCGCACCCTAGCCCTGCTAGTGGTAAACGGCGACTACCCCAACCTGCGCACCGCCAAGCAGCTCGTCGAGCCCCTGCGCTACCTCACCAGCACCGCCGAGCACCAGCGCCTGGCCGCCGCCGCCGACCCCAAGCGCGCCGTGGACGGCTTCTGGCTGAACGCCGCCCACGACAACCAGCCGCTGGGCAAAACCATGATTCGCAACTACTACGGCCGCGTGGCAGCCGCCAACCGCCTCTTTGCCGCCCACAAAGCCGGCTTCCTCACCGACCGCGGCTTGCTATACGTGGTGCTGGGGGCCCCGCAGGGCGTGCGCCGCCTGGCCAGCAGCGAGGAGCAGTGGTCGTACGCCAACGTGGGCAACGCGGGGCCCCTCACCTTCAGCTTCCGGCCCCGGCCGAGTACCTTTGCACCGGATAATTACGAATTAGTGCGCCGCCCCGAGTACGAAAAACCTTGGTTCGGCGCCGTGGAGCAATGGAGAAACGCACAGACCGCCCCGAGCGCCCCGACCGACCCCAGCGGCCGGTAACTGGCCGCCGCTTTTACGACGAGCAAAACCGGCCCGTCACGCCCAAGCAATTCCGCCCCGACCGCGACGCGGCCGACGGCTTTGCCGAAGAAGCGCGTGCCCGCCCCCGCGGCCGCGGCGGCAGCGACAACCAGCCCGACCAGCCCGACCGCAGCAGCGCCCCCGCCCGCCGCGACGGCGCCGCCCGCCCCCCCTACCGCCAGGACCGACCCGAGCGCGGCGAGCGTTCCGGGCATTTCGACCGCGACGAGCGCCCTCGCTACGAGAATAGGGCCCCGCAGCCCGACCGCAGCATCGACATGCTGTTTGGCCTGCGCCCCATTTTGGAGGCGCTGAACGCGGGCCGCACGCTGGAAAAAATCTTCCTGCTGCGCGGCACCAAAAACAGCCTCGTGGGCGACATCTCGACGCTGGCCCGCACAGCCGGTATTCAGGTACAGCAGGTGCCGGTGGAAAAGCTCGACGGCCTTACCCGCAAAAACCACCAGGGCGCGGTGGCCTTCGTGTCGCCCATCGACTACGCTCCGCTCGACAACCTGCTCAGCGGCTTGTTTGAGGAAGGCAAGGTGCCGTTCCTGCTGCTGCTCGACCGCATCACCGACGTACGCAACTTCGGCGCCATTGCCCGCACCGCCGAGTGCCTGGGCGTGCAGGCGCTGGTAGTGCCCAGCCACGGCGCCGCCCAAATCAACGGCGACGCCCTCAAAACCTCCGCCGGGGCCCTCAATATCTTGCCCGTGTGCCGCGAGGCCAACTTGCAGGAAACCATTCGCTTCCTCCAGCAATCGGGCGTAACGGTGGTAGCCTGCTCCGAAAAAGCCACCGAAGCCGTGGGCGCCGCCGAGGTCGATTTCTCGGGCCCCGTGGCCGTGCTCATGGGCTCGGAAGAAGACGGCATCGCTCCCGAACTCCTCCGCCTGGCCGACGTGCGCCTGAAAGTGCCCATGACCGGCCAAATCCAGTCGCTGAACGTGAGCGTGGCAGCGGGCATCATGCTATTTGAAGTGGCCCGCCAGCGGGTAGCATCAGAATAGTTATCGTGTTGATTCAGTGGCGAACCGAGTACTGAATTGGCTATTATTTTGCATTATCCTCCTCACCTTATTTGGTTGGCTAAATAACCGAGTCAGTTATAAATACGAAGCTGACCTAATGGAAACATTCGCAATCGTTGAGCACCGCCCTCAAGCCGATATTATAGCAATTCACGCCCGGGGACAGCAACTTGACAAGGAGCTGCATATCACCAAAATACTGCTGACTGGATCAATTATATTGTTAGTCAGCAACATCACAAGAAATATACTAAGCAACAATAAACGTAAACATACCTAAAAAAGGCCTTCCCACTGGGAAGGCCTTTTTTGCGTTTGCATTAACAAACAACCGCAAAGCCGGCTGTTAAATGTCAATTGATAACTGTTAATTGCATTAATTGTACCCCGTGCCCTTCTTCGCCTTTACGTCGGCCACAAATTCCTTCACGCGCTGCTCTTCGCTGCGCTTGCAGATGAGCAGCACGTTGTCGTACTCGGCGATGATGTAGTCTTCGAGGCCCTGCACTACTACGAGGCGCTCGGACGGGGTTTTGATGACGCAGCCGGTGGTGTCGTACAGCAGCACATCGCCGTTCACCATGTTGCCGTTGGCGTCTTGCTGGCCAATGCGGTGCAGCGAATCCCAGGTGCCCACGTCGCTCCAGCCGAAGTCGGCGGGCAGCACATATACGTTGTCGGCCTTCTCCATGATGCCGTAATCGATGCTGATGTTGGCGCAGCGCGCATAGGCCTCGCTGATGAAGGCTTCCTCCTGGGGCGTGCCCAGGGCCCCGGCGCCGTCCTCAAACACCTCGGCCATATCGCCCAGGTACTGGCGGAAGGCGTTCAGAATGGTATCGGCGCGCCACACAAACAGGCCCGAATTCCAGAGGAAGTCGCCGCTGTCAACGAACATCTTGGCCAGCTCCAGATTAGGTTTCTCGGTGAAGGTCTTCACTTTGTGCAGCTGGCCGCAGGGCAGGCTCTGCGAATCCATGTACTGGATGTAGCCGTAGCCCGTGTCGGGCCGCGAGGGGTGGATGCCCAGCGTCACGAGCACATCGTGGTGGCGGGCGGCGTCCACGGCCAGGCCCATCACGCGCCGGAATTCCGCTTCGTTGGATACCGCGTGGTCGGCGGGCGTTACAATGATGATGGCCTGGGGGTCGCGCTGGGCAATGCGATAGCTGGCGTAGGCAATGCAGGGGGCCGTGTTACGCCCGATGGGCTCGCCCAAAATCTGGTCGGCCGGCATCTGGGGCAGGTGCTGCTGCACGAGTTGCACATAGTCGCGGTTGGTCACCACGAACACGTTTTCGGCCGGGCAGAGGCCGGCGAAGCGGTCCACAGTTACTTGCAGCATGGAGCGGCCGGTGCCCAGCACATCGTGAAATTGCTTGGGATGGTTGGTGCGGCTGAACGGCCAGAACCGGCTGCCAATGCCACCGGCCATCACAACGAGGTAAGTCGAATTCATAGGTGTTACAACATAGTGATATTGCCGCGGCAAGTTAAGAGTCGTTTACACAAGTCCCTCCCGCAGCAGGTCGTGCAAGTGGATAAAGCCGGCAAACTGCTCATTTTCCAAGACAACGAGTTGCGTGATGTTGCGGGCCTGCATCCGCGCCAGGGCCTCGGCGGCAAACTCGTCGATGCCGATGGTGGCCGGCGCGGGGGTGAGGATGTCGCGGGCGCGTACCGTTTCCAGGTCGGCTAGGTGGCCGCCGAGCATCCGCCGCAAATCGCCATCGGTGATGATGCCGGCCAGGGCCCCGGCGCCGTCGAGCACGGCGGTAGCCCCCAGGCGCTTGCCCGAAATTTCGAGCAGTACCTCCCGCAGCGGCGCGTCGAGGCCCACACGCGGGCGCTGGTTTTGGCGGCTCAGGTCGCCCACGGTGAGGTAGAGCTTTTTGCCGAGCGTGCCGCCGGGGTGCAGCCGGGCAAAGTCCTGGGCCGAGAACTGGCGGCTTTCGAGCAGGCACACGGCCAGGGCGTCGCCCAGGGCCAGGGCGGCGGTGGTGCTGGTAGTGGGGGCCAGGTCATGGGGGCAAGCCTCGCGGGCCACCGGGGCGTGCAGCACGTAATCGGCCTGCTGGGCCAGGTACGAGTTGGCGTTGCTTACGAGGGCCGCTAGCGGCACGCCCTTACGGCGCAGCAGCGGCACGAGCACCTTGATTTCGGGTGTATCGCCGCTTTTACTGATGGCCACGACAAAATCCTGGGCCTGAATCATGCCCAGGTCGCCGTGAATGGCGTCGGCCGCGTGCATGAACAGGGCCGGCGTGCCCGTGCCGTTGAGCGTGGCCACGATTTTGCCGGCGATGTGCGCGCTTTTGCCCACGCCCGTCACCACCACGCGGCCCGAAAGGCCCAAAATGGCCGCCACGCAGCGGGCAAAATCGGGGGTGGCGCCTACGGCGTCGGCTACGGCGTAAAGGGCCGTGGCTTCTTCGTGCAGCACGTGGCGGGCCACGGCCAGTACATCGACGGCGGCGGCTACGGGAGTAGTGGAATGGAGCGTGGACATGGTAGGCAGGGCGAAACTACCGCAAAGGTGGGGCCGAATACCCGGTGCCGATGGCCAGTGCCCCCCCCCGGGCCCGGCCAGCCGCCGGCAAGCAATAAAGCGCATTGCTTGCCGGGCAACTCCCGGGTTGTGCAACATGCTACCCCCAGCGCGCTGCTTGGCCAGGCCGGGGCCCCGGGGCGTGGCCGGGGCCCCGGCCAAGTAGCCGCCAACGGCCTACATGGTATGGTTGAGCAACGCAAAGTTTTTCCGCAGAATTATGGGGATATGAACAAAAAAGGGGCTTTAAAAAGCGCCAGTGCTTATCTTCGTTATCAGCCGCTGCTCCTATATTAATCACCTGCCTTAACTACATCATGCCTTCACAACCCCTGGTTGCAGCCCCCGAACGGGCGGCGACGCTCAAGCATACCCTGAAAGAAGTATTTGGCTACGGCCAATTTCGGGGCACCCAGGAGGCGGTGATTCACAACGTGCTGAGCGGTAGCAACACGTTCGTCATCATGCCCACGGGGGCGGGCAAAAGCCTGTGCTACCAGCTACCGGCCCTGGTAGTGCCAGGCACGGCCATCGTTATCTCGCCGCTTATTGCCTTGATGAAGAACCAGGTAGACCAACTGGGGGCCTTTGGGGTGAATGCGCAGGTGTACAACTCGACGCTCACCAAAACTGAGATGACGCGGGTGCGCAAAGACGTAATGAACGGCGCCGTGCGCCTGCTCTACGTGGCCCCCGAAAGCCTGACGAAGGAAGATACCATTGCCTTTTTGCAGAAAACGGCCATCTCGTTCGTGGCCATCGACGAGGCCCACTGCATCTCGGAATGGGGCCACGATTTCCGGCCCGAGTACCGCAAGATTCGCGGCATTATTGACAACTTAGGCGGCAACATTCCCATCATTGCCCTCACGGCCACGGCCACGCCCAAGGTGCAGCTCGACATCCAGAAGAACCTGCAGATGGACGACGCGAGCGTGTTCAAAACCTCGTTCAACCGCACCAACCTCTATTACGAGGTCCGGGCCAAGCACAACACCAAGAAGCAGCTGATTCAGTACGTGAAGCAGCACAAAGGCAAAGCGGGCATCATTTACTGCCTGTCGCGCAAGAAAGTAGAAGAAATTGCGGAGCTGTTGCGCGTCAACGACGTGCGCGCCCGCCCCTACCATGCCGGCCTCGACCCGCACACCCGCATGAGCAACCAGGACGCGTTCCTGAACGAGGACTGCGACGTGATTGTGGCCACCATCGCCTTCGGCATGGGCATCGACAAGCCCGATGTGCGCTTCGTGATTCACTACGACGTGCCCAAATCTATCGAGGGCTACTACCAGGAAACCGGCCGCGGCGGCCGCGACGGCCTGGAGGGCAACTGCCTGATGTTCTACAGCTACGACGACATTCTGAAGCTCGAAAAATTCAGCAAAGACAAGCCCGTGACTGAGCGCGACAACGCGCACCAGCTGCTGGCCGAAATGACCAACTACGCCGAAAGCGCGGTGTGCCGCCGCCGGCAACTGCTGCACTACTTCGGCGAAACACTGGAGCAGGACTGTGGCTTTTGCGACAACTGCAAGCACCCCAAGGAGCGGTTTGAGGGTAGCGAGGCCGTGGGCCTGGCCCTACGCGCGATGGTGCAAACGGAGGCCCGCTTCAACCTCACGCATGCGGGGCAGGTACTGCTGGGCCTCAGCAACCCGCACATCGAGAGCTACGCCCACAACGCGCTGCCGGTGTACGGCCAGGGCAAGGCCCTGGGCGACGCGCAGTTCTGGCACTCGGTGCTGCGCCAGTGCCTGCTCAACGGCTTTCTAGAAAAGGACATCGATAGCATCGGGCTGGTACGGATGACGGAAAAGGGCATGGATTTTATCGAAAACCCGCAGTCCATCACGCTCACAAAGGACCACAACTTTGAAGCCGAGCAAAAGGCTGACGAGGATAAAGAAGAAGAGCAGCAAGCCGCTGGCCACGACGAAGCCTTGTTCGTACAGCTCAAGGAGTTGCGCAAGCAAGTGGCCAAGCAGAAAGACCTGCCGCCCTACGTGCTCTTCCAGGACCCCAGCCTGAAGGAGATGGCCACCACCTACCCCACCAGCCTCGCCGACCTGACGCACGTGGCGGGCGTGGGCCAGGGCAAGGCCCAGAAATTTGGGGCCCCGTTTGTGGCGGCCATCAAGAAGTACGTGGAGGACAACGACATCGAAACGGCGTCGGACGTGGTGATTAAGTCGGCGGTGAACCGCTCAAAGATCAAAATCTACGTCATCCAGCAAATCGACAAGAAGACGATGCTGGATGACATTGCTTCCTCCAAGGGCATCAGCATGGCCGAGCTGATGGAGGAAATTGAGCACATCTGCTACGCCGGCACGCGCCTAAACATCGACTACTACCTGGAGGAAATGGTGGACGAGGACAAGCAGGACGAGATTTACGACTATTTCATGACGGCTACCACCGATAACATTGCCGTGGCCCTGAGGGAGTTGGGCGCCGATGATTACTCGGAGGAGGAAATACGCCTCGTACGCGTCAAGTTCCTGAGCGAGGTGGCTAACTAGACCACAGATTGAACGGATTTTAACGGATTAAACAGACTTTTTTGGGTTCCGATCCTTAGTGGATTTTGATGGAGCAGGCGGTTGATTTGACGGGCTACAATGATTTGACGCACCGAATAATTGGCTGCGCGATGACGGTGCACTGCAAGTTAGGGCTTGGGTTTCCGGAGGTTGTTTACCAACGGGCACTGGCCATTGAGCTTTTCAAGCAGGGGCTGAAGGCCGAACGGGAAGCGGAATTATCCATTTATACTGCTCACGAAGTGGAATGCGAAAATGAAGTAGGGTGCGGGGCTTGCCCCCGCCCGTCGTTGAACGGCTCAGTCGACTTTCGTTCAACGACGGGCGGGGACAAGCCCCGCACCCTACTTCGTGACGAGTATACTATGGCAACGAAAAAGTCGGCTCCCGCAGAGCCGACTTTTTCGTTGATGGGCGGGTATTGGTTGAAATGAAGGCCGTGCTGCTCGGAGCCGAGCAAGTAGCGGCCGGCTGGAGCCCTCAGTCGCCGCTGCCCGGGGGGCAGCCGGCGCACTGGCCGCCGGGCGCCTCCCCCCCGAGCAGGGCTTCGGTTTCGAGCAGCAGGGCCATTATTTCTACCAGCTCTTGCAACTGGCCCATTTTGAGGTGGGTGAACACCAGGGCCAGACGGTCGGCGCGGGTGCGCAGGGCCACGCAGCGGACCCCTGCATCGATGACCGACCGCTGGGCGGCTTGGTAGGCGGTGGCAGCTACCACGTCGCGGAAATCCACGAACTCGGGCGGGGTAAGGGCCATGGCCACCGTGCCGAAGCACAGGTGCAAGTAGCCCGTGTGCGGGCAGCGCACGCGGTAGCCGAACTCGTTATGGTCCAGAAATTTCGCCATAATTAAGCAGCGCTTTTTTAATTTATTAGTCATTGGTTGCCAATAACTAGCGTAGTCGTAGCTAATTGACAATTAACTGATGCGGGCAACTGGCAACCCGTTTGCTTCTTATAGCGCGGCCACCAGGGCCCGCCACGCCGCCAGCTCGGGCACGCCCGGCTTGCGCTGGCCAAACATGAGCAGGAGGTTGCGCCCGTGGGCATCGAACAGCTCCAACGAAGTCACTACACCGTCGGCGGTGGGCTTTTGCACCACCCAGCTTTCGGCCACGTCTTCTAGCTTAAGATGCAGGTTAAATTTGGGGTCAAGCACGTTCAGCCAGGGGCCCATGGGCACGATTTTGTGCACCAGGCCGGTGTGAATCTGGATGCAGCCGCGGCTGGCCACGAACAGCATGATGCCCAGCCCCTGGGCCGCGGCGGCGCGCAGGGCCCCGTCGATGGCGGCGGCGGGCACGCGGCGCAGCAGTTCGGGGGGCCCTAGGCGCAGAGCCTGGGTGCGGCTCACGCCAAACTGGCGCAGCAGGCCAAAAAAGGCGTGCGTGTCCTGCATGCCGCGCCACGCGGCCCGGAAGCTGGCCACGTCGATGGTGTCGTCCGGGGCTTCGGGAGTTTCGGCGGGGGCGGGTTGCAGGACCAGCGCAGGGCCCTGGGTTTCGGCGCGGAAGCGGGTCACCAAGGCGTCGTAAGCAGCGTAGTCGCTGGCCTCGGTGAGGCAGATTTTATGCAGCGCCTCGCCATCAACGCCGAAGAACTGGAGGCTGCAGCGGCCGTTTTCGCTCACCGCGAAGGCGTGCTTCCAGTGCATCATGAACAGGCGCAGGTCGATGTCTTCGCCCAGCACCAAGCCCATGGGGCCCTGAAACGACACGTCGCGGTAAGTGCCCTGGCGCTCGTGCACCACGCTGTCGTTGCGGGTGAGGGCCATGACGTGGCCCAGGGCGGGCACCGCCAGCAGGATTTCCTGGAAGTCGGCCGCGAGGGCCACGGCGGGCGCCTCGGGCTGGCCGGTGCAACCGGTGGCCAGCAGCGCGGCCTCGCCCACGCGCAGGGCCTGGGCGGCGTCGCGGATGCGGCTTTTGGGGTGGGCGAGCTTGAATTCGGCCCAGCGGTTAGCCAGGGAAGTGGGAGCGGTTAGGGGTTCCATAGGAGGTTGATTAAGCGCGGCAATGACTGAAAGCTATGGCGTTTAGGGGCCCAGACGGAACCCGGGGGATTTACCCCATCTTTTTAATAATGAGCGGAAACCCCTCGCCAGGGTGCGGCAGCAGCTCTACCTCTATCCCGAAAGCCAGCTCAATGTTTTCGGGCGTGAGCACCGCGGCCACGGGGCCCTGGGCCACCGGCCGACCGCGGTAGAGCAGTAAAATTTCGGCAGCGTACCGGACGGTCAGGTTGAGGTCGTGCAGCAGCACCGTTACCACCGCAGAGCCGCGCCGCGCCGGCGCTGGGCCGCAGCTCGCCGATGAGCAGGCGCAGCAGCGTAGACTTGTCCGCCTCGTTGGCCCCCACCACGGCCAGCACGTGCCCGGGGCGGGGCGGGCCAGATACCTGTTGCAGCAGCGTTTTCCGGCCGGTTTGGTAGGTTAGGTTTTCGAGTTCGAGCATAAGCGCAGGGGAGTTTAGTTGCTGGTTATCAGTTGCTCGTTGCCGTTCTTATATTTTATAGAAGCGCTAACAACTGATAACGAGCAACTGACAACTCAAGCGAGGCGCCGCTTTTCGCGCAGCAAAATCCAGAGGAAAACGGGGGGGGCCAGCAAAGCTGTGAGGATACCGATGGGCACCTCGGCGGGCGCCGCGGCGGTGCGCGCCAGTGTGTCGGCCAGCAACCAGCACGGCCGCGCCGCCCAGCGCCGAGCCGGGCAGCACGGTGCGGTTGCCGGGACCTGCCGCCAGGCGCACCAGGTGCGGCAGCACCAGCCCCAGGAAAACGATGCTGCCCGCCACCGCCACCGATGCGCCCACCGCTAGCGTGGCCAGCACCACCAGCTGCTGCTTGCGCCGCGCCACCGGCAGGCCCAGGTGGGCCGCCTGGGCCTCGCCCAAGGCCAAAAGATTCAGGCTTCCGCCCAGGCGCGGCAGCAGCAGCCCGGCCATTAAGGGGCACGATGCCCAGCACCACCAGCCGCAAAGCACCACTTAGGCTGCCCAGGCCCCAAAACGTGATGAAGCGCAGCTGGGCATCGGTGGCGGTGTAGGTGAGCAGGCCGATGAGGGCCCCGGCTGAGGCATTGACGGCCACCGATGCCCAGCTGCATGGTACTCCTTTCGGTGGTGGTCCAAAGTGGGGTGATATTCTATTTTCAGTTATTAGCGCGTTCTGATGGGAACCACTTGAATAGCGTCAGAAAAGCGGAAAACAGCGTGTCAAGAAGCAGAATTAAATGCTGGAATCACCCCACTTTGGACCACCGCCCTCCCTTCATGCGGCCCTCGGTGCGGGCCAGGCGGTACACGGCCAGCGTGGTGGCGCAGGCCCCCACGGAGACCGCGGCAGGCAGTAGCGGCAGCCAGGGAAAGCGGAGGGGGAAAGGAAAGGGCATTGGCTTTATTTATAATAATTCTAAATATTGGCAAAGGCATTCGCTCGCCGCAAATCCACGATATTTATCTGGAATATTTCTAAATAATAAAAAAATCTATTAAAAAAAGCCACCCCGGTTAGGAAGTGGCTTTTAGGGCATTAGGGCCGGCTATGGCCTTAGCAGTATTCTTCGAAGGCGCCTTGGAGGTTGTTAACGATGCGGGTGAGGTCGTTGCCTTCGATGTGATAGCGCTCAATCATGTGCACCAGCTCGCCATCCTTAAATAGCCCGATGCAGGGCGACGAGGGCGGGTAGGGCAGCAGATGCTCGCGCATTTTGGCCACGGCTTCGGTTTCCATGCCTGCAAACACGGTCACGAGCTTACCGGGCTTTTTGTCGGAGCTGGCGAGGGCCATTTTGAGGGCGGGGCGGGCCTTGGAAGCGGCGCAGCCGCACACCGAGTTCACGGCCACTAGCACGGTGCCTTCGGTAGCAGCCAAGCTGGCGTCCACGTCGGCGGGGGTCATAAGCTGCTCAAAGCCCACATCCGTCAGGTCTTGGCGAATGGGGGCCACCATGTATTCGGGGTAAACTGCCATAGTAGTAGAAATAAAGAGAGTGCGGAGCAACGACTGAGAAATCCAGCCGTTGGCGGCATGAACAAAGATACACACGCCTGGCCGGGTGCTAAAGCCACCGGCTGGACAAAAGGTTCGGGCCGGGGCCCTTGGTTGGTTGATGCATGCAACTGGTCGGCGGACCGAGGGCTCCGAGGTGGCGCCTGGTATTTTATTTGCACGCCCCGGCCACCCGCGCCCGCAGTCGTTTCTACGCGCTAGCTTTTCCCTCATCCAACTCACTGCACGAGCCTTACTGCGGTCGGTTACTTCGGGCGCGTGGCGCTGCCGGGGCCCTTGGCGTGGGCCACCACGGGCCCCGACCTTTAGCGACGCTCGCTACCGTTCGCCCCTACTTATGGGCCGAAACGCTTTTTGCCAATTCACCTGCTGGCCCCGTCCTGCTCAAAACTTCGCGCTACCAGCTTCATATCTGGCAAGCAGCTCTCGCATGGCCCGCACAAGGCTAAAGTCAAGATGAGTACCTAGCCCAAATTAACTACGCACTAATTCGAATGCAATAATTTAATTATCAATAAGAAAGCCAAGAACTCAACACTTAACCAGGAATACTGGGCATGGGAGGGCCATCCCGCAACTCCTGCAACGCCAGCTGCCAGAGGGCTTCGTAAGGGATAATTTCCACCTCCGCGAAGGCTTCACCGGGAGGTGGGGCATCTTCTAGTTGCTTCAGCAACGCAGAGGCCTGCCGGGCGCTACGCACCGGATCAAACTCTTGATCCACAACAAGCAGCAGCAGCCGCAGAAACAGCCGGGTGCGCAGGTTGGCCGCCTCGCGCAAATGGCGCTGCTGGTACTTGCGCAGGCGGTCGGCGCGCAGCAGCACGGCGTCGAGGTCGCGCTGGCGCAGGAAGTACAGCACCTGCATCACCAAAATGGCCACGTTGTGGCCCCGCTTGTCGCGGCTATACTCAGGAATGGCGAGGGCCCACTCCTCCATTTGCCGCCGCCGCACCGGCGTGGGCCGGGCCGAGGGCTGCACAAAATCGACGTAGGCCCGGAAAAGCTCCCAGCGCTGCTGCGCCGCCGCCCGCTGCTTGCCAAAGCTAACGTTGCCGGTGGCCGTTTGCAGCACTTGCCGCGCCTGCGCGTAGTCGCCCGCGTGTAGCGCCAGCAACAGGTAGTGCTCCTGGAAATAAAACCAGTTACCCGAAGAAGGGTGAAAATCCTTGTCGTACACCGCCGCCAGCTTCAAGCCTTTTTCCGCCTGCCGGCTCAGTAAGTGGGCATACACGCTCATGAAGTGGTTGAAGCGCACGTCGAACCGGCGCGGGTTCAACTTACCCGCCTTAAGCTGCCGCGCCGCTTCCGCCGTGATTTTGATGATTTCGGCATAATTACCCGTCAACTCCTGCTGAGCCAAACGGACTTGATACAAGTAGTTATTGGTATTGAATGACTTAGCCTTTTGGTGTAGCGCTTCTAGCCTAGTTAAGTACCCTGAAATCAATGGCAATAAAACCCGCCGCATTTTTACTGTTCCCGCCATCGCCAGCTGAACATTGCTGTATATGTCATCGGCCTCTTCCTCGCAGGAGCGCACGTCCTGCAACCCTTTCAGTGTCTTCGATATTGCTCGATAACTAGGTCTCTTTTGCTGCTGGGCGTACAGGAGTCTCAATAAGCTAGCAGCATGAATTGCATACTTAGTAAATCCATCACGTTGGGCCAACTCCAAACATTTGCCAAGCAAGCGGGTGGCTAGTACGTACTCACTTTCGTTAGATAGAATAACTGCTTTGTGCAGCAAACCCAAGCATTCTAACTCATAACGTCTTGAAACTAAATGTCTTTGATCTGAATTATCAAGAAAATATAGGTGATTTAATAGTTTAGCAGTGACCCTAGAATGCAATTTTCGAAAAGACGCTTCTGTACTAGCACTTCCCTTACCATAAAGCGTCCGTACCAATTGCGCACGTGTTGATTCTTGACCTTCGACCAGAGCGGTCACCAACTTATTTTCCTTCATTTTCTCCCCTGCATCAAAATCCAAGAGAGGCAGTAAGGGCAATTTTCGAGACGTTACTATGCGCGCTAGGTTTCTCGATTCTTTCATAACACACCACGATTGACTAGAGAGCTATTCCGCACTCCGCAGCAAATATCTTCAAATAACCTTATCCTACAGGAATAATGAAACTCTGCACCGTGAGCTTGCGCAGCATTTCTTCAATTATGAAAATATTTTAGTGCAACTTTCATATTCCTAATGTCACTTTTTACTGTCTTTTTGCAACGTAAAATAGTTTTATACAAGTAAAAGTAGGTACTATAAAGATATAAGACGAATACTTTATAAAATAATTTATAATTTGTAATTATATAATTATAGTCACTATTCTTCTATTAGTGTCCTTTTTTTATAGCTCAGCAGTACCCGAAATTTGTGCCCTACAAACACCAACAGTAAATAAAGGCCGCTCCCATGTTCGAACTCATTGCCTACGCCTTGTTCCAACTTTTTAGCATCACCGGAACACCCGTTCAGAATGCTACTTCACTTGATGGCGGCAGCGGTGGCTGGGGCACCGGCATTGTCGCCAACAAAGGCGGCAGCGGTGGTTGGGGCACCGGCATTGTCGCTAACAAAGGCGGCAGCGGTGGTTGGGGTACTGGTATTGTTGCCAACAAAGGCGGCAGCGGCGGCTGGGGCACCGGCATTGTCGCCAACAAAGGCGGCAGCGGTGGTTGGGGCACCGGCATTGTCGCCAACCAATAATTGACCAAGAAGCCCTAAGTAGTTACTCTGCCAAGCAGAACATTACTTCTTCGCTTAAATTAAGGTGGCGGGATGGAACAGGATGGCTAACTTAGCCCCGTTCTATCCCGCCATCGTTTTATGAAGTTATCGTTACTCGCTAGCTTGTGCACAGGATTGCTGACGGCCTGCTCGGGCCCGGGAGCAAATGTGGCTGAGGGTGTGCGTATTCGATGGGCTACCGATCCAGAAAGCCTTGACCCATTGGTGCAACCAAACCAAGCAAGTACCGACGCGGATAACTTACTTCACCTGAGCTTACTACAAACTGATTTTGCAAAATCATCGTACAGCCCTGGGTTAGCGGACTCCTTGCCCAAGATCAGGTTGGTGGGCGACTCGCTCACGCTGCTTACGTACTGCCTGCGCGGGGCCGCCGCCTGGGACAACGGCCAGCCCGTGCTCGCCAGCGATGTTGCGTTCACCCTCAAGCTGATGCAGGCCCCGGGCTTGCACAACGAAGGCATCCGGACCCAATTCAGCTTTATTCGGGAGTTGCGGGCTGACCCTAACAATGCGCGGCGGTTTACGCTAGTGTGCAGGGGGCAGGCATCGGACTTCGCACACGCCTCCGGCGATTTTTTCATTTTGCCCGAAGCCGCTCTGGATGCGCGCGGCACGTTGCGCCGCTACCGCCTTGCCGATTTAATCGACCGCCCCACCAATGCTGCCCCGGACACTGTACTAGCGGCAATAGCCCAGCGATACGTTGCCGCCGCCCCGGGCCGGCACCCCGAACGGCTGCCCGGTTGCGGGCCCTACCGATTAGTAAGTTGGGAAAAAGACCATCGCCTGCGGTTCCAGCGCAAGCCGCAGTGGTGGGCCGACCAGTTAAAATCTCCTCCGCTAGTGTTGCAGGCGCACCCACAGCAAATTGACTTCTTGGTTATCCCTGATGGCGCCAGTGCGGCGCTGGCGTTGCGCCGAGGCGAAGTGGACCTGTATCCGGAGGTACCCGCCCGCGATTTCAATCGGCTGCGCCGTTCAGCAAAGGCCCAGCAAACGCTGGCCTTTTATATTACCCCGTCGCACAACGTGGTGACGGCCGGTTTCAATACCCGGCGGCCGGCTCTGGCCGACCGCCTCACGCGGCAGGCCTTGGCCTTGCTTTTCGACGTGCCGGCCCTGCTGGCGGCTGCGCAGCAAGGCCTGGGGCAGCGCACAGTTGGTATTATTTCGCCCAATACGGACCGTAACTATGCCGATAGTTTGCCCTTGCTCTCGTTCGCCCCGAACCGGGCCGCGGCGCTGCTGCAACAAGCTGGTTGGCGGCAAAAGGCAGCGGACCCCGCGGCTGGCTGGATGCGACAGGGCCCCGGCGGCGAGGTGCAGCGCCTAGCGTTGCAGGTGCGGTACCGAGCCGACGAAACTACGTTTACAACCATTGGGCTGCAGTTTCGGGCGGCGGCGGCCCGGCTAGGCATTGCCGTAGAGTTGCGGCCTACGGAGGCCAGCGCTTTCCTGTCCACGCTAAAAGCAGGCGATTTCGATTTGTACATTAGATTAGTCAGGGGCAACCCCTACTTGTTTAATTTCACCTCCGTGTTGCATTCAGAAGCGGCAGGCGAAGACAACCTGACGGGTTTCGGTACCCCGGACAGCGACCGCTTGGTGGAGGCCCTTGCGGTAGCGCAGTCGCCGGCCATCAGAGGCCGGTTGCTACGCAAATTGCAAGTAGAATTGCGCGAGGAGATGCCGCTAGTCCCGCTCTTCTTTCAGTACAACTGCCTTGCGGCAAACCGCCGGCTGCGCCACCTTTATCCCAGCAGCCTGCGGCCGGGCTACGCGGCAGCGGCCATTACCTGGGCCCCCCAGGCAATTCTTCCGTAGGCGTGGGGAAGGTTTTTCTTCAACGCGCCGGCCAAACGGTAGTTGCCGTGTGGGCGTTGGCTTCGCTTGTATTTCTGCTGAGCCGTTGGGCCCCGCCACCCGATGAGAGCCTGGGCCTTGCCAACGCCGCCGACCTCAGCAGTGGCGCGCCGGCCAGTGTGCAGGCGCGCAATTTGGCCCGCCAGGCGGCCCGCCAGCGGCTGGGTTTGGCCGAGCCGCTGTTCTATTTTTCACGCCCGCCCCGCGCGCTTGGCGGAGGCCTGGCGCCCTGGCAGTGGAATGGCTTCCATAACCAATACCACCGCTGGCTAGTGGCAACGCTCCGGGGCGATTGGGGCACCTCATTCCGAGATGGCCAGCCCGTGGCCGTGCGTTTGGGCGCAGCCTTAGCGTGCACAATTCCCCTCACCGGCGCAGCGGCAGCCCTGTCCTTGTGGCTGGCGCTGGCGCTGGCGCTGGCGCTGGCCCGCCGGCCGTGGTGGCAGGGGCCCGCGCTGGCCCTCTTGGCGGGCTTGCAGGCCTTGCCCCTGTTTATACTGGCCACGGGCTTGCTGCTGAGCCTGGCCAACCCTGATGCTCTGGACTGGTTCCCTACCTACGCGCAAACCACTGGCGGGACGGGCGGCTACGCGTTAGGGCCCTATTTAATATTGCCATTAGCGTGCTTGGTACTAAGCGCCTTGCCTGATCTTACCCTGCAGATGACGGCTTCCCTCACGCACGAGCTCGATACCGGCTATGCCATCACGGCGCGGGCCAAAGGCTTAGCGAAGAGCCAAGTACTTCGGCACCACACGTTGCGCAACGCCCTGGTACCCATTTTGCCGCTCGTGGCCGACCTGCTGCCCGCTCTGGTGGCGGGCGCCGTGGTGGTAGAAGTAGTGTTTTCGCTGCCCGGCATGGGCCGCCTACTGGCCGAAGCCGCCGCCACCCGCGACTACCCTGTGCTGGTGGGCGGCGTGCTGCTGGTAGGCGCCGCCCGCCTGTTCGCCCTGGTGCTGGCCGACGCCGGGGCTCGTTGGCTTGATCCACGCGTGGCATGAGGCGTGCTCCGCGCTTTGCCTTTGCGCGCGGTGCGCGTGCGGTAGCAATCAGCTGGCTGACGCTGGTGGGGGCCCTGGCCCTGCTGGCGCCTATACTACCGCTGCCGTACCCACCCGCCCAGCCCGACTTAGCGCACTTCAGCCTCCCGCCTTTTACCGCTGGCAGCGCCCACTGGCTGGGCACCGACCCTTTGGGCCGCGACGTACTGACCGAACTGGTGTTTGGAGCCCGCACAGCGCTGGGCCTGAGCGTAGTGGCCACCGTACTAGCTAACGCTTTGGGGGCACTGCTGGGCGGAGCCGCTGGCTTTTGGCGCAACCAACTGCGCTTGCCTCTCATCAGCAGTGCGGGTTTATTCGGGCTGCTGTGGTGGGCCCTGACGCTACCCGGGGCCGGGGCTGGCCTGGTGGTGGCGGCGGTAGGGCTAGCCGGCAGCTGGTGGGCATCGGCGCGCCGGGGGCCCTGGCTGCCGGTACCGCTCGATGCGGGAGTGCTGGGAGCCACGGCGCTGCTGGGGGCGGTGCCGCGGCTGGTGCTTGTGGTGGTGCTGGCCGGCAGCGTGGCGCTTTCGCCGGCGGGCTTACTCGGGGTGCTGGTGCTCACGTCGTGGGCGGGGCCCGCGCGGCTGGTGCGGGCCGAGATGCTGCGCGTTGGGGTCCAGCCGTTTGTGGCCGCCGCCAGGGCCCTGGGGCTACCACCGGGGCGCGTGTGGTGGCGGCACGCGTTGCCGGCCGCATGCTGGCCGCTGCGCACAGCCTTTCCACTCGGCTTGGCAGGCCTGCTAGGGCTGGAAAGCACGCTCTCGTTTCTGGGCATTGGCTTACCGCCGGAAGTGCCCAGCTGGGGCCAGTTGCTCAACACCGCTCGCCTCGAACCCACGGCGTGGTGGCTGGTGGCCGGGCCAGGTGGCCTCTTGCTGCTCACCATCCTGGCCCTTCAGGCCCTTAGCAGCCCTTCGGCACTGGGCAAATGAGTTTTGTTTCCCTTAAGCAATGTCACACTGGAGTGTTTTTTTGCAAGCGAAGGACTCAGCCGGGTGGTTCTAAATAGGTATTTTACCACTATTTATGGCGTATTTATTGAATAAAAGCGGCGTTTTCAATATTTAGAGCCACTCTTTATTTCAGTATTTTCTATTTTTTTTAATAATGTTTTTTGCGCCCGGTGATGTCACAATTACTTGCAAAGTGTCTTAGGGCAGGGACGGGCAGGGTCGGTAATATTGTATATTCTTAGTGAATATCCAATCTCTCAAGTGCCTCTGCTGATGTGTCCGACTATTACCATGGCGTCTATTTTTGATCTGTACCAACCCACGCCCCCGCCCACGCCCTGGACGCGGCCCTACGCAAACGCTCGCCGCGCCGCCGCGCCAGCCCCCGATTTCTTGACCCCCGACGGCCACCTCATCCCGCGCGCCATCGGCGAGGCTGCCCTGCGCGATTCCAAAGCTATCCTCATCGGCGACTTGCTGGTGCTGGGCATCCCCGACCTGGGGGCCAGCGTGGGCAGCCACAGCAGCTGGTAGCCCCCGCGGTTGCGGCCGGGCTCCGTTGGGGGTCGCCGCAGCCCGCCACTTGCCTTTATTTACTATTACGTTTCTAATCCTAATTATAGCCCACGCAAACGGCCTGCCCTTTCCCGGGCGGGCCGTTTGCGTAAAGGGCAACCCGCCGGGGCCCTACTGGGCCGCTACTAAGGCAATGCCCTCCTCGAAGGTACGGGGGCGGTAACCCAACTCGCGCTGCGCCTTGCCGATGAGCAGGCCCGTGCGGGCCGGCCGCCGGGCCGGCTGCGAAAACGTACTGGCGTCGACCCGCTCAATCAGGCTTTTATCGAGGGCAAAGTAATTGGCCACGCGCAGGGCCATGGCGTAGGGCGTCAGCATTTCATCGCCACAGATGTTGTAGATGCCCACCCCGCTGTGCTGGGCCAGCAGCCAGCAGCCTTGGGCCAAGTCTTCGGCCAGCGTGGGTGTGCGCCACTGGTCGTCGACTACCTTGATGGCTTTGCCAGCGCGTAGCGAATCGCGCACCCACAGCACGATGTTGGTGCGGCCGCCGCCGCGCAGCACCCCGTACACGAGCACGGTGCGGGCAATGGCCCAGCGCAGGCCCACCGTGCCCTGCACCGCATTCTCAGCGGCCAGCTTGCTGGCCCCGTAGTGGCTGATGGGCGCGGGCACAGCGTCTTCGGCAAGGGGCCCCACGCTGCCGTCGAAAATAAAATCGGTGCTGAGGTGCGTGAGGTGGACGCCTTGGGCAGCGCAAACGGCGGCGAGGTGCGCCGTGGCCACTACGTTTTGCTGCCAGCAAGCGGCCTGGTTCAGCTCGCACTCGTCCACGTTAGTCATAGCCGCGGTGTGAATGACGTGGGTGGGCTGCTCTTGGGCCAGCACGCGCTGCACCTGGCCGGCGTCCGTTACGTCGAGGACCACGAAGCACAGGTTGGGGTACCATTCGGCCAGGCGGTTGGGGCCCCGGCCGGTAGCTACCAGCGCCAGACACGGCTGCGCGTGCAGCAGTGCCACCAGCTTTTGGCCCAGCAGACCGTTGGCGCCGGTAAGGAGAATTTTCATCGTTTAACAGTTACCATTTATCATTTAACAAAGAGCATTTGGCCTTCAGCCAGGCACTCTTATTACGCCAACAGCTACGCTGCAACGAGAGCAATTTGGTACGCGCTGATAAATAGCAATTAATAAATATTAAATGTATTGATAGCCATAGAGCCTGGTGATTTTTTTCTTCCGTAAGTGCTCCACTTTCATCGTCATGGGCACGTTGATGAGGGGCCGGTCGCGGTTGTCTTTCGGTACTTTAGCGATTTTATCCACCACGTCGAGGCCCTGAATGACCTGGCCAAACACCGTGTACTGGCCGTTGAGGCGGGGGGTGCCGGCGTGGTTTTCAACCAGGTAAAACTGCGAGTTGCTACTGGGCGTGCCAGCGGGGCCGCCCGTGCGGGCGGCGGCCAGGGCCCCGTACACGTGTGGGTGGCCGGGACCCAATTCGGCGGGCACGGTGGGGGCCCCGGGGATGCCCTGGCCATCGTTGCTGGGGTCGTCGTCCTTCGAGTTGGCATCGCCGCCCTGAATCATGAAGCCGTCGATGACGCGGTGAAACGTGGTGCCGTTGTAGAAGCCTTTGCGGGCTTTTTGCAGGAAATTGGCCCGGTGCAGCGGCGTGTCCTGGAACAGCAGCAGCCGGATGGTGCCCTCGGGCGTGGTGATAGTCACCACATCGTCTTTGCCGCCCTTGCGGGGGCCCTTGGCCAGCGGCGCGGCGGCTTGTGCGGCCGGGGCCAGCAGTAGCAGCGCCACCAGCCACCGCCCAGCCCGGGAAAAAGAGAAAGTCATAAACCAGTCAATGAGCCATTTAACGTCGCGGCGTTCGCAAAATTATGCCGCCCGGAGCCCTCAGCCGCGGTGCTCGCGGATGCTGGCCAGGATTTCGCGGCCGCCGCGACCCAGCACCGAATCGGCCACGGATGTGCCCAGCCGGTGGGCGTCGGCAGCGGGGGCGGTTTGGATATCGTCCACGTATTCCTCGCCGCTCAGGCTGATGATGCCGGCGTGCAAGTGCAGGCCCCCCGCCGCGTTGAACGTGGCCAGGGCAAACGACGGAATGCTGCACCCGCCCTCCATTGTGTGCAAAAAAGCGCGCTCGGCCCGCAGGCAGGCGTGGGTGGCGGGGTGGTCGAGGGCGGCCTTAATGTGGCTTTTCAGGTCCTCGTCTAGGGCCCCGGCGCACTCCACGGCGATGCTGCCCTGGCCGGTGGCGGGCACAAACCGGGTTTCGGGCAGCGTGTGGCGCACCAAGTGCTCGTAGCCCATGCGGTGCACGCCGGCGTAGGCCAGCACCAAACCGTCATACTGGCCTTCTTCGAGCTTGCGCAGGCGGGTTTGGAGGTTGCCGCGGGCCTCGGCCGTGGTGGCTTCGGGGTAGAAGCGGCGCAGCTGGGCCTTGCGGCGCGTGCTGCTGGTACCCAGCACAATACCCGGCTTATCAAGCACAAAACGCTCGTTAAAACTCAGCACCACATCGTTAACTTTCTCACGCTCTAAAAAAGCCAGCAGCTCCAGGTCGTCGGGGATGCGGCTTTGCACATCCTTGGCCGAGTGTACGGCCAAGTGGGTTTCACCGCGGCGCAGGCTTTCCTCCAGCTCTTCGGTGAACACGCCCTTGGCGCCGATTTTGGCCAGCGAGCGGTCCAGCACCTGGTCGCCGATGGTGGTCATGGGCACAATTTCGGACGGCAGGCCGGCTTGGTTGAGCAGGTAAGCTACGCGCTCGGCCTGCCAAAGGGCCAGGCGGCTGCTGCGGGTGGCGAGGCGAATGGGGTTCATTTAACAAGTATCATTTAGTAGTTAACAACTCCGCTGGGGCCCCTAAGCGGCGCGCACCTGGGGCCCCTAAGCGGCGTGGAGCTGGCCGCCGAGCCGCAACGAGCTGTCAACGAACACCATGCGCGGGTTGGCATTGCGCTCGATGTGGTAGTGGGCGTCGGTTAGCTCCTTGGTTAACGCGTCGGCGTTGCGCGGGGTCACAAATTTGGCGAAGCTGGCCACAAACTGCTCTTCCTCAGCCGGCAGGTGGGGCATCAGCCGCGGGTCGATGCCAAAGAGCAGCACCTTGCGCACCAGCACCAGGGCGTAGGCCAGCAGCTCCTTCTGGTTCTCGCGGCCCTGCTTTTGGAAGGCTTCGCTCTGCTTGAGAATCTCGGCGCCCTTGGTGTTGTAGTTGAAGCACAGGCGCATCCAATCGCGGAAAAACGCGAAGTAGTCGTGGTCGGCGCTCTGGTCTTTGGAGGCGATAGCGGCCCCCAGGCTGCCTTCGGCCAGCTGCGCCACCTGGCGGGCCTTGGCCTCGGGCACGTGGTAGTGCGCGTGCAGGTAATCGGCAATATCGGCCTCGGCGAAGGGGCGCACGGCCACGGGCTGCACCCGGCTGAGGATGGTGGGCAGCAGCCGCTCGGGCGCGTGGCTCACGAGCAAGAACACGGTGGCGGGCGGCGGCTCCTCCAGCAGCTTCAGCACGGCGTTGGCCGTGGCGGGGTGCATCAGTTCGGGCAGCCAGAGGATAACAATTTTGAACCTAGCCTCGAAAGCCTTGAGGCTCACCAGCTTCAGCAGCTGGCCGGCTTCCTCCTTAGAAATGCTGCCCTGCTTATTCTCGGCCCCGATGTGCTGCATCCAGTCGTTGAAGCCTTGGTAGGGGTTGTCGCGCACGAAGCTGCGCCATTCGGCCATGAATTTGCTACTCAGCGCGTCCTTCGGCACCGCTTTGGTAGTGGTTACCGGCACGATGAAGTTGAGGTCGGGGTGTACCAACTTGGCAATTTTGGTGCAGGCCGGGCAGTGGCCGCAGCTGTCGTCGGCGTCGGGGCCCCGCTCTTCGCAGTTCAGGTACTGGGCGTAGGCGAGGGCCAGGGCCAGCCCCGCGCCACCCTCGCTGCTGCGAAACAGTTGCGCGTGCGCCACGTGCTCCCGCCGCACCGATTGGCGCAGCAGCTGCTTGACGGCGAGCTGGTTGGGAATTTGGGTGAACGTCATTATTCAGGCAGCAAGTCTAAGCGCCAAGTTTTATCCGGCCGAATTTCGCGCCAATCCCAACACGTACTGAAGAACTCATCATGCAAAAATTCTCGATACTCTTCATCGTTTTTTGGTTCGTCAACTAACATGACTGGGCTCCATCCCCCCTGTTTCGGGTCTGTCGTTCCGTCAATATGATTAAATAAGTCGAAGACTACACCAGCTGCGCAATCAGCCAACACTTTGCGGAGAGCTGAATGCATGGCCGGGTTATTTTGAAGTAGCTGGAGAGCTTCAGTTTCTTCAGCAGTAAACCCACCGTTGGGTGGATAAACAGGCACTATGCTTTCGCCTTGCAACAGACTATCAGCATGATAAGCAGCATATTCTTCGATTGACTGATTAATGGCAACAAGAAAAGTGTGCCGGTTAATTTCAGAAAGCTGCATACTTAGAGGGTGTTTGAGTTAATAAAAACGGTCATGCTGAACGCAGTGAAGCATCTCTCCTGCTTCGTCGAACAGCTTATACGAATCAGGAGAGATGCTTCACTGCGTTCAGCATGACCGCCGAAAAGATATTATAGTTAACTCAAACTGCTTCTTAGGCTTTTTCTTTATCCCATACCCGGTCCTCGGCTGTGGCCTTGAACACGACTTCCATAATTCCCGCTTCTACCACGTCGTAGGGCAGGCCCCGGCGGCCCATCACCCGCTCGGCTACTTCGTTCACTTTGGGTAGCTTGAAGGTTTCGAAGCCCGCCGGGCCACCCCAGCTGAAGCTCGGGATGAACTGCCGCGGGAAGCCAGCCCCGAAAATATTGGCCCCCACGCCAACCACCGTGCCGGTGTTGAACATGGTATTGATGCCGCACTTGCTGTGGTCGCCCATCATCAGGCCGCAGAAGGTTTGGCCAGTATCCACGAAGCGGTGGGCGGCGTGGCTCCACACCTTCACCGGGGCGTAGTTGTTCTTGAGGTTGCTGGTGTTGGTGTCGGCGCCCAGGTTGCACCACTCGCCGATGACGGAGTTGCCGAGGTAGCCCTCGTGGCCTTTGTTGCTGTAGCCCAGCAAGATGCTGTTGGCCACCTCGCCGCCTACCTTGCAGTAGGGCCCCACGGTGTTGTCGCCGCGCAGCTTGGCGCCGGTATTGATGTGCGACCCTTCGCCCAGCGCCAGGGGCCCCCTAAGGATGGCGCCTTCGTGCACCTGCGAATTCTTGCCTAAGTAAATTGGCCCGTTTTCGGCGTTGAGGATGGCGGCGCGAATTACCACGCCTTCCTCAATAAAGATGTTTTCTGGGGCGTACACGATGGTGTGCGCGTCGCCGACAGGCTGCGAGGTGCGGCCGCGGGTGAGCAGCGCGAAGTCGCGCCGAATCTCGGCGCCGTTATGCAGAAACAGGTGCCAGGGCCGCGAAATCACCGTTACGGGCTCGGCCACCTGCCGGGCGTCGGGCAGGCCGTCCTGCACCAGCTCGGCCACGAGCGTGGCGTCGGCCAGGTGGGCGGCCACCAGCACCTCGTCGCAGTACAGGGCCTGGCCGGGGCGCAGGGCCTGCACCTGCTTGATTAGCAAGTCATCGGGGCACACTGCTCCATTTATGACCAGCGCGGGCCCCTGCACATCACCGGCCGGAAATTTGGCCTGCAAGTACGGCTGGGTGAGGTAGCCCACCGCCGGGACCCTCAGGCGGTGCTGCCACTTTTCGGCCAGCGTGAGGATGCCGCAGCGCAGCGCTGCCACCGGCCGCGTGAAGGTGAAGGGCAGCAGGTGCGGCCGGATGGCCGGGTCGTCGAATAACAGAATGTGCATTTTTTTTTAAGCTGTTAGCCAATAGCTGTTAACTATTAGCTTCTTGTATAGCGGGGCAAATTTACAGTAGCACAACTGGCCAAGGGCCCAAAAAAAACTCCTTCCGGGGATCCCGAAAGGAGTTTTCAAAAGCTAACAGCTAATAGCCAGAAGCTAACAGCTAAGCAAAAGCTATTCTTTGTTGGCGCTGCTCTGCTCTTTCTTGGCGTAGCGGCTGCGGAATTTCTCCACGCGGCCGGCCGTGTCGATGAACATGTTTTTGCCGGTGTAGAAGGGGTGCGAAGCGCTGCTAACTTCGATTTTCACCACCGGATACGTTTTGCCATCTTCCATCGTAATGGTTTCGGTTGGCTTCATCGTGGAGCGGGTGATGAACTTAAAATCCGAAGAGGTGTCCTGGAACACAACTTCCTGGTACTCGGGGTGCGTCTCTTTTTTCATGTAGGAAGCCGGTTTAACCGGGTGAACCCGGCCGATTTTGCGGAAGGGACTGCAAAAGTACGGCTTCGCGCCGACTTAGCCAACGCCGCCCTGGTTTTTTTTCGGATAACCGCCGCCAGTGCAACGCTTTGGGCCCCGGCGGGCTCCTGCCAAGGAGCAGTATTTGTACTTTTGAGATAATACCTACCACAAGCGCTGCCGTAATTTCCTTCCACGAATCGTTATTAGCATGAGGCAATTGCTGCCTGTTGCTTGTCCGCCAGCTACCCTGGCGGGCTTGCTTTTGCTGGGGGCCCTCCCGGTCGCGGCCGCCGTTTGGCTGCTGCCCACGCACCTCACCGCCACCCGCACCGGGCCCGATGTGCGCCTGGAGTGGTCGGTGGCCGACGAAACCGGCGTGCAGGGCTACGACCTGTACCGCCACACGGCCACCGACCTGCATTTCCAGTTAGTAGCACGGCGGCCGGCCGCCGGCCGCCGCTACTACCGCTGCCTCGACGCGGGTGCCTCGCATTTGGCCGGCGGCGAGCCCCTCACCTATCGCCTCGTAACGCTTCGCCCCGGTGGCGGCTCAGATGCGCTGGCCTTGCTGGCGGATGCCCCCGGGCCCTTGGCGCGCTCTTGGCAGGTTATCAAGCAAACCTTTCGGCAGTAGGCGCGGCGTTGCGGGCGCGGGCGCGACCTTTGCGGGCCCACCGTCACTACTTGTTTGCCCATGCGCCTCTGCTTTGCTTCCAATAATGCCCACAAGCTGGACGAAATCCGGCCCCTGCTGCCACCCGGTCTCGAACTGCTGAGCCTGGCCGACATCGGCTGCCACGAAGAGCTGCCCGAAACCCAGGATACCCTCGAAGGCAATGCCCGCCAAAAAGCTGACTATGTGCGCCAGCACTACGGCGTGGCCTGCTTCGCCGATGATACCGGCCTGGAGGTGACGGCCCTTGATGGGGCCCCAGGCGTGTATTCGGCCCGCTACGCCGGGCCCCAGCGCGAGGCCGCCGACAACGTGGCCAAACTGCTGCGCGAACTGGCCGGCCGCCCCGACCGCACGGCGCAATTCCGTACGGTGGTGGCGCTGGCCCAGGCCGACGGCAGCACGCGCACCTTTGCCGGGGCCGTGGCGGGAAGCATTGCCGAGGCTCAGCGCGGCACAGGCGGCTTCGGCTATGACCCCGTGTTTGTGCCCGCCGGGGGCGACGGCCGCACGTTTGCCGAAATGAGCGGGGCCGAAAAAAACCAAATCAGCCACCGCGCCCGGGCCGTGGCGGGGCTGCTGGCCTACCTGAAGGCCCAGTAGCCGCGCCCCTCCCGCTGCTGGGGCCCCCACGGCCCGCCGCACAACTGCCGCCCGATAAAACTACCTTTGCGGCCCTATGCAGCAACCCTACCTCGTCGGCATCACCGGCGGCAGCGCCTCGGGCAAAACCACGTTTCTGAACCGCTTGCTGGCGGCGTTTCCCGAAGACCAGGTTTGCCTGGTCTCACAGGACAACTACTACCACCCGCGCGAGCAGCAGGTGCTCGACGAGCAGGGCGTGCACAATTTCGACCTGCCCGTGAGCATCGACTCGGCGGCCTACGCGGCCGACGTGCTGGCCCTGAGCCAGGGCCGCGAAGTGCGCCGGCAGGAGTACCTCTTTAATAACGCCGCCGCCACGCCCAAGCAGCTGGTGTTTCGGCCCGCGCCCATTGTGGTGGTGGAGGGCATCTTCGTGTTTCACTTCGCCGAAATTGCTAAGCTGCTCGACCTCAAGGTGTATATCGATGCCCAGGAGCACGTAAAGCTGCACCGCCGCATCATCCGCGACCGCGACGAGCGGGGCTACGACGTGGCCGACGTGCTCTACCGCTACACCCACCACGTGGCCCCCACCTACGAAAAATTCATCGCGCCCTACAAGCACGACGCCGACGTGGTGATTCCCAACAACCGGCACTTCGACAAGGGCCTGGAGGTGCTGGTGGGCTTTTTGAAGGGCAAAGTGGCCGTATCTTAGGGCTAACCAAATCGCCCGCGCAATGACTTCCCTCGACTGGCCCCAGCAGCTGCGCACCCTGCGCGGTGCGCCCATCAACGGGCTTTCTGACGACGATTTTTTTGAGCTTTGCCGGCTCAACCCCGAGCTGCGCCTGGAGCGCACGGCCCAACAAGATATTATGTTCCGTTCTCCGGCTGGCTCCGGGTCCAGCGAATCAAGTGGTGAAAACTATGGCCAGCTTTGGCTTTGGAACCGGCAAGCCCAGCTGGGCCACGTGTACGAATCATCGGCTGGCTTTAAGCTGCCCGACACGTCGGTGCGCTCCCCCGATGCGGCCTGGCTGAGCAACGCGGCCTGGGAAAAACTCACACCCGAACAGCGAAGCAAGTTTCCGCCGGTGTGCCCGGAGTTTATGATGGAATTGAAATCGCCTTCCGACGCGCTGACCGACTTGCAGGCCAAGATGCAGGACTACCTGGCCAACAGGATGCAGCTCGGCTTTTTGCTGCACATTGAAGCCGAAACGGCCTGCGTGTACCGCCCCGGCCAGCCCACCGAAATCGTGCGGGGCTACGACCAGGAGTTGAGCGGCGAGCCGGTGCTGCCGGGGTTCCGGCTCGATTTGCGGCCCCTGCGCCGGGCAGCATAGCGTACTAAGCATGTACAGCAAAGCCGAAGCCACACAGTTGCGGCAAGCCTTTTGGACTACGCTGGGGCAGTATATGGCCCCGGTGCCGTCGGCTGAGGGCGTACCCGCCAACTGGATAAATTACAAGACGGGCCTGAAAAATGTGTATTTCCGAATGCACGCCGACGCCCAGCGCGCCACCATCGGCATTGAGCTGACGATGCCCGACGCAGGCATCCGAGCCCTATTCTTCGAGCAGTTCGAGGAGCTAAAAACCCTGCTGCACGAAACCCTGGGCGAAACCTGGACCTGGGAGCCCGCCGCCCTCGACGCCAACGGCCAGCCCCTGAGCCGCATCTACACCGCGCGGGCCCCGGCCAACCTGTTCAGCCGCGACGACTGGCCGGCGCTGATTTCGTTCTTCAAGCCCCGCCTCATTGCGCTGGATGCGTTTTGGAGCGACGCCCAGTACGCCTTTGAGGCCTTGAAATAGGGCCCCGGCACGGGGCACGGCCGTTGCGGCTAAAGTCCTATCTTTGCAGTCCCCGTTTACATCCATGCTGGTTTTACTTTCCCGCTTTTGGTCTTCGCTCCGCTTCGCCTGGCTCGCCGCCACGGTGCTGCTGGTGCTGGGCCTGAACCAGCGGGCCGTGAGCGTGCTGCGCCTGCCCGGGGCCCCCGGCGACACCCGCCTCGCCGCCCCGGCCAAGGCCACGGTGGTCAAGCAAAAAGTGTTGTTGGAAGCTACCTCTGCCCTGGCCCACTTTGTGGCCCCGGTGGCCGTAGCGTGGCTGCCCACCACCGCCGGCAGCGGGTGGCTGCCGCAGCTGCGGCGCGCCCTGATTGCGCCGCGCCCCTGCGCCGGCGTGCGGGCCGGCGAAGTATTCCGGGCCCGGCTGCTGGCCGTGGCGCTGGCCCCACAGGCCCCCTAGTTTCAGTTGGCAGTGAGCAGTTTGCAGTGAACAGTCCGGGGTATTCCCCGCGGCTGTTGGCTCAGGCTTGCTCGTTTGCCTTTTCTGATTCAACTGTTCATTGATAACTGTTAATTGCTCACTGACAATACTATGCGTAACAAAGGACTCATTACCACCCTCACCATCATCATTGCGGTGATTTGCGGGTACCACCTGTTCCTGACCTATATCTCGAACGGGGTGCAGGACAAGGCCGTGGTTTATGCCACCACCGGCGGCAAGCTCAACGAGTTGAAGCGCCAGCACTACCTCGATTCGGTGTGGCGCGCGCCCGTGTTCGGGCCCCTCACCTACCGCCAGGTGCGCGAGAGCCAGCTCGGCGAAGGCCTTGACCTGAAGGGCGGGATGCACGTGACGCTGGAAGTATCGCCGGTGGAAATTGTGCGCGCCATGAGCGGCAACTCGAAGGACCCGGCCTTCAACACCGCCCTGGCCCAGGCCCAGGAAGCCCAGAAGGTGAACTCCAGCACGCCGTTTACGACGCTGTTTGCGCAGGACTACCAGCGCCTGGCCCCCAGCAAGCCGCTGGCCACCATCTTCGCCAACACCACCAACAAGAGCCGCGGCATCGACATCAACTCGACCAACCAAAAGGTAATTGCCGCCATTAATAAGGAAGTGGAAGAAGCCATCGACCGCTCCTTCAACATCCTGCGCACCCGCGTGGACAAGTTCGGCGTGAACCAGCCCAGCATCCAGCGCGTGAAGGGCACCGGCCGCCTCCAGATTGAGCTGCCCGGCGTCGATAACCCCGAGCGCGTGCGCAAGCTGCTGCAAGGCCAGGCTAAGCTGGAGTTTTGGGAAGTGTGGACCCAGCAGGAAGTGGGCCCCTACCTAGTGCAGCTCGACCAGGCTCTGGCTGCTAAGGAGAAAGCCGAAGCCGCCGCCAAAACTCCGGCCGCTGCCGGGGCCCCCGTGGCCGCATCGGCCACCGCCGCCGCCGGCGACACTACCTCGCTGGCCGCCCAGCTGGCCAAGAAGAACCCCGCCGCCAAAGGCGCCGGCGCCGACTCGGCCGCCGCTTCACAAAAAGTGGGGCCCCTGGCCCGCTTGCTCACCATGCCCGGCCGCCTGGGCGTGGCCCTGCGCGACACCGCCCGCATGAACGCCCTGCTGCACAGCCCCGAAGCCAAGGCCATTTTGCCCCCCAACCTGGCCCTGCTCTGGAGCGTGAAGCCCACCGTGGTTGACCGCCAGGAGTACCTGGAGCTGAACCCCATCAAGAAAACCCGCGACGGCCAGGCCCCCGTGGCCGGCGAAGTAGTGGCCGATGCCCGCCAGGACTACGACCAGAGCGGCCACCCCGAGGTGAGCATGAGCATGAACCCGAGCGGCGCCAAAAAGTGGCAGCGCATGACGGCCGCCAACATCGGCCGCCAAGTGGGCATTGTGCTCGACGACTACGTGTACTCGGACCCCGTGGTGCAGGGCGAAATTGCCGGTGGCAACACCAGCATCTCGGGCAACTTTTCCATCGAAGAAGCCCAGGATTTGGCCAACGTGCTGAAGGCCGGCAAGCTGCCCGCCCCCACCCGCATCGTGGAAGAAGCTGTGGTGGGCCCCTCGCTGGGTAAAGAAGCCATCAACCAGGGCCTGTACTCGTCGCTGGCTGGCTTGCTGATCATCATGGCCTTCATGGCCGCCTACTACGGCCGCGCTGGCCTAGTGGCCGACGCCGCCCTGCTCTTCAATATGTTCCTGATTCTGGGCGTGCTGGCCGCGTTCCAGACGGCCCTCACCCTGCCCGGCATCGCGGGCCTGATTCTGGTTATTGCCTCGTCGGTGGACGCCAACGTGCTGATTTTCGAGCGCATCCGCGAAGAGCTTAACCACGGGCACAACCTCCCCGATGCCATCAATGCCGGCTACTCACGCGCCTTCTCGGCCATCTTCGACTCGAACGTAACCACGATGCTCATCGCCGTGATTCTGGGCTTCTTCGGCACCGGCCCGGTGCAGAACTTCGCCATCACGCTCGGCATCGGCGTGCTCACCTCGTTCCTGTCGGCCGTGTTCGTATCGCGCCTCATCATCGAGGCCCTGGTGAAGGGCAAGGAAATCAGCAAAATCTCCTTTTCGACCTTCCTCTCGCGCAACCTGTTCCAGAACGTGAATTTTGACATCGTGGGCAAGCGCAAGATTGCCTACGCCTTTTCGACTACCGTCATCGTCATCGGCTTCGTGCTGATGTACCTGCAAGGGGGCCCCAACCTGGGCGTTGACTTCACCGGCGGCCGCGCCTACGTCATCGATTTCAACAAGAACATGGTGGCCTCCGACGTGGCCGACGTGCTGCGCCCCGCCTTCAAAGGCGCCGGCATCGAGGTGAAGCAGTACGGCGCCGATAGCCGCCTGCGCGTAACCACCAGCTACCTCGCCACCGACGAAAGCCCTACAGCCGATAAGCAAGTCCGGGCCACGCTGCTACGGGGCCTAACGCCTTTTGGGACTACAGATAAGAATATTGTTAGCAGTTCCAAAGTGGGCGCCACCATTGCCGACGACATCAAGCGCACCTCGGTGCTGAGCCTGGGCCTGACGCTGCTGGGCATCTTCGTGTACGTGCTCTTCCGCTTCGAGAAGTGGCAATACTCGATGGCGGCCGTTATCGCACTATTCCACGATGCGCTGTTGGTAATTGCCTCTTACCCAATTGCCCGCGCCTTCGGGTTGAACTACGAGATGGATCAGATTTTTGTGGCCGCCGTGCTTTCCGTTATCGGCTTCTCGATGAACGACACAGTGGTGATTTACGACCGGGTGCGCGAGTACCTGCGCGAGAACCCTAAGCTGACGTTTGCCCAAGTGGTAAACCCGGCCTTGAACTCGACCTTCTCGCGGACAATGATTACGTTCACGACCGTTTTCCTGGTGGTTTTGGTGCTGTACATCTTTGGCGGTGAGACACTTCGCTCGTTCTCGTTTGCTATGATGATCGGCATCATCTTCGGTACGTATTCGTCGCTGTTTATTGCTACGCCCATCATCTTGGACACCTACGGGAAGAAGGAAGAGCGCGAGCGCCTCGCCGCGGGCGAGGATGTGGTGGACCTGACCGGCGGCACGCCCAAGCTGAGCCGCAGCACGGTAAGCTAGGGCCCCGGGGCGGGCTTCTGCCAGGCTCGCCCCCGCCCTTCTGGCATTTGCAAAAGAGCCCGGCCCCGATGGCCGGGCTCTTTTGCATTTTGGCTTTTGCTGATAACGCAAAAAGGCCGCTCCCAGATTTGGAAGCGGCCTTTTTGCGTTCGAATCAAGCTATACCAAGATGCCCTCGGCGACGACGCTTTGCACTTCGGGCACCATGCGCTTGAGCAGGTTTTCGATGCCTGATTTCAGCGTGACGGTGGCCGAGGGGCAGCCCGAGCACGAGCCTTGCAGGTTCACGGTCACGACGCCTTCGTGGTAGCTTTTGAAGGTAATATTGCCCCCGTCCTGCTCCACGGCGGGGCGCACGTAGTTATCGAGCAAGTCGATGATTTTCTGGGCCGTTTGGCCTTCCTGAGCGGTGGGGTCGCCGGCCGTAGCCTCCTGGGCGGCCTTTTGCTCAGCGGCGGGGTCTACGGTAAATAAGGGGCCCCCGGCCTCCACGTAGCCCTTCAGGAACTGGCGCAGCTCGGGGATGAGCTGCGTCCAGGCCAGATCAGGATGGTTTTTGGTAACAGTGACGAAGTTCTGGGCGATGAACACGCGGCCCACGTAGTCGAACCCGAACAGCTCCTGGGCTACGGGCGAGTTGGCGGCGGCCTCCAGCGTTGGGTAATCCACGCTCACGCCGTCGGCGAGGAGCTGCTGGTTGAGGACAAATTTCATGCTCTCCGGGTTCGGCGAGGCTTCGGCGTAAATGGATATAGCGGACATGGCGGTAAGGAGTTGACTGTACGGGACAAGGGCCCCCAGGGACGGTACCACAACAGCGCCGGCGCGGGAGAGGTTGCAAAGGTACTACAGCGGCACAGCTCCCCTTGCCAATCTATTCTTAATTAGTCTAGTTAAGGATAGTGCATACCACGAAGTAGGGTGCGGGGCTTGTCCCGGCTCGTCGTTGAACGAAAGCCGACTGAACCGTTCAAGGACGGGCGGGGGCAAGCCCCGCACCCTACTTCGTTTTCGCATTCTACTTCGTGAACAGTATGGTGCATGCCACCTAGAGTAATTTTCAGGCCCGCGTACCGGCGGACCAGGCAGTACACCGACCTGAAAACTGCTATAATCTAACTTACAGCTTGTTGCTGCGCGCCCGCAGCAGCAAATCGACCAGCACGAGGTGGGTCATGGCCTCCACGATGGGCACGGCGCGGGGCAGCACGCAGGGATCGTGGCGGCCGCGGCCGGCCAGCGTCACGGCTTCGCCGGCCTGGTTGACGGTAGGCTGAGGCTGCAAGATGGTGGCCACGGGCTTGAACGCCACCCGAAAGTAGATATCCTGGCCGTTGGAAATGCCGCCCTGGCTGCCGCCGCTGCGGTTGGTGCGGGTGGCGATTCGGCCAGCTTCGTCAGTATAAAACTCGTCGTTGTGCTGCGAGCCGGCCTGCTTCGTGCCTTCAAAGCCCGAGCCGAACTCGAACCCCTTCACCGCGTTGATGCTGAGCAGGGCGTGGCCCAGCACGGCGGGTAGCTTGTCGAACACCGGCTCGCCGAGGCCCGCCGGCACGCCGGTAGCCACGCCCGTAATCACGCCGCCCACGGTGTCGTGCGCGTCGCGCGCAGCCCGGATGCGGTCCTCCATGCGGGCCGCGGTGGCAGGGTCGGGGCAGCGCACGAGGTTGGTATCAGTCAGGCTCAGGTCCAATTCCGCGTAGCCCACGGGCACTTCAATTTCGCCCACCGCCGACACGTAGGCCTGTACCCGCACCCCGAAGTGCGCCAGCAGCTGCGCGGCCACAGCCCCGGCGGCTACACGGGCAGCCGTTTCACGGGCCGAGCTACGCCCCCCGCCGCGGTGGTCGCGGCGGCCGTATTTGGCGTCGTAGGTGTAGTCGGCGTGGCTGGGGCGGTAGGCTTGGGCAATGTGCGAGTAGTCGTCGGAGCGCTGGTCGGCGTTGGGAATGAACAGGCTGATGGGCGTGCCGGTGGTCAGGCCCTCAAACAGGCCCGACTGAATTTGCACGCGGTCGGCCTCGTTGCGCGGCGTGGTCAGCTCGCTTTGGCCGGGGCGGCGTCGGTCCAGCGCGGCTTGGATGTGCGCCGCTTCGACGGCCAGGCCCGCCGGGCAGCCGTCAATAATTACCCCAATGCCGGTGCCGTGCGACTCGCCGAAGGTAGTGATGCGAAAAAGGGTACCGAAAGTATTGGACATGAGCAAACGAAACAAAGAAAGAGCGAAATAAGGGGCAACGGGCCGGCAAGTTCGCGGGAAAATTATCAGCCGGTGCGCCGCCGGGCCTGCCACCAGCCGGCGGTGGCAAGGCCCAGCAGCGCCAGCAGTAGGCCCCCGGCGTAGCGCCGCGCCTGGCCATAGGCATCGAGGGGCTGCCAGACGGCATCGGCGCGGGCAATGGCGGGGCCGTAAAATGGATCGGCGGGCGCCGCACTGGCTGCTGCGGGAGCCAGCGCCGCCGCGGCCGCCCCGGCCCGAATCTGGAGGCGCAGGGCCGAGCGCAGCGTGTCGTAGCGCCCCGTCACGGGATCGAACACGGCCAATTGCAAAAGGCTGTCGAGCGGCAGGGGCCCCGGCCGCTGGGCCACCAGCCGGTAGCGAAACAGCTTGCGCCCCCCCCCGCCGGGCAAGGTTTCGTCGCGCACCTCGGGGCCGTACACGGCCAGGCCGGGCCGCGGGGCCAGCACCGGCGGCGGCAGGGCCCCCAAGTTACCGCGCCCCTCCACACCAAACGTATAGCTGAACACCTGCCCTGCCGCAAACTCGGTGCGGCTAATGGATTCGTGCAGCTGGTAATGGCCCACGGCCGCCGGCCTCCCCCCACCGCGCCGCGCCGGCAGCGGGCGCACGGCCACCGCCAGGGCTGGGGCCAGATAAGTTTTGTACTGGGCCAGGCGGCCGTCCACGCCCGGCTCGGGCTTTTTCAGGAGCCGGAACTTAGTCATCGTCAGGGCCAGGGGCGGGAAGCGCAGGGGCTGGGCCGTGAGCGGGTAGTAGGTGGTTTCGGCCAGCCGGAAGCGCAGCAGCAGCTCGCCGCCGCGGCGCACGGTGTCGGGCAGCACCCGCTGCTCGGCGGCGGGCACTTCCCAGGCCGTGGTTTGGCGCAGCTGGCCGATGAGGCGCGGCAGCTGCTCGTCGAAATCGTGGAAGGCCAGCACTGCCTGGTCGGCGGGCCGCAGGTAAAACGACAGCGCCACGCGTACGCCCTCGCCCACGTACACCTGCCGCCGGTCGGCCTCCAGGGCCAGGGCCCCGCGGTCGGGCACGTCCAGGTACAGGGCCGGCTTGGGCTTGCCAAATAGCTGGTCGAGGGCCCCCACGCCTTGCAGGGGCGCGGTGCCGGCCGCCGGAGCCTTGGCGGCCGGCACCGTTATTACCGCCGGGCCCACGTGCACGGTGCCGCCGCCGCTACGCACGCGCAGGCCGTTCACCGTTAGTTGGAACGGCTTGATGGCGTAGTCGCCCTCGCCGTAGGGGGCGTAGCGCTGCGTCAGGGTTAGCTCGCTAAAGCGGCGGCCCGCCACAATTTGGGTAGTGGTAGTGCTCGTTTTGCCGGCTTTTTTAAAGCCTTCCAAATCAGGAAACTCCGTGTACTCCGCCAGGGGGGCCCCGCGCAGCCGAAACGCCAGGGTATAGGTACCCGTGACCGGCACGCTGGCCGGGCCGAGCACCAGCTCAGCGTGCAGTGGCTCGGGCTGGGCCCAACTGGGCCGGGCAGCCAATAGCGAAAAAATAATGGCCAGAAATGGCAGTGCAATCGTTCTCAATCTATTTTTAATCTCTATCATTTAAGAGGCTTAAAATGGCCTGAACCACTAAATAAGGCAGCTATAGCTCAGTATTATCAGCATTGTATTAAAACAAGAACAAAATAATTTAATGAATAACACAATCCCTTCGACGCGGCGGCCCGTATCTAGCCCACGAAACGCCTTTGGCGCGCAGTTCATTTGGTGCATGTTGCTTGCACCAACACGCAGCTATACCGGAGTGCCGGGCAATGAAAATCAGTTTATTTCATTTTTTACCATTTTCCTTTTTCACCATGTCCCAACACTCCCAAGTAGGCGACCAGGACGAGCTAAACATCGCCAAGCCGTTGTACACGCCTATCAAACGGCGTTCGTTCTTCATGTATGCCGGCGCTACTGCTGGGGCTACCGCGCTGTTACTGGCCGGTTGCTCGAAAGATGACACCACTGGCCCCACTCCTCCTCCAGTCGGAGGCACTGTAAGCTTGGGCTCGGGCGACGTTGGTGTGCTAAACTACGCTTACGCCCTGGAACAACTCGAAGCTGCTTTTTACGCACAAGTGAAAGCATCTACCGTGATGGGTTTCTCGCCTGCTGAAACCGCTTACTTTGCCGAAGTAGCATCCCACGAAGCCATTCACCGCGACTTCTTCAAGGCTGCCATCAACCGCGATGCTCCTGGCAAGATTTTGCAAGATTTGACTCCGAACTTCACAGGCATTGATTTCACCAAGCGCCTCATGGCGGCCGGCGATGTCAAACTGGGCGTGCTCGACGCCGCGAAGGCATTCGAGGACTTGGGCGTAGCCGCTTACAATGGAGCCGGCAAACTCATCAAAACTGCCGCTTACCTGGTCATTGCTGGTCAGATTGTATCGGTTGAAGGCCGCCATGCGGCTTATGTCCGTGATTTGATTAATCCGGGCTCTTTCGCGGCTGATGACCAGGTAGACCCCATTAGTGGCCTCGATAAGGCCATGGCCCCACTTGACGTCATCAAAGCTGCTTCTGGCTTCGTCATGGAGAAGCTCGATGCCAGCATGGTTGGCATGTAATCCCTTTCTTTTCTACTAGTCATCAACCTCTGTTATGGATTTCTTCAAAATAATTGACCAGCTCGGTGAAGTGGACGCCGACGTTCTGGGCCGCTTCGATTCGCGCCGCGCCGTTTTCAGTTCCCTGGGCACGGTAGCCAAACGTGCGGCCCTCACCGCTACGCCCCTTTTCCTGGGGGCTCTGTTTCAAAAGGCCTACGCCGGCACGCAGTCCATGCCAGTAGATGTGTTGCAGTACGCACTTACCCTGGAGCTGTTCGAGCAGGACTTTTACAAAAAGGTGCAAGCATCGACCCAATACATGGGCGCCGCAGCCGCTGACAAAGCAGCTATCGACCAGATTAAGAAGCACGAAGACTCACACGTTAAATTGCTGAGTGGCGCTATCACAAGCCTCTATGGCACCCCGGTTACGGGTGTGACGTTCAAGTCATCAGTGTTCGCCACGCTGGCAACTTTCAATGGTGGAACTTTTGCTACCAGCCAGCTTGGCATTGCTCAATTACTAGAAGATACCGGCGTGCGCGCATACAAGGGCCGGGCCGGCGAATTGCTCGGCACTGACTTGTTGACTGTAGCGCTACAAATTCACTCGGTGGAAGCTCGTCACGCTTCGCACATCCGCACCATGCGTGGCCAGCGGGCTTGGGTTAACCCAGGTGATGACGCTGCCGCGCATCCTACCTACACAAGTGGTGTGACTGGTCCAACATCCACTACGTCACCTTTTGGCTACGGTATCCCAGCATACACGGCTCCAAGCCCAATCGAGAACAACACCGTTCAGTCGAACGTCCCCATTACCACGGGCTTAGCTAGCCCGTACACCGCGAATGACGCTGCTGCTGCATTCGATGAATACTTACAGGCTGCCGAGGTTCTTGACGCTTCGCGCGCTGGTGGCTTAGTAGGTGCCTAAGCAACTGGCTCAGATCCATCCTACAGATTAAAAACCGCCGGCCTCGCAATGCGCGAAGCCGGCGGTTTTTTTTAGTACATTCTCTATAATAGCCTAACTCGTTGTTAGTGGAAATCAGCTATTTCCAAGCATCAGGACCTAACTGCATCTATAAAATTTGGGGATTCGCCCGCCGAAAAGGTAGCCCTGGTCGATTTCCTTGCGTACTAGAGCACCGTAACCGTTGAGCACCGCGTTCCTACCCGAGCGGCGGTGCTTAAGCCGATGTAACTTGTGTACGCGGCCGGCTGCTTTGCCCTCCTTTCCCTAGCCCACCCAAGTCCCATGCTCGAATATGCCAAAATCATCTTGCTAAAAGTTAGTTTTAGCAGATTGCTGTTTGAGAAAGAACTGCGCAAAGCGCTCAAAACCGTATTGCCGGCCGACCTGGCGTACTTCCGCACGTGGTGCTATGCCGAATTTTCGCGCCTCTACCGCCGCGTGCTCAAGCGGGTATTCCGAGCCCACGCCGGCCTGGGGCCCGCCCTAAGCGGCGTTTAGGGCCCCACGGGGTTACGCTTCGGGCAAAACGAATTTGATGTTGCGTGTGAGGCCCGCGTAGCCCGTCCGCTTCACCGCCGACTGGCGGAACAGTTCCGTGAACAGTTCGTGGGTGATTTCGCGCCAGTCGCCGGGCGTTAGGTTTTTCAGGTCGGGGTGGGCCTGGAATTGCGGCTCCTGGTGGGGCTTGGCGAAGCGGTTCCACGGGCATACGTCCTGGCAGATATCGCAGCCAAACACCCAATTGCCAAACTTACCACCTACTTCGGTCGGAATCTGGTCCTTCAGCTCGATGGTGAAGTAGCTGATGCACTTGCTGCCGTCCACCACATAGGGTTCGGTAATGGCTTGCGTTGGACAGGCATCTAGGCACTTGGTGCATGTGCCGCAGTAGTCGCGGATGGCCCCGTCGTACTCAAGGTCCACGTCCACAATCAATTCGGCGATGAAGTAGAACGAGCCGCTGCCCGGCGTGATGAGGTTGGAGTTTTTGCCCACCCAGCCCAGGCCACTTTTCTTGGCCCAGGCCTTGTCCAGCACCGGGGCCGAATCGACGAAGCAGCGCCCACCAATTTCGCCAATCTCGGCCTGCATATCAGCCAGCAGCATTTTCAGCTTGTCTTTGATGACGAAGTGGTAGTCGCGCCCATAGGCGTACTTACTGATTTTCAGCGTATCGTCGGGCTGCTGCTCTTCCTTGGGCGGGTAGTAATTGAGCAGCAGCGAAATCACCGATTTGGCCCCGTCCACCAACAAGCGTGGGTCGAGGCGCTTGTCGAAGTGGTTTTCCATATAGGCCATGCGACCGTTCATGCCGTGCTTGAGCCAATTTTCGAGCCGCGGGGCTTCGTCTTCCAGGAACTCCGCCTTGGAAATACCGCACGCCATGAAGCCCAGCTCGACCGCGCGGCGTTTAATGAAAGACGTCCAATCAGCGCGAAGAAGCATTAGAAAACAGGTATTTAGGGCCCTAAATAAACGAAGAACGCACCGCTTGGGGCGGCGCGTTCCGTGTGCTGTGCAGAGGAAATTTGGCAATCTTTTCCATTTAGATAGGCCGTTATGCTTATCTGACGGCCTATTTAAACGGCTATTACGCCGTAATCTCGGCAAATAAGTCGCCGTTGTTGCCGCGCAGATGGTTGGGCAGCAAGCGGCCCAGGTGGTGGTAGGCAGCTTCGGTAGCCTCGCGGCCGCGCGAGGTGCGCTTGATATAGCCTTCCTGGATGAGGAACGGCTCGTACACTTCCTCGATGGTTTCGCCCTCCTCGCCGCAGGCCGTGGCGATGGTAGTGATGCCCACGGGGCCCCCTTTGAACTTGTCGATGATGGTGGTGAGGATGCGCTTGTCCATGTCGTCGAGGCCGCGGGCGTCCACGTCCAGCGCGTTCAGGGCAAACTGCGCAATATCCACCGTGATGGTGCCGTCGCCCTTGATTTGAGCAAAGTCGCGGGTGCGGCGCAGCAGGTTATTGGCAATGCGCGGGGTGCCGCGCGAGCGGCGGGCAATTTCAAAGGCCGCGTCCTCGTGAATGGGCGTGCCCAGGATTTCAGCCGAGCGTAGCACAATGGTGGTCAGTAGCTTGGAATCATAATATTCCAGCCGGGCCGAAATACCGAAGCGGGCCCGCAGCGGCGCCGTGAGCATGCCCGAGCGGGTGGTGGCCCCCACGAGGGTAAAAGGCGAGAGCGAAATCTGCACCGAGCGGGCGTTGGGGCCCGAGTCGAGCATGATGTCGATGCGGTAGTCCTCCATCGCCGAGTACAGGTACTCTTCCACCACGGGATTCAGGCGGTGGATTTCGTCGATGAACAGCACATCGTGCGGCTCCAGGTTGGTAAGCAGGCCGGCCAGGTCCGAAGGCTTGTCGAGCACGGGCCCCGAAGTCATCTTGATGCTGCTGCCCAGCTCGTTGGCAATGATGTGGGAGAGCGTGGTTTTGCCCAGGCCGGGGGGCCCGTGCAGCAGTACGTGGTCGAGGGCGTCGCCGCGCTGCTTGGCGGCGGCTACGAACACCTTCAGGTTTTCCAGGATTTTGGCCTGGCCCGTGAAGTCGTCGAACGACAGCGGCCGCAGGGCCTTGTCGATGTCCTTGTCGGTGGCGTCGAACTGTTCGTTGCCGCCGGTGAGATAGGCTTCGCGCATGGGTTAGTTATCGGTTGGTAGTGGTCAGTTGGCAGCCGTCGGGGCCCTGTTACTCAACCCCAACCGCCGGAAAAAAGCTCCCGTTTTTTTAGCAAAACCGCACGAAGCGCCTAGGCTCTGCTAACGGTTCATTAGCACTTCAATATCGAGGTGCAGCCAGTCGTCTTCCCAGGCTTTGTGGTTGAGGCGGGCCCCAATGTCGAAGCCGGCGTCAAGCATCCGCGCCACCGTTTCGTTGTGGCCCTCGGGCAGGTAGCCGAGCCACACGTTGGCCGGGTGGGTGGTGGGGTGGGTGTGTACCTGCACGGCCCAGTCGTCGTAGTGGCTGTCGGGCTCGCGGGTCAGCAGCAGGGCCTGCCCAATTTGCAGCGAAGGCTCTACTTCGTCGATTTCGGGGCGGCGGTGCGAGGTGCCCGCGACGAGGCACTCCAGTAGCACGAGGGGTTCGGTAGCCTGCTTCATGGGGCCAAATTACGGGGCAGATGGCGAACCAGCCGAATAACCGCTAAGGAAAGACATAAGGCTAAGCGCTGGGGGCCCTGCGAACCGTACGTACCAACTTTGAACTGAAAGTTTGCCGATTACTCTTCCGTAACGTTCTTCAGCAGACGTGCTGTTTCATCTTTACCGATTGATGCTGTTTCCGCTTTGTCGTAAATAGCTAGCAAGAACAGTTTGACCTTTTGGGCTTTTTCATCAATAACCCGGCGGTAAGTGATGACACGGGCCCCGCCGCTTTTGCCACGGCTTTTACTGGCAATAGCCAAGCGAATCTTATAACAATCCTGCCCCAGCGGTTCGCCGTGGGTAGATTCCTGTCGCAGCATTTCGGCCAATCGGGCCAGCTCGGGCTTTAGCGAACGATATTTTTCAACTGAGGCTTAGCTTCCCGTCGGAAATTTGCCGTGGTTACAACCAGTACGCTTGGCTCACTCACAGCGAAGCCAGGAAATCATCCAGGCTGATTTCGGGCTGGCGGCCGGTCAGTATTTCCGGCACCTCACGCAGGGCCCTATGCATTCCGTTCAGCACCAATTCGCGCCCTTGCAACTGGCGGTAATACTGCTTCAACTCCAGCCAATCGGCCATCGGCAATACCACGGCCTCGGGCTTGCCGGCGGCATCGGTGAGGTAGTGGAAGGAATCAGTGGTGGACATAACAGCTTTATTTAATCGAGTAAATAAATATTGCTGAAGCTTCTAGCGCAGCCAGAGAGCGGGGTATACGTGGTGGCCTGACAGCCAGCATTGTTCATTAAATAATAATGCTGGCGGAATAGCTTGCGTGAGCTTTTATTTCCCTTCAACCATCCCTCATCATGAAGAAATTCTTTGCTTTGGCAGCCCTGGTCCTAGCCGCAACTGGCTCCTGGGCTTTTTATCCGAAGACCACCGAGCCCAGCGGCTACATGATGGTAATAGGCCGGGTTTACAATAAAGCTTATTCGGCGTAGTTAGCGAGTTTCGCGTGGACAGGTGCGCGATAGGCGCGGTGCGGGCTGCGCACGCGCAGGTTGTGCAGCCCACAGGCCACGACCATGACCGTATCGCGCACCCATTCGCCGCGCAAGCGGATAGTGCCCTGCACCCTGTGCAGGCGCTTGATACCGCTGTGCGCGTGTTCGATAACGACGCGCAACGGACTCAGCAACTGGTTATACAGCTTTTGGGCAAACGTCAACTCCCGCTTCGGCGGCTTCTTGTGGGGCATCTCCACCACGACCCCGGTCGGGGCGTGGCCCAGCAAGCCCAAATCCTGCCGTAACACGCAGCCCGCCGGTAGGTGCAGCGCGTACTCGTCGGCCAGTTTTTTGTCGTGCGCTCGCCCGCTTTCCGTAGCCGAGAGAAAATGCACGTACTGCGTGGAATCGCATAAGGTCATGTTTTTTACGCGGTGCGCTTTTTTTTGGCGCTGTACTCCTCGGCCTGGGCCTCCCGGTCCGTGTTACGTGGTACGCCCCGCTCGACCCCGTCGTAGGCAAAGACCGGCTCCGGGTGGTTAGCCAGGCGCTGAGCCAACTCGCCGCCGTCGCGCACGGGCAGCAGCCCGCGCCGGGCCAGCACCTGGTTGAGCACGCCCAGCAGGGCGGTAGCCAAGTGGCTGACGCGCGCTTGCGAAATGCCAAAGCTGGCGGCCTGGTGCTCTTGCAAGGCGTTGCTTTTGAGGTAGGTGAGCAGAAAAAAGAGCTTTATATCGCTGCCCGCCAGCACGGCGTTGGCCCGCTCGCGGTGGGCGGGGAACGCCCGTTTGGTTCCTTCCAGGGTGTGGTAGCGGTGGTGGCGCTCCCAGGCCGGGGCAAAGTCGGTCAGCAAGTCGTCAAACTCCGCCGCTCGCAAGCTGGTTAGGGCCAGAAACTGGCGGGGCCGCTCGCGCAAACTCAGGTAATCCATAGCCAAATTTACGCCTCGCCTACGGGTAGTAACTTAACACACACTTCCGAATTAGCTTTAATAACTATTCTCTAGTTACCGTCAGTCCTACCGGCGAAACTGATACGCAGGTCATTGATGATAAGACCCACGGCAATAGTGCTGACAAACAGCTACTAGCCAGTGAACAACTATATCAAGCAGAAATTCGCAAAATCAATTCTTTAAAACAAGTCGGTTGGAAAGTCACCAGTGTATCGGTTCACTCTAGCCAGTCTTTGCTTTATCACGAGGATGTTTATTTACTAGAAAAGTAACATCTTGGTCTATGCAAACGGCCGTCCCAAATCGAGACGGCCGTTTTCGATTTTATTGGATTAGATCCTTACTTAAACGCCTGAATTCCCGTGATATCCGCGCCCGTAATGAGCAGGTGGATATCGTGGGTGCCTTCGTAGGTGATAACCGATTCGAGGTTCATCATGTGGCGCATGATGGGATACTCGCCGGTGATGCCCATGCCGCCGTGAATCTGGCGGGCCTCGCGGGCCACGTGCAGGGCCATGTCGACGGAGTTGCGCTTGGCCATGCTGATTTGGGCGCTGGTGGCCTTGCCTTCATTTTTGAGCACGCCCAGGCGCCAGGCCATGAGCTGGGCCTTGGTAATTTCGGTGATCATCTCGGCCAGTTTGCGCTGCTGGAGCTGGAAGGCGGCGATGGGCTTGCCGAACTGCTCGCGCTCCAGGCTATACTTGAGGGCCGACTCGTAGCAGTCGATGGCCGCGCCGATGGCGCCCCAGGCAATGCCGAAGCGGGCCGAGTCGAGGCAGCTGAGGGGGCCCCGGAGGCCTTCGATGTTGGGGAGTATGTTCTCCTTGGGAATCCGCACGTTGTCGAATACCAGCTCGCCGGTGGTGCTGGCCCGCAGGCTCCACTTGTTATGGATTTCGGGCGTGGTGAAGCCTTCCATGCCGCGCTCCACAAGGACGCCCTTGATGCGGCCTTGCTCGTTTTTGGCCCAGACCACGGCCACCTGGCACTCGGGGGAGTTAGAAATCCAGAGCTTGGCACCGTTCAAAACGTAGTGGTCGCCTTCCTCCTTGATGTTGGTGGTCATGCCGCCGGGGTTAGAGCCGTGGTCGGGCTCCGTGAGGCCGAAGCAGCCCAGCCACTCGCCGCTGGCCAGCCTGGGTAGGAACTTCTGGCGCTGCGCCTCCGAGCCGTACTGATAAATGGGGAACATCACGAGCGAGCCCTGCACCGAGGCCGTGGAACGCATCCCGGAGTCGCCGCGCTCAATTTCCTGCATAATCAGGCCATAGCTGATGTAGTCCATGCCGCCACCGCCGTACTCGGTGGGGATGGTGGGCCCGAAGGCCCCCACGTCGCCAAACTTGCGCACGATTTCGGAGGGGAAATGCGCCTGCTGGGCCCACTTCTCGATGTTGGGCGAAATCTCCTTTTTTACGAAGTCGCGGATGCTCTGGCGCACAAGGATATGCTCCTCGGTGAGCAGGCCATCGAGGTCGAAATAATCGGTGAAGCCGTTGGCGTTGGTGCTGCCGCCCTGGGCGGTGTGGGCTTTGGCTTCGGGGGCAAGGACGTCGGCGATGGAGGACATGGGGGGGGAAGTTATGGGGGGGGAGCAAAGGTAACAAGCCAAGCCGCAGGACGTTCAGCAGGCCGCGTGGGCAGCGGCAAATTATTAGCCGGCCGCGCGGCCAGGCGGGGGCTCTATTCCACGCCCACCGTCAGCGCCAGCTCGTCGCCGGGGGCGTAGGTGCGGCCGGGCGGCGCGGGCACATCTGTGAGAGTGGGGCCGCCGGCCAACTGCACCAGCAGCCGGCCACTGGGCAATATTGCCACTACCCGGCCTGCCAGGGGCCCCGGGGGCTCCGGCGCCGGGGGCCCCACGCGGCGCACTTGGCCCAGGTCCAGCTCCACCACGCGGTGGGCGAGGCGGGCAATTTCGGCCGGGTCGTGGCTGATGAGCAGCGTGGTGAGGCCAAAGTGCTGGTGCGCATCGGCCAGCACCTGCTGGAGGCGCAGGCGGGTGGGCAGGTCGAGGGCCGAGAGGGGCTCGTCGAGCAGGAGCAGGCGCGGGCGGCGGGCCAGGGCGCGGGCCAGCGCCACGCGCTGCTGCTGGCCGCCCGACAGGGCCCCGGGGCGGCGCGGGGCCAGCTCGGTTAGCTCCATCAGGGCCAGCAGCTCGGCTACCAGGGGCCCCGCGCCGGGCTGACCGGCGGCGGCAAAGGCCAGGTTTTCGCGCACCGTCATATTCGGAAACAGGGCATAGTCCTGAAACACGAAGCCCAGCGGGCGCCGCTGCGGCGGCAGCCACTGGCGCGCATCCTGGTCGTACCAAACCTGGCCCCCGGCCCGCACGAAGCCGCCGTCGGGCCGGTCGAGGCCGGCGAGCAGACGCAGCAGGGTGGTTTTGCCGGCGCCCGAGGGCCCCGTTACGGCCAGCAGCTCGCCGGGGGCCAGGGCCAGGGCCACGTCGAGGGTGCGGGGGCCGGCGGCGGTGTGCAGGGCTTTGCGGAGGTGGAAGTCAATCACGGACAATTAAGTTGTCAGTCATTAGTTGTTAGTTATTGGATAGCCATAAGTTGCTGACCAACAAATTATAACAGTCAAGTAACGACCCATTTACTTTTGCACGGACAATTACAGCAGGCGGCGGGCGGAGTCTCTTTTTGTTACGTAAAAGAGTAGCACCAAAATAACAAAGGCCACGCCCAACAACGTGAGGGCGTAGGCGTTGGCCTGCGGGTAGTGCAGGCTCTGCTGCTCGTCGTAGATGGCGATGGAGGCCACGCGGGTGCGGCCCGGCAGGTTGCCGCCAATCATCAGCACCACCCCGAACTCGCCCAGGGTGTGGGCAAAGGCCAGCACGGTGCCGCTGAGCAGGGCGGGCTTCATGTTGGGCAGTAGCACCCGCCAGAGCGTGGTGAGGCGCGACTTACCCAGCGTGTGGGATGCCTCGGTGAGGGAGCGCGGCAGGTTTTGGAACCCGGCTTGCAGCGGCTGCACCATAAACGGCAGGCTGTACACCAGCGACCCCACCAGAATGCCGGCAAACGTGAAGTTCAGGCTCAGCCCCAGCGTGTTAATTAAAAACCGCCCCAGCGCTGTGTCGTCGCTGAACGCCAGCAGTAGGTAAAACCCGATTACGGTGGGCGGCAGCACCAGCGGCAGGCCCACCACGGCCTCCAGCAGCGGCTTGAAAAAGCCCCGGCTGTGCACCAGGGCGTAGGCCAGCGGGATGCCCAGCAGCAGCAGCAGCCCCGCCGTGCAGGTGGCCAGGGCCAGCGTCAGGCGCAGGGTTTCCCAATAATCGGGGGTTAGCTCAAACGCCAAACGGATGGGTAGCAAATAACGGTGAATGAATGCTTTAGCGACCGCCGGCCAGGCTGAAGCCGTACTTGCGCAGCGCTTGCCGGGCCACCGGGCCGGCTACAAACGCCACGAAAGCCGCGGCCGCGGCGTTGCCCTGGGCCCGCTTCAGCAGCACGTAGCTCTGCTGCAAGGGCGTGTGGGCGGCGGCCGGAATCAGGTAGAATTTGCCCAGGCGGCGCAGCTCGGGGCTGAGGGCCAGCGAGTAGGCCAGCAGGCCGGCGTCGGCCGCGCCGGTGCTGGCGTACTGGGCGGCCTGGCCGATGTTTTCGCCCAGCACCAGCCGGGGCTGCACCCGGTCGTAGAGCTGGTAGTGGCGCAGCACTTCCTCGGCCCGGCGGCCGTAGGGGGCGTGGGCGGGGTTGGCAATGGCCACGCGCTGCATCCGGGGGTCGAGCAGCGTGTTGATTCCCTTTAGCTTAGGGTCGACTTTCTTACTCCACAGCACCAGGCGGCCCTGGGCGTAGGGCACCGGAGCCCCGGCCGTGAGGCCCGCCTGCTGCAAGCGCCGCGGGTAGTCGCTGTCGGCCGAAAAGAAAATGTCGAATGGGGCCCCGTGGCTCAGTTGCTCATAAAACCGGCCCGACGAGCCATACACCACGCTGGCCTGGGCTGCGGGATGCCGCCGGTTAAAAATCGTCACCAGCGAGTCGAGCACGTACTTTAAATCGGCGGCGGCGGCAATGGTGAGCGCCGGCCCCCCCGGGGCGGGGGCGGCCCCCCCGGCCCCCCCGGCGGCCAGCAGCAGGCAGAATAGGAATATTAAGCGGCGCATGGCAATTACGGTAAGGGCCACCCGATAACTACCGGGTGGCCCTATGGTTATATTCGCAAAGATACTGCGCTGCGCCGGGGCCCCGGGGGCCCTAACTCAGCGCCTGGCGCTGCGCTACCAGCGCAGGTTCACCGAGGCCAGGAAGTTGGTGAAGGCCTGCGGGTAGTAATAGCTGTAGTGCTGCGGCTGGCCGCCGCTGATGTAGCCGTAGGTGTAGCCGTTGTTCACGTACTTGGCCCCCAGCACGTTGTTGAGCAGGCCGGCCAGCTCAATCTCGCGGAAGCCCAGCTTGCCGGGGTGCCAGAGGTAGCGCACGCGCAGGTCCTGCACGTAGTAGGGCGCGATGCTGCGGCTGTCGGTGCTGGTGTTATCCAGGTACTGGCGGCCGGCGTAGCGGGCCAGCGTGGCCAGGCGCAGGCCGGGCAGCGCCTCGTACTCCAGGGTGTAGGCGAAGGTGACGCTGGGCGAGAACGAGATGTTGGTCTGCCGGAAAGCCGTGCCCCGCTCGCCACCGTTGTCATAGTCGGCCAGGTAGTCGGTGTAGTTGTTGATTTTGTTGCGGCTGAACGTGGCCGTGGGGCTGAAGGTGAGGCCCCGGGCCAGCACCGCGGCGGCTTGCAGCTCCAGGCCGGTGCGGTACGAGTCGCGCACGTTGGCGTGAATAGGGTTGCCCACGTCGTCGAGGTGGCCGCTGAGCACCAGCTGGTTGCGGTACAGCATCAGGTAGTAGTTGGCCGACCATTGGATGGGGCCCGTGGTGCGGCGCAGGCCCAGCTCGAAGTTGTTGAGCATTTCGGAGGTGGGGCGGCGGTCGGCGGGCGTGTCGGTGTAGTCGGTGCGGGTGGGTTCGCGCTGGGCCAGGGCGTAGGAGGCGTAGGCCGCCAGCCCGTCCTTCACCTGGAAGGTGAGGCCGGCCTTGGGGTTCAGGAAATTGAACTTGATGGTTTGCTGGCTCTTGCCGCCGTTGGGGCTGCCGTCGGGCGCAAACAGCTCGTAGTTCACGTACCGAAATTGCAGGTCGCCGAAGGCTGAAAGCCGCTCGCCCAGCGCCACCGTGGCGCGGGCGTAGCTGTTCACGTCAAGCTTGTGGGCGTTGGGCTCCTCGGCGTAGCGGTAGCCAGTTTCGGGAATGTTATTACCCCGCTGGGCCCAAGTCAGCTCGTCGAAATGCTGGCCGCGGTAGTTCACCAGGGCCCCGCCCAGGGTGAAGGATTGCAGGCGCGAATCAGTGCCCTTGGGCTGCAGCTGCAAGGCGTAGGTGGCGCCGTAAAGGTCGGTTTTCAGCCAGCGCCGGCGGATGACGTCGGTGGTCGTCAGCGTGTCGAGGCCGCCACCGGTGCGCGGCTGGTACACGGGGCCCCCAATGCCGTACTTGGCAAAGCTCTGGTTGGCCTTATACTCCTCGTAATAGCCGCCGCCCCGCGTCCAGAAGGGCGTCACGCTCAGGTTGAGATTAGGGGTTAATTGCCTTGAAATCAGAAATTGGTAGTAGTCCTGCTGGTAGTTGTCGGTTTGGTTTTTGTAGGCCGGCAGGTGCTGGCCGGCGTCGGTACCGGCCTCGTTGTAGCGGCGGTTTTTGGTGAGCAGCGAGTCGGCCAGGCCGTACCAGCTTTGGTAGGTGGTTTCGTAACCGGTGATGATGAGGGCCCGGAGCAGGGTTTTCTCGTCGGAATAAGTGCCGGCCAGGTACAGCGACTTCAGCCGCGACGCGCCCCGGTCGATGTAGCCCTCGCTCTGCACCCGCGAGGCGCGGGCGTCCACCGTGAAGTGGTTGTTGATGAGGCCCGTGCCGGCGGCCACGGTGCTTTTCCAGGTGCCAAACGAGCCGGCCGAGTTGTTGATTTCGGCGTAGGCTTTCGGCCGCAGGCCCAGGGTTTCCACGTTCAGGCTGGCCCCGAAAGCCCCCGCGCCGTTGGTGCTGGGCCCCGCCCCGCGCTGCACCTGGATGCTCTGCACGGACGACGCCAGATCGGGCAAATCGACGAAAAACACGCCGTGGCTTTCAGCTTCGTTCACCGGCACCCCGTTGAGGGTCACGTTGATGCGCGTACCGTCCGTGCCGCGGATGCGGATGCCGGTATAGCCCACGCCGGTGCCTGCGTCCGAGGTAGTGACGACGCTCGGCGTCTGATCGAGCAGGTAGGGCAGGTCCTGGCCGAAATTGCGGGCCTGGAGCTGCTCGCGGCTCACGTTTTGGTAGGCGGTGCCGGTGCGCTCGTTGGCGCGGGTAGCCGTGACGACGGCCTCGGGCGTGAGGTTGCGGGCCGTTTGCAGAGCCAGCGCGGGCAGCTGCTGGGGGCCCGGCTGGCCTTGCAGCGGCAGGGCCACGGCCTCGAAGCCCACGTAACTGGCCCGCAGCGTGTGGGGCCCCGCGGGCACGGCCGGCAGCACGAAGCGGCCGGCGGCATCGGTGGTGGCGCCCAGGCCGGGCACATCGGGCAGGGTAATGGTGGCGCCGGGTAGGGCCGCGCCCCGGCCGTCGGTGAGGGTGCCGGACACGGGGCCCTGCGCCCACGCTGGCGCGGCGGCCAGCGCCAGCAGCACGGCTCCCGCAAAGGGTTGAATTTTCAAAAAAGAAGTAAAAAAAGTAGAACGCGCCCGGGCCCCAGGGGTCGGAGCCGAAGCGGAAACGTCCGCGGATTGTTTATTTCCCTTCGCCGGCATTACCCGGTTCAGGTTCGATGGGTATCATCTCAGCCAGCGTCGTGCACAACGCCAGCACCCCTAAACAGGCCACAAAGGTAGGGCAGGCCGGAACCATTCGGGGGGCCCGCGGCTTTTTTCTACCGCGGCGGCTAGCTTTCCGGTGGAAATCAATTAATTTAGAGCGGCGGTCCGCTGAAACACCGGGGCGGTTTTAGCCGTTGTTAGTCCGGCCGTACCTTCTCTGCTTGCCTACTATGTACCAGCTTCTCTACGCCGTTGTGCTTTGTGCCGTGCTGCTGTTCGTACTCGTGGTACCGCGCCGCCGCGTGGGCCCTCCACCGCCGCCGCCCGATGGCGACGACGACGGCGGCGAGCCGCGCGACCCCGGCCTGCCCGATCTCGACCTGCCCCCCGGCATTTCGCGCCCCATCAACGACTGGGAGCCCGACTACAACCGCCCGCGCGTAGGCGCCTAATTTTTTTAAGAGTCAGACTTGTGCCTGAGTTTGAGTTAAAAATAGGAATATCACGCAGTTTTTTATTCGGCAGCCAATCTAATGTGAGGAGATGTGTAAAATGGGCAGTCCATCCCCCCACATTTTCACATCTCCCCGCATTTAAAAATCAAAACACCTCGCCCACGTTGAACGAGAGGCTGCTGGAGCCCTGGATACCGCGGGCGTAGTCGATGGCTAAGTTGGTGTGTGACACCTTGTTGAGATTGAGGCGCAGGCCAACGCCCACGGCCGGGGCCACCTTATCATAGCGCTTGGAAATGGGCTCGTCGGGCCGCTGCGCGTCTTCCGACACGGCTTGAGCGTTGGCGAATACCACGCCGCCCAGCAGGTGGTTGCGGGTGAGGCCGAAGCGGTACTCGCTTTCGAAGTAGAGCAGATTTTTGCCCCGAAACCGTCCCTGGATGTAGCCCCGGCCGAGGTTGCTCGACATGTCCCAGCCGGTGCTGGGCAGGTCCAGAAACGGAGGATTACCCCTCAGGGTCAGGGCGTTGTACGACCAGAAGGCCAGTACGTTGGCCGAGCGGCGGCTGGGGTGCAGGTAGGCGCGGCCTTCGAGCAGTAGGGTTTCGTAGTTAGTGGTACTGCCCAGGGCCTGCCGGTTGGGCCGGAACACGGCGCTGAGGTAAGCCCCGCCGGCCGGATTGATGGCGTTGGCGCGGCTGTCATAGAGGAAGTTGAGCGTGGGGCCCACCGAGAGGGAACGGCCGCGCACGCCGTCGCGGTAGTGCGAGATGGTGCTAACCTGGCGGGCGCCGTTGCGGCTCACAATATTCCAGTGGTCGTCGAGCTGCACTCCCAACCCGGCGTAGAAGCTGGGGCCCAGGCGGCGCAGCGCGCTCTGGTAGGCGCGCAGGTAGTTATAGTCCATCGTTGTCACCTGCTCGGTGGTGCTGGTGTGCATGCCCAGGCCGTAGGTGCTTTGTGGGTAGCGCATGACGCGGTAGTCACTGACAAAATTCCAACGGTTGTCGGCCACCCACACCGATGCCGCAACCGTGGCAATGGCCTGCGCCCGCGCCGTGTAGATAAGGGCCCCCAGCACCGTCGACATGTTGGCCCCCGGCCGGCGAAACGCCACGCTGGCCGCCACTTCGGCCAGCGCGCCGGTTTGCTGCGAGTAGCCCACGGCCGGCAGCAGCGCCAAAAACTTGTGGCCCCGCACCAGGGCCAGCGAGTCGTGCGGGGCCAGCCGCAGCCGGGGCGCCGCTACATTCAGGGCATCCACTACATCGGCCGCCAGGAGCGCGGCGCGGCGCGGGGGCCCGGGGCGCAGGCTATCGGCCGGCACTTGATGCGGCGCCTGGGCCGGGGCCCCGGCCGCACGCAGCGCCCCGGCCAGCAACAAGCAAAACCACGCACGGAACGGCATTGGGGAAGTAAAAAGGGGGCGAATAGTAGTTTCTCCTCAGACCGTAGCGGGAGCCCCGGGCTTAACGCCGATCCCCACACAATTCCGGCGGCTCAGCCAATTTCTATTTCGTAGGTGGCCGCAAACGCCTGGCCGGGGCCCAGCGTGAGGATGCCTTCCTTATCGCGCAGCTCCTGCGGGGGCCCCGTGGGGCTGGCCACGCCGTGCCAGGGCTCGATGCACACGAACGCCGCCCCGGGGCCCTTGGTCCACAGGCCGAGGTAGGGGAAGCCGTCGAAGCGCAGGCGTACGAAGTGCGGCGAGCCGTGGGCCCGCAGCGCCACGCGCGTGAAATCGTAGTGGGCAAATACCAGCGCGTCGTCGGCAAATAGCTCGTAGGTGAGCGGCAGGATGGCTTGCTGGTGCAGCACAGGGGCAGTTTCGCCGCTGCGCAGGCCGCCGCGCAGCAGCTGCGTGCTGAGCGTTACGGGGTGGTCAAACTCAAAATAATAATCCTCGAACCGCTCGCCCGGCAGCAGCGGGCAGCCAAACGCCGGGTGGGCCCCGATGCTGAACAACAGGTCGTCGGCGGGGGTCCCGGCGGGGTTGCGCACGTCCCAGCGCACGGCCAGAGCGGTGCCGCGCAGGGCATAAGTAATGGTCAGCTCGAAGACAAACGGGTAGTTGGCACGGGTTTCAGCCGAGTCCGTGAGGCGGAAGGCTAGCTCGTCGGCGGTGTGGCGCAGCACGGCAAATTCCTGGTCGCGGGCGAAGCCGTGCTGGCCCAGGCGGTAGGCCTGGCCCTGATGCAGGTAGGTATCGTCGGGCAGGCGCCCCACGATGGGGAACAGTACCGGCGCGTGGCGGCCCCACACGGCGGGGTCGGCGGGCCACACATATTCCAGGCCGGTGGCGGCGGCAACGAAGCCGGTCAGCTCGGCCCCGTGGGCGGCGAAGGTGGCCCGGCACTGGGCATTGTCAAGAACAAGGGCGGGCATGGCGCGGGCAGTAGCGGAGGCACAGGGTTATACAGGCCCCTAAGCTACGGCTGGGCGCGCAGCAGCCCATCTACCAGCTGCTGGGCCGCGGCCAGGCGCTGCGCCGGGGGCCCCCAGATTTCGGCAAACGGGTCGGGGCCCGCGCGCAGCGCAGCGCGGTAGCGGTCGTAAAAGTGCTGGCGCAACTGCGGGTGTTCGCGCAGCGGATCGGGCTCCCAGGGCACGTCCACGCCCAGCAGCAGCACCAGGTCGTAGCGCGGCTGGGCCACAGCCGCGGCAATCCAGGCGGGACATTGGCCGAAGGCGTGCTCCGCCCAAATCTTGATTACCAGCAAGTTGGTGTCGGCCACCAGCAGGGCCCCACCAGCGGCTTCGGCCGCGGCTTCGGCGGCCAGCTGGCCATGGGCAATGGCTTCGAGGTCGGCCAGGGCGTAGGGCAGCTGGCGGCCGGCGAGGTAGGCGCGGGCGTATTCGGGCACCCAGCGGGCGCCGTAGTGGGCGGCTAGCTGCTGGCTCAGCGTCGATTTTCCCGTCGATTCCGGGCCGGTCAGCGCGAGTCGGAGCATGGCAAAGGGTAGGTTTCTGGAAAGAGTTGATAAGAACGGCTTTATGCCCGGGCAAAGGTGCTGACCATCGGGCCGATTGCTACCGCGCCGCGCCGGCAACTGCATCCATTTATTACTGATTAAAATCACTTTTGTTCCAAATTGAAATTCTCACCGGAGCCGGCTTTCGCGGTGGGGCTACCTTTGCTTTCTATTCGCCTGTTTGTTTTTATGAATATCGCCGCTATCAGCCCAGTTCAACTTGCCAGCCGCCTCGCCGCCGGTGATTCGCTCTATTTGTTTGACGTGCGCGACCCCATCGAGTTTGATTATTGCCACCTGCCCGGCAGCGTGCTGCTACCCCTCGACGAGCTGCCCCAGCGCACCGACGAGGTGCCCGATGTGGGCGAAGTAGTGCTTATTTGCCACCACGGCGTGCGCTCGGCCCAGGCCCTCAACTATTTGCAGGCCCGCCACGGCCGCACCAACCTGCTGAACCTGCGCGGCGGCATCGACGCTTGGAGCTGCGAAGTAGACCCCTCCGTACCCCGGTATTAGGGCCCCACCCAGCACAATTAGGGCCCGGCGGTGGTTATAAGGGCCCATGCCCTCTTCGCCCATTATTGCCCCCACCCTGGCCGGCCGCCTGGCCCTGCGCCAGCCCCCCGCCGGCCCCCCACTAATGCGCCAGCGCTGGGGCGACCTGCTCTTCATGCACTGGCCGGTACCGCCGGCGCTGCTGGCCCCCTTCCTGCCCCCGCGCCTGGCCCTCGACCTGCACGACGGCCATGCCTGGCTGGCCATCGTGCCGTTTCGGATGTGGGACGTGCGCACCCGCTTCACGCCGCCCATCCCCGGGGCCAACCAGTTCCTGGAGTTGAACGTGCGCACCTACGTGCACCTCGACGGCGTGCCCGGCGTGTGGTTTTTATCGCTCGACGCTACTAATGCCCTGGCCGTGTGGGCGGCGCGTACCATTTTCCACCTGCCCTACCTGCGCGCCCGCATGGCGCTGGCCCGCCCCGCCCCCGACCAAGTGCGCTACACCGCCCGCCGCACCCACGGCGGGGCCCCGGCCGCGCACTTCGCCACTACCTGGCGCGTGGGCGAGCTGCTGCCACCCGAAGCTACCGCGCCCGGCTCGCTGGCCTTTTTCCTCACCGAGCGCTACTGCCTGTACGCGGCCTGGGGCCCCCGGCTCTACCGCGGCCGCATCCACCACGAAGCTTGGCCGTTGCGCGCGGCCGAGCTGCTGGAATTCGATTCGAACCTGATTGAGGCGCACGGGCTGCCCACGCCCGCCGGGGCCCCGGTGCTATACGCCGGGGGCCCCCTGGCCGTGGAGCTGTGGTGGCTGCAACGGGTGTAGCGCGGCCAATTCCGTTTCCTTTGCGGTTTGCTTGCCCCAACTTTCGCGCTCCGCTATGATTCTCGTCGTGCTGGTCAACTACAACTCCACAGGCCACACGCTTGCCTGCGTAGAATCGTTGCGCATCCACACCCAGCCCGGCACCGCCTACCAGATAATAGTGGTTGACAACGCCTCCGCGCCCGCCGAACGCGACGCTTTGCAGGCGCTGGCCGCTTATCCCGAAGTGGAGGTGTGCTATTCGGCGGTCAATTTGGGTTTTGCCGGGGGCAACATGCTGGGGTTTCGCACCGCCACGGCCACCCGCCAGCCCACCCACGTATTTTTGCTGAACAACGACACGCTGCTGCGCACCGACTGCCTGACGGAGCTGGCTGATTTGTTGACCACACGCCCCGAAATTGGCCTGGCGGCCCCCCAAATGTTTGGGCCCGAAGGCCAGTGGCTGGAGAGCTACGGCTTCTTCCCCACGCTGGGCGACAAACTGTTGGGCCGGGCCCTGTGCCGGGCCCTGGGGCTAGGCTACCACCCGCCGCGCCCCGCCCGCGCCGCCCGCCAGCCCTACCCCGCCGACATGGTGACCGGCGCCGCCATGTTCGCTGATGCTAAGCTTTTTGCGCGCATCGGCGGGCTTGATGAGAAGTATTTTCTGTACTGTGAAGAGGAAGACCTGGCATGGCGCATGTGGCAGGCTGGACGCCAGGTGGTGGTGGCACCTACGTCGGAATTCGTGCATTTGGGTGGGCGCAGCAGCCAGCCCAGCTTCGGCCTGCTGCGCGAATTCTACATCTCGCTCGCCTACTTCTTGCGCAAAAACTTCAACCCCGTCCACGCCGAAGCCGTGCGCTGGCTGTTCGTGGTGAAGCTCGTTTTCCGGGCCCGGCGCGGCCGCCAGTACCTGCGCCTGGCCAAGTTCCTGGCCCAGGGCGCACCCATGGCGGCATCCATTCGCCCCACCGCGGCCGGCCCCAAGTAAGGGCCCCGCGGGGGCGACAAACAGTCGATTATAAGGTTTTTTCATAAAAACGTCATGCTGAGCGCAGCCGAAGCATCTCTCCCGCAGCAGTAATCACTGATTAGTTAAGCAGTAGAGCTGCTTCAGCTGCGCTCAGCATGACCGCCTCGTAATGCAAACCTGCCGTTACATAGCTGCCTAAACCCCGGCGCCGCGCCCACCGCTGAACTGCTACTTTTCCCGCTCTTTCCGCCTCGCCCTTGGCCAACGATTTCCGCCTGCCCCCGCTGCCCGATTTGCCCATCATCGCGGCACTGCCAGCCCTGCGCGACGCTCTTGCCGCCCACGCCCGCGTGGTGCTGGAGGCCCCGCCCGGCGCGGGCAAAACCACGGTGGTGCCGCTGGCGCTGCTGGCTGCCGAGTGGCGGGGCCCCCAGGATAAAATTCTGGTGTTGGAGCCGCGCCAGCTGGCCGTACGCGGGGCCGCTGCCCGCTTGGCCCAGCTGCTGGGCGAGCCCGTGGGCCGTACCATCGGCTACCGCGTGCGGCTCGACAGCAAAGTGAGTCAAGACACCCGCGTTGAGGTCATTACCGAAGGCATTCTCACCCGGATGCTGCAAGACGACCCAGCGCTGGAGGGCGTGGCCTGCGTGGTGTTCGACGAATTTCACGAGCGCAGCCTGAATGCCGATTTGGGCTTGGCCCTGGCCCTGGATGCCCAAGCCGTGCTGCGGCCCGAGCTGCGGATTCTCATCATGAGCGCCACGCTGGAGGCGCAGCGGCTGGGGCAGTGGCTGCCCGCGCCGGTGGTGTCGTCGGCCGGTTTTCTATTTCCGATTGATACGCACTACCTCGACCCGCGCCGGGCCGCCGCCCTGCCCAACCGGCCCGGCGAGCGGCTGGCCACGCTGGTGCCGGCCCAGGTGCGCGCCGCGCTGGGGGCCCACCCGGTGGGCGACGTGCTGGTATTCCTGCCCGGCGTGGCCGACTTGCAGCGCGTCGCCCGGGCCCTCGACTCGCTGCCCGACGCCATCGACCTGCACCTGCTGCACGGCGAGCTGCCACTGGACGTGCAGGACGCCGCCCTGCGCCCGGCGCGGGCCGGCCGGCGCAAGGTCATCCTGGCCACCAGCATCGCCGAAACCAGCCTCACCATCGAGGGCGTGCGCGTAGTGGTGGACGGCGGGTTTGCCCGGGTGCCGCGCTTCGTGCCGCGCACCGGCTTCACTACCCTCGAAACCGTGCCCGTAGCCCGCGCCGCCGCCGACCAGCGCCGCGGCCGCGCCGGCCGCCTGGCCCCCGGCACCTGCTACCGCCTCTGGACGGAGGCCGAACACCACCAGCTGCCGCTGCACCGGGCCCCCGAAATCCAGGCCGCCGACCTCAGCGCCCTGGCCCTGGAGCTGGCCCTGTGGGGCACCGCCAACCCGGCCGATTTACGCTGGCTTGACGCGCCACCCGCCGCCGCCTACGCCCAAGCGCAGGAGCTACTGGTGCGGCTGGGGGCAATAAGCAGTGCACAGTTATCAGCAAACAGTGAACAGTTAGTCGGTGCTGATAATCAACCCAAGCCGGCTTCAGCAACTGTTAATTCCTCACTGACAACTATTAACTGTCCGTTCAAGCCCACCGCCCACGGCCGCCAGCTGGCGCGGCTGGGCCTGCCGCCGCGCCTGGGCCACCTCGTGGTGCGCGGCCAGGAGCTGGGCCAGGGCCCCGCCGCCACCGCCCTGGCCGCCCTCCTGGCCGAGCGCGACCTGCTGCGCTGGGCCACACCCAACGACCCGCGCCCGCTGCCGCCCGACCTGCGCCTGCGCCTCGAAGCGCTGGCCAGCGGCCGGGCACCGCTGCCCGGCCTGGCCCTGCACCCAGCCACCTTGCAGCGCGTGCGCGACGTGGCCCGCCACCTGCAGAGCCGCCAGGGCCCGAAAGGACATCCACTTATTCACTCATTCACTCATTCACCGATTGGCCTGCTCACGGCCCTGGCCTATCCCGACCGCGTGGCCCAGCGCGAAACCGACGGCCGCCTGCGCCTCGCTACCGGCCAGCGCGTGGAGCTGCGCACGGAGGATGTGGACCCGCAGGCCGAGTTTTTCGCCGTGGCCCACCTGGCCGGCACCGCCGCCACGCCCCGCGCCACCCTGGCCGCGCCCGTGAGCCGCGAAGAGCTGGAAACCGCTTTTGCCGGGCAGATTACGACCACCGACGAGGTGCGCTACGATCCCGCCACCCAGCGCGTAACCGGCCGGCGGGTGCGCCGCCTGGGGGCCCTGCGCCTGGCCGAAACCGTTATCGGCCAGCCCGACGCGGCGCTGGTGGCCGGGGCCCTGCTGGCGTATTTGCAGGAAGCCGGCTTGAGCAAACTGAACTGGACGCCCGGGGCCCGGCAGCTCCAGCAGCGGCTGGAGTTTCTGCGGTACCAGTTCCCCGAGCCCGCGGCCGCCGGTGGAGAAGCTTTCACCACGGCCCAAGCACCAAGCACCAAGCACCAAGCACCACCCTGGCCCGCCTCCGACGAGGCCACGCTGCTGCGCGAGTTGCCGCAGTGGCTGGGGCCCCACCTGGCCGGCTTCAAAAGCCTCGACCAGGTGCAGCGCCTGGATTTGACCGAGCCGCTGTTGGCGCGCCTGCCCGGCGGCTGGGCCCAGCGCCAGGCCCTGGACCGCCTTGCGCCCGCCGCCCTGGAGGTGCCCAGCGGCTCGCACGTCACTCTCGACTATGCCGAGCCTACCGCCCCGGTACTGGCCGTGAAGTTGCAGGAGCTGTTTGGCCTGACAGAAACGCCCACCGTGGCCGGCGGCCGCGTACCGCTGCTGCTGCATTTGCTCTCGCCCGGCGGCCGGCCAGCGCAGGTCACGCGCGACTTACGCAGCTTTTGGGAGAAGGGCTACTTCGACGTGCGCAAGGATTTGAAGGGCCGCTACCCGCGCCACCCCTGGCCCGATAAGCCCATGGAGCACATCCCAACTAAGCTGACTAAGAGGCGGTTGGATAACTTATAGCGCGGACTTTGTAGTCCGCGCTACAGTTGCGAATGCTCACTGGCGGCTGTGCAATGCGCGGTCTCGCAGAGTCCACGCTACAAGTTTGTTACCGCATATCGTCCTCGCCTACGAAAGCGCTGTCGGGGCCCCCGGTACGGGGCGCGTAGTGGCGGTGCAGCCAGCGTGAAAGGCCCCCGAGGCCGGGCAGCAGCACCCGCTCGGTGATGTTGGCCTGGTCGAGCTTGTCGCGCACTTCCCACTTGAGGGCAGCGGGGATGACAATGCGAAAGTACAATTCGGGGTGGCGGGCCAGCCACTCGTGCAGTACGCTCTGGCTGGAGCTCATCAGCGAGAACAGCGCGTGCTGGTGCACGATGCGCGCGTCGAGGCTGGGCGGCTCCAGAAACAGCACGAATGGCTCGGCTTGCAGGCTTTCGAGGTCGCGCAGGCTGTCCGTTACGGGGGCCAGCAGCTCGGAGGTAAAGACGTTGGAGCCCTCGTGGCGCAGGGCGTCGCGCAGCGAGTCGGGCAGGTGCTCAGCGGCTTTCACGTAGTTCAGGGCCCAAATAATTCCATCCTGGTGGTAGGCCTGGAGGTCGTCGGTGGCGAAGTGCAGGGCCACGTAGGGCGAATACGTCCAGTCGAGCAGGCGGGTGGGCAGGCCGTGGTGCTGGGCCAGGGCCAGCCAGTCCCACACCGCGGCCGTGGCGGCGGGTGAGGCAGCCGTATCGCGGGCGTACTTGCGGAAGTTGCGCAGCAAGTGATGCTCCAGCTCGAAGTAGTTACCGCCCAGCCGCTGCAAGCTGGTGGTCAGCAGGTAGTTTTTGGAGCGCTGCCCGCGGTACACGAACGGCGAGCGGAAACGCCCGATGCGCCCGTCCCAGGTGTCCTGAAACAGCAGTTCCTGCAAGTGGGCCCAGGAAGTGGCCACGTAATCGCTGGCAGGGTAGGGCATGGCCCGAAGGTACGGCGGGGGGAAACAACGGGAATATGCGCTACAAAAAACGGGCCCCCAGCAAAACGCCGGGGGCCCGTTTTTGTAACCGAAAAGCCGCTGCAATAAAGCTAATTCGGAAGTGTGTGTTAAGTTACTGCCCGTAGGCGAGGCGTAAATTTGGCTATGGATTACCTGAGTTTGCGCGAGCGGCCCCGCCAGTTTCTGGCCCTGACCAGCCTGCGAGCGGCGGAGTTTGACGACTTGCTGACCGACTTTGCCCCGGCCTGGGAGCGCCACCACCGCTACCACACCCTGGAAGGAACCAAACGGGCGTTCCCCGCCCACCGCGAGCGGGCCAACGCCGTGCTGGCGGGCAGCGATATAAAGCTCTTTTTTCTGCTCACCTACCTCAAAAGCAACGCCTTGCAAGAGCACCAGGCCGCCAGCTTTGGCATTTCGCAAGCGCGCGTCAGCCACTTGGCTACCGCCCTGCTGGGCGTGCTCAACCAGGTGCTGGCCCGGCGCGGGCTGCTGCCCGTGCGCGACGGCGGCGAGTTGGCTCAGCGCCTGGCTAACCACCCGGAGCCGGTCTTTGCCTACGACGGGGTCGAGCGGGGCGTACCACGTAACACGGACCGGGAGGCCCAGGCCGAGGAGTACAGCGCCAAAAAAAGCGCACCGCGTAAAAAACATGACCTTATGCGATTCCACGCAGTACGTGCATTTTCTCTCGGCTACGGAAAGCGGGCGAGCGCACGACAAAAAACTGGCCGACGAGTACGCGCTGCACCTACCGGCGGGCTGCGTGTTACGGCAGGATTTGGGCTTGCTGGGCCACGCCCCGACCGGGGTCGTGGTGGAGATGCCCCACAAGAAGCCGCCGAAGCGGGAGTTGACGTTTGCCCAAAAGCTGTATAACCAGTTGCTGAGTCCGTTGCGCGTCGTTATCGAACACGCGCACAGCGGTATCAAGCGCCTGCACATGGTGCAGGGCACTATCCGCTTGCGCGGCGAATGGGTGCGCGATACGGTCATGGTCGTGGCCTGTGGGCTGCACAACCTGCGCGTGCGCAGCCCGCACCGCGCCTATCGCGCACCTGTCCACGCGAAACTCGCTAACTACGCCGAATAAGCTTTAATGAATCAGGCCGTCATGCTGAGCTTGTCGAAGCATCTCTACTGCGCAAGTAATCCAGCCGATTGGGTCAGTTACGCGGCAGAGATGCTTCGGCTGCGCTCAGCATGACGGTCAATTAGAACTCAGTTGCTTTCTGAATAACATCCAATTCAAACCTACTTTTCGGCCGGAAAATCAGCGCCTTCGCCCACGCTGGCGTACTGCTCCACATCGGCACTTAGCTCCTTGATTTTGGCGCGGGCGCCCTTCACGGCGGCGGCGCCCAGGGGCAGGTGCAGGGGCGGGTTTTCCTGGTTCACCACGTCGTACATGGCCTGGGCGGCGCGCACCGGGTCGCCGGGCTGGTTGCCGCTGTAGCCCTGGATGTCGCCCATGTTCTTGCCGGCTGTGGCGTCGTAGTCGGCGTTTTTGGGCTTCGTGAACGTGGCCGATTCGCCGGCCCATTTCGTGCGGAAGCCGCTGGGCTCGATGTTGGTGACGCGGATGCCCAGGGGCCCCACTTCCTTGGAAAGCGCCTCGCCGATGCCTTCGAGCGCAAACTTGGAGCCGTTATAAATGCCCACGCCCGGGAAGGCGCGCAGGCCACCGATGCTGGTAATGTTCAAAATGTGGCCGCTTTTGCGTTCGCGCAGGTGGGGCAGCACGGCCCGCAGCACCCGCAGGGCCCCGAACACGTTCACGTCGAACTGCCGCTGCACTTCCTCCTCGCCGATTTCCTCGATGGGGCCCAGCGAGCCGTAGCCGGCGTTGTTCACCACCACATCGAGGTGGCCGAGGGCGTCAATGGCTTCCTGCACGGCGCCGGGCACGCGGGCGGCGTCGGTCACGTCGAGTACCACGCCGTGGCCGTTAGCGCCAGCTTTTTGGGTGAATTCGTCGGCTTGGTTTTGGTGGCGGAAGGTGGCGGCTACTTTGTCGCCCTTGGCGAGCAAGAGTTCGGCCAGGGCCTCGCCAAAACCGGACGAGGCGCCGGTGATAAACCAGTTTTTGGGGGAATTAGGCATGAGTCGTTTTTGCAAATGGTGAAAATACCAGGTGTATAAGACGGCGCGGAACCCCAATTTGTTTTGGCCGGGCCGTAGTAGGGCCCCATCACGGCCTGGCCAAAACACTTCTATCGATATTATTTTATCTTATTGGTATACAGCAGATAGTAGCTTCAAAAGCCGTATTGTGCAACGTGCTTTGCAGCGCGCTGCTCTATCTTCCCCAATCCTTTCCCTTCTGCCTTTTTTCTTATTCTTATGCAGTTCCGCACTACCCTTTTGCCCGGCTTGCTGGCCGGGGCCCTGCCCTTGGCGGGCGTTGCCCAAGTTGCTGCTCCGGCCGCGCCCAAAGCCGGGTATTTTGTGGGCCTGAGCGCTGCGGTCAGCGGCTACCAGTTGCCAACGGGCTCCTATGCCAACGTCATTTCGCCCATGCCCACGGTGGGCGCGCAGCTGCGGCCCCGCTGGGCGGTGCAGGCCAGCGCGTTGTATTTCCAGCAGAACGATTCGTATGGCTACACAGGCTTGCTTTTTATCAACGGTGGGCTGCACCAGGGCGTGAGCGTGAGCACCAGCCGGCGGCACACCGTAGCCGTGCCTGTTTTAGCGCGTTACACCCTCACCCGCCGTTCGGCGCAGCACTTTCAGGTTGATGTACTGGCCGGGGCTACCGTGGTGCGCTCTACCTACCGCAGCAGCGGCACAGCCACCGACAGCCTCCAGAACGTGGTATACAACAACGACTTCCGGACCGCCGAAACCGGTATCTACTTCACTCTGGGCCCCGGCTTGCGCTACCGCCTGGGCCAGCAGTTCGCGTTGACAGGCGACTTGGGCTTTAATTTTCTACTCAACTCCCGCCCGGCATCCCATGCCAACGGCCCTACTTCGGCCACCCTGACCCTGGGCCTACGCTACCGCTTTGCCCGCGGATAGGGCCCCGGCTTATCGCCAAAAATAAACGCCCCACCCCTCCGGCGGGGCATTTATTTTTCCGGCACGTTCCAACTTCCCGCTGTAACTTTGCCCTGCAACAGGTTTTCCCTAAAAATCCTTTTGCATATGGCTGATCCCGCCGCCCTCGCTAACAAAATTGCCTTCGAGGCCCTCACCTACGACGATGTACTGCTGCTCCCGGCGTACTCCGAGGTACTGCCCCGCGACTGCGACCCCGGCACCCAGCTCACCGCCCGCATCCGCCTCCAGATTCCGCTGATTTCGGCGGCGATGGACACCGTAACGGAAGCCGACATGGCCATCGCCCTGGCCCAGGAAGGCGGCCTGGGCATCATCCACAAAAGTATGAGCATCGGCAAGCAGGCCGAGCAGGTGCGGCGCGTCAAGCGCAGCGAGTCGGCCCTGATTCAGGACCCGTTTACGCTGCTGCCCACCGCCACCCTCGCCGACGCCCGCCACCTGATGCGCCACAACAATATCGGCGGCATTCCGGTGATTGATGGCGAGCGCCGGCTCCAGGGCATCCTCACCAGCCGCGACCTGCGCTTCGAGCGCGACCTGACCCTGCCCGTGACCACCGTGATGGTGCCGCTGAGCCGCCTCGTGACGGCCCCCGCCGGCATCGACCAGGCGGCGGCCGAGGAGCTGCTCCAGGACAGCAAGGTGGATAAGCTGCCCCTCGTGGACACCGAAGGCCGCCTCGCCGGCCTGATGACCTACAAGGACATCCGCAAGCGCCGCCGCTCGCCCCAGGCCAGCAAAGACAGCCAGGGCCGCCTGCGCGTGGGGGCCGCCGTGGGCGTGACGCCCGACCTGCTCCAGCGCGTGGCCGCCCTCGTGGAAGCCGGCGTGGACCTGGTGAGCCTCGACACGGCCCACGGCCACTCGAAGGGCGTGCTCGACGCCGTGCGCGCCATCAAGGCCGCTTATCCCGGCCTCGACGTAATGGCCGGCAACGTGGCCACCGCCGCCGGGGCCCGCGCCCTGGCCGACGCCGGGGCCGACTGCGTGAAGGTGGGCGTGGGCCCCGGCTCCATCTGCACCACGCGCATCATTGCCGGCATCGGCGTGCCGCAGCTTTCGGCGGTGCTGGAGGCGGCCCGTGGCCTGGAAGGCACCGGCATTCCGCTGGTGGCCGACGGCGGCATTAAGTTTTCGGGCGATATCGTGAAGGCCCTGGCCGGGGGCGCCGCCGCCGTGATGGTGGGCTCGCTGCTGGCCGGCACCGAGGAATCGCCCGGGCAGCTCATCATTTACGAAGGCCGCAAGTACAAGAACTACCGCGGCATGGGCTCGGTGGAAGCCATGGAGGACGGCAGCAAGGACCGCTACTTCCAGAGCGCCGAGGACGACGTGAAGAAGCTCGTGCCCGAGGGCATCGTGGGCCGCGTGCCCTTCAAAGGCGCCGTGAGCGAGATTATCTACCAGCTCGCCGGCGGCCTGCGCGCCGGCATGGGCTACGTGGGGGCACCCGACCTGCCCGCCCTGCAAGCGGCCCAGTTCGTGCGCATCACCGGAGCCGGCCTGCGCGAGAGCCACCCCCACGACGTGCAAATCACCCGCGAGGCGCCCAACTACAGCAGCCGCTAGGGCCCCGGCCGCGGGGGCGGGCGGGCGTTTCGGCGGTGCGCCCCCGGTATGGTATCTTGCGCCCCGGCTGCGCGGCCCGGTTCCAGTGCCCAGCCTTAATTTGTGTCGCTACCCTTTCCTTCGTCTGTGCGCCACCCGCTGTTCTTCATAGGTTTTTTATTTGCGCTGCTCAGCGGCGGCATGGCCGCAGCCAGCCTGCTGGGGGCCCCCGGGGTCGAAATGCCCACGCGGACGGCCAGCTTGCTGCTGGTCAGCAATCTGGGTATGCTGGTGGTGCTGGCGAGGTTGTATTTTCGGCAGCCAGCCGTGGTGCCGGCGGCAGTAGTAGTCGCGCCGCACCGCGCCGAAATTCAAAGCTTGCAGCGCCTGGTGCAAATCGTGCAGCACGGCCAAACGCCGGCCGAGGTATACCACATCCTGCTCGAATCAGCGGTGCAAACTGCGCAGGCCGACGCCGCCTGGCTCGACCTGGGCCCCGACCACGACAGCACCAGCGACGTTGCGCAGTACTACCAGCTCGCTCCGGCCCAGGCCGATGCCCTGCGCGCAGGGCTGCGCGCGCAGGGCCCCAGCGACGACGAATCCATCATTGGCGACTTGCGCTCGCGCCCGGGTTTTGCCGGCCCGGCTCTCGCTTTTCGCTCTTTAATGCGGCTGCCCCTGCACGGGCGGCACCTCGACTACGGGGTGCTGTACTTGCTGAAAGCACAGCCCAACACATTCGACCGCGAAGACTTGAGCGTGCTGCAAACCTTCGCCAGCCAAGCTGTGCTCAGCATCGAGAACCTGGCGCTGGCCACCATTGCTCTGCACAACCAGCGCACGCAGGAGGAGCTGAAAATTGCCTCGGAAGTACAGGACAGCCTGATTCCGAAAAAGTTGCCGACCGACGACTGGTTTGAAATCAGTACCCACTCGCTGGCGGCAAAGGAAGTGGGCGGCGACTTCTACGATTTTCTGCTGCTTCCGGGCCGGCGGTTGGCCGTGCTCATCGGCGACGTGAGCGGCAAGGGCATCACCGCGGCCTTCCACATGGCCCAGATGAAGGGCATTTTCCACGCCCTGATGCAGGGCAACCCGCTGGCCAAGAACGAGCGTGACCGGTTTCCAGTGCCCAGCCGCTTCATGACGCAGGCCAACGCCGCCCTGGCCCACTGCCTGGAGCGCTCGTCGTTCATCACCTCGTCGCTCTATATTATTGATTATGAGCAGGGAGGCTTCATGTTTGCCCGCGCCGGCCACTGCCACACGCTCTACTACCACGCCCTGCGCGAGGAGGTGTTCTACTTCCAGTCCACGGGCCTTGGGCTGGGCATTATCCGCGACGACAGCTACGAGAAGCATATCAACAACCAGTTTTACGACTACGGGCCCGGCGACGTGATGGTGATTTACACCGACGGCATTGTGGAGGCCCGCGGCGCTGGCAAGGAAGAATACGGCGAGGACCGCCTCAAGCAGCGCCTGGAGGAATGCTATTACCAGGACGCCGACGCCATCAAGTGGTTTATCCTGAACGATTTAAACGGATTCACTACCGGCCAGCCCATCCACGACGACCAGACATTGCTGGTTATTAAGTTCAAGGCCGTCGAACCCGAAACGACGGCCTGACGTATCGGCCTCATCATGAAAGTAACCGCTCAACCCTCCGCCGACTCCCTGCTCCTCCTCCTCGATGGCGAACTGGACGCCAGCTCGGCCGTGCTGCTCGACACCGAATTCAACAAGCCCGACCTGCTTAGCTACCGCAAAGTACTCGTCGACTGCACCAAGCTCAGCTACATTTCGTCGGCGGGCCTGGGCGTCTTCATTTCGCACTTGCAGCGCCTGCAAGACAACAACGTGAAGCTGGTGTTCTTCAATATGCAGGAGAAAGTGTTTAACGTTTTCGAAATCCTGGGCCTCGATTCGCTGATGACCATCGTGCCGACCCAGGCCGAGGCCGTGGCCGCATAATGCGGCTCTGGTTTGGGGCCCCCGTGGCCCCAAACCAGAGCGGTGCTTGACAACGTTAATAACACACTATCGATAGCAAATAGAAGGTTTCTGATGAAGGACGTGCTCCGCATTGAATGTTCGCGCCGCAACCTGCAACAGGTGCGCGACTTCGTGCGGGGTTTCCTGAGCCGTCGGTCGGTACCTGAACTGCTGATCAACCAAGTGGTGCTGGCCGTAGACGAGGTGGTGGCCAACTTCATCATTCACGCCAACGGCGAAGACGAGCACCAGTTCATCGACCTGGAACTGGTGGTGGACGGGCGCGTGCTGAGCGTGGAAATTGCCGACAACGGCGACACCATTTTTCTACCTGCCCCCCACTCCGCCCCCGACCTACCCGAGTACATCCGGCAGGGCCGCAAAGGGGGTACGGGCATGGCCCTGGTAAACCGGCTGATGGACCGGGTGGAGTTTTTCACCCGCGACCACCACACCGTCTGTCACCTCAGCAAGCACCTGGTGTGAGGGCCCCGGAGTCCCGCGCGGGCCCCTCATCGGTTGGAAATTAGCTAATTTCGCTGTCCGGGTATGGGGCCGGCCGGTATTGTGCTGGCGGCCAAGCCCGGTGGGTTCCTTTTTTCTCTTCCATGCACATACGTTTTTTGCACGTTGGCGCGGCCGCCGTGCTGTTCCTGGCGGGCTGCCAGGCCACCAAACCCCAGGCCGCCGGGCCTTCGCAACCCATGGCCACCGGGCCGGCTGTTGAAACCCTGGGGCCCGTGGCGGTGCCGACCAGCGAGTTTGCCTACGTGTACCGCAAAAACAACGGCACGGCCGCCGACTACGGCACCCGCGCCAGCGTGGCCGAATACCTCGATTTATACACCAACTTCCGCCTGAAGGTGCTGGAAGCCGAGCGCCGCGGCCTCGACACCACGCAGGCCTTCAAACGCGAGCTGGAGGGCTATCGCCAGCAGCTGGCCCAGCCCTACCTCACAGAGAAGAGCGTAACCGACCAGCTCGTGCGCGAGGCCTACGACCGCATGGGCCAGGAAGTGAGCGCCGCCCATATCCTCATCCGGGTGGGTCCCGACGCGGCCCCGGCCGACACGCTGGCCGCGTACCAGAAAGTAATGGCCCTGCGCCAGCAAGTGGTGGGCGGTGCCGACTTTGGGGCCCTGGCCCGGCAGCAGAGCGAAGACCCCTCGGCCAAGGAAAATGGCGGCAGCCTGGGCTACTTCACGGCCCTGCAGATGGTATATCCGTTTGAAACGGCCGCCTACAAAACGCCCGTGGGCCAGGTATCGGCGCCCATTCGCACGCGCTTCGGCTACCACCTCATCAAAGTGAACGACCGGCGAGCGGCGCAGGGTGAAATCAAGGTGGCCCACCTGATGGTGCGCGTGAACGCCCGCGCCCCGGCCGCGGATTCGCTCACGGCCAAAAAGAAAATCGACGAGCTGTACGCCCGCCTGCGCAAGGGCGAGAGCTGGGACAAGCTGGTGGCCCAGTTTTCGGAAGACGCGGGCTCGGCCGCCAACGGCGGCGAGTTGCCGCCCTTCGGCACCGGCCGCATGATTCCGTCGTTCGAGGCCACCGCCTTCCGCTTGCAAAAGCCCGGCGATATTGCCCCGCCCGTGCAAACGCCCTACGGCTGGCACATCATCAAGCTGCTGGAGCGGCAGCCGGTGCCGGCGTTTGCCACGATGGAGACAACGCTGAAAAACAAGGTGGCCAAGGATTCGCGCGCCGAGCTGAACCGGGCCGCCTTCCTCAAGCGCATCCGGCAGGAAGACCAGTTCCTGGAAATTCCGGCCGCCAAAACCCAGGCCCTGGCTCGGGCCGACTCCTCGCTGATAGCCGGCCGCTTCAAGTACACGGCCCCTGCTGCGCCGGCCGATGCGAAGCGCAAGAAGGCCAATGCCGCCGATAACCTGGTGCTGTTCACCATTGAGCAGCAGCCTTACTACGTGCGGGACTTCCTGCAATACGTGGCCCAGAACCAGCGCCCACGCCCGGGGGCCCAGCCGGCCTTCGTGATGGAGCAGCTCTACGACCAGTACGTGGACCAGCGCCTGACCGACTTCGAGAAAAACTCGCTCGACACCAAGTACGAGGACTACCGGATGCTGGCCAAGGAATACCGCGACGGCATCCTACTGTTCCAGCTGATGGACGAGAAGGTGTGGAGCAAGGCCATCGAAGACTCGGTGGGCCTGAAGAAGTTCTTCGCCGCCAACCAGGAAAAGTACCAGTGGGGTCCCCGCGCCCAAGCCACCGTGGTGAGCGCCGCCACGCCGGCCCTGCGCAAAGAGGTGATGCAGTACTTCCAAATCATTCCCCCATCCGCGACGCGGCAGACTTCGAGGGGCTCCGTCACAGCGGGAATGACGGAAACCGTGATGCCCACCAGCAAGGGAATCCCGGCCACCGTTCGGTTTCGCCCGGGAACGGCTACCTTACTGCCGGCCAGCACGGCGGCCTTGGACGGCGTGACCCGGCAAATGGCGAACGATACGACGTTACGGGTGGACCTCAGCGCCCAGGTGAAAACCCGCGCTGCGGCCGTGCTGGGTGGGCAGCGCGTAGCAGCCGTGCAGACGTATTTGCTAGAAAAAGGGGCCCCAGCCAAACGCTTAGACTACAACACCACCATCGGCAGTAAGCAGTCCAAACTGCCAGCTTCTGCCGACGCGCTGTACCTGAGTGGCTACACCCACGACCCCGCAGCCATTGAGCAGCACTTTAATACCAAGAACCCCCTGGCGGTGCAAATCCAGCAGAAGGCGTTTCAGAAGGGCGACAGCAAGGCGGCCGACCAGTTTCTGACCAGCGCGCCCGGCTCCTACACCACCCAGTTTGATGGCCGCTACTACGCCGTCATGGTGGCCAGGCAGTTGCCCGCGGGCCCCAAGGTACTGGCCGACGCCCGGGGCCAGGCCACCAGCGACTACCAGAATTTCCTGGAAAAAGAATGGATTGCCCAACTCCGCCAGCAGTACCCGGTGCAGGTGAACCAACCCGAAGTGGACAAGCTCATTACCAAGTAACGAACTGCTGGTCAAGCTTTTTTAAGAAAAAATGATCGTTTTATAAGAGCCCCGGCCCGCTGGCCGGGGCTCTTGGCTGCCCGGCGGGTTGCAACCAACGCGGGGCCCCGGGGCTCCTTTTATTGCCGCGGGCCGTTTTGTGGTGAAATTTACGGGCCGCTTTGCACGTTGCGCGGGCGTGGCAACGCGGGCAGCGGTAACTTTACGGCCCGGTTCCAACCGTTATCCTGAAATAGTTAAGTGATTATGCATAATCCATTGAATCGGCTGGTGGCCGCTACGCTGTGCGCCTTGGCGCTGGTGCTGGGCGGGGCCCCGGCGGCGCAGGCCCAGCTGGGCGTGAGCCGGCCTAAGGGCCAGAACATAATCGACGGCATCATCGTGAAGGTAGACAACCAGATTGTACTGCGCTCGGACGTCGAAAACATCTACGCCCAGGAAACGGCCCGCGCCGAGGGCAAGGCCCTGCCGCCCAACCTGCGCTGCAAAATTTTGCAGAGCCTGGTACTGAACAAGCTGATGCTGGCCCGCGCCGACGTGGACTCCGTAACCGTGACCGACGCCGCCGTGGACGGCGAGCTAAGCCGCCGCATGGCCTACTTCGTGCAGCAGGTGGGCTCGGAAAAGAAGCTGGAGGAATTGTACAACAAGTCGGTAAAGTCGCTGAAAGATGACCTGCGGCCCCAGGTGAAGGAGCAGCTGGTGCAGCAGAAAATGCAGGAAACCATCACGGGCAAGCTCGCCGTGACGCCCCGCGAGGTGAACCAATACTTCACCCGCATCCCCAAAGACAGCCTGCCTTACTATTCCACTGAGGTGGAAGTAGGCCAGATTGTGGTGCCCGCCCAGGTGAACGACGCCGCCAAACAGGCCGCCGTAGCCAAGCTGAACGACCTGCGGGCCCAGGTGCTGGCCGGCGCCAGTTTCGAAGAGCTGGCTAAAAAGTATTCGGAAGACCCGGGCTCGGCGGCCCAGGGGGGCCTGCTGGGCTTCTTCAAGCGCGGCGAACTGGTGCCCGAGTACGAGGCCGCTTCACGCAAGCTGGAGCCCGGGCAAATGTCGCCGGTGGTGCAGTCGCAGTTCGGCTTCCACCTTATCCAATTCATTGAGCGCAAGGGCGACAGATATTCCACGCGCCACATTTTGCTGAAGCCCGCGACGGGCGCATCCGATGCCAGCGCCTCGGCGAAGAAGCTGGCCCGCCTGCGCATCCAGATTTTATCGGATAGCATCAGCTTTGCCAAAGCAGCCAAGGACAACTCCAGCGACAAGGCCTCTAGCACGAACGGCGGCCTGCTGGCCAACCGCCAGGACGGCGGCTCGCGCCTACCCCTCGACAAGCTCGACCCGGCCATTTTCTTCACCATCGACACCATGAAGGTGGGCCACATCACCCTGCCCCTGCCCTACCGCACCGACGATGGCAAGGACGCTATGCGCATCCTATACCTGAAATCGAACACGGCGCCGCACCAGGCTAACCTCGACGACGACTACCAAAAGATTGCCGCCGCCGCCCTCAGCGAGAAGAAAAGCAAAGTCCTGGACCAGTGGTTTGTGAAAAACCGCGGCACCGTGTACCTCGAAGTGGTGCCTGAGTACGCGCAGTGCAAGGTACTCGACGTAGAATTATAACGAATTTTTTAGTTGTCAGTTTTTGGTTGTCAGTTGCCAGGTTTTCTAGCAAGTTTACCTCGTACTGAAAAACCAGCAAATGAATGAGGGCAATGTTGGAACGTGATGCCTAACAACTGACAACCAACAACTAACAATTAGATGCAGAACGACAAAGAAGCCGCCGACGCCCTCGCGGCCCACTACCAGGCCCTGCGCCGCGAAATCGGCAAGGTCATCGTGGGGCAGGACGAGGTGGTGCGGCTGGTGCTCACGGCCGTGTTTGCCCAGGGCCACTGCCTGCTGGTGGGTGTGCCCGGCCTGGCCAAAACCCTGCTGATTCAAACCATTGCCGACGCGCTGGATTTGTCGTTCAACCGCATCCAGTTCACGCCCGACCTGATGCCGAGCGACATCGTAGGCTCGGAGACGCTGACCCAGCAGCGCGAGTTTCAGTTCGTGAAGGGCCCCATTTTCGCCAACCTCGTGCTGGCTGACGAGATTAACCGCACGCCGCCCAAAACCCAGGCCGCCCTGCTCGAAAGCATGCAGGAATACGCCGTGACCGTGGCCGGGCAGCGCTACCCGCTGGCGCGCCCGTTCTTCGTGCTGGCCACCCAAAACCCCATTGAGCAGGAAGGCACCTACCCGCTACCCGAGGCCCAGCTCGACCGCTTCATGTTCAACGTGCAGCTGGGCTACCCCAGCTACGCCGAGGAGCTGAACATCGTGAAAAACACCACCGCCGACCGCCAGCCCACAGTAAGCAAAGTGCTGACGGCCGCCGAAATCCAGGCCTACCAGGCCCTGGTGCGCCGCGTGCCCGTGGCCGACAACGTGGTGGAATACGCAGTGAGCCTGGTGCACAAAACCCGCCCCCAGGGCGAACGCGCCGCCCCCAGGGCCCAGCAGCTGCTGGAGTGGGGCGCGGGACCCCGGGCCTCGCAGTACCTGGTGGTGGCCGCCAAGTGCAACGCCCTCATCAGCGGCAAGTATTCGCCTGATATTGAGGATGTGCGCGCCGTGGCCCTGCCCATCCTGCGCCACCGCCTGGTGCGCAACTTCAAAGCCGAAGCCGAGGGCGTGACGGTGGAGCAGATTATCAAAGAGTTATTGTAGCATTTCAGACCGTCATGCAGAACGCAGTGAAGCATCTCTCCCGCGTAACTAACCATGATTACTTACGCAGTAGAAATGCTTCACTGCGTTCTGCATGACGTTCTTTTCCCCCGCTAAAAAGATGGAATCCCAAGCCTACTACCAGCAATTTGAGCGCAACGTGCGCATCATTCTCGACGCCCTGGCCGCCGGGCTCGACTTGCGCGCTACGGCCCTCGAAACCAGCCTACCCATTGAGGTGTACGTGCTGTGCGAGGTGCTGAACCAGGGCGCCGGCGAGCAGTTCCGCCTCGCGACCGAGGGCGTGGCCCGGCTGGGCGAGTTCGAGCAGCAGTTTATGCAGCAGGAGGGCCCCGCGCTGGCCGCCGTCCGGCACATCCTGGCCGATAAGCGGGCCCTGATGGCCACCCCCGAAGGCCGTGTGCTGACCAAGGAAATGCTCATCCGCCGCCTCGAATTCTTCAACGAAGCCGCCCGCCAGGTGAACGTGATGCGCACCCAGCATATGCTGGGCAGCCCCCGGCAATACGCCGGACAATAAGAATCCCTAGCTTTTTAACAAGGCCAGAAGCCGGCTGCTCGTGGAGCAGCCGGCTTCTGGCGTTTCGGGCATATCCCAAAAGAAGGCCATCCTTTTATCGCTGAATTGATTATCGCATTTATTATTGATAATCAGTAATATACATTGACCCGATTGCGTAAATACGAGAAAGCAAAAAGGCTGGAATATCTGATTTTAATCGTTTACTAAACAGACATTTAATTAGTTACGGAGGTAATAGTTTCAGGCAAAAGTCTGACAAGGCTAATTATTGGATTGGTAGGGCCTGAATCGGCTTGTACGTTTGGTGAAAGCAATTAGCATACGCTGCTTCGCAACTGCTAAACCGCAATTCTTTCTATTTCATCTTTTATTTTACCCTATTCTATGAAGCCTTTATTTCTATTGCTCCCCCTTGCATTACTGCTAGGTTGTAAAAAAGACACCGCTGCCCTGGCCAACCAACTGCCGCCCGCCACCCAGACTGGGGCCGGCACCTTTGGCTGCCTCGTCAACGGCCAACCTTGGGCCCCTAACGGGAACAGCGGAGTGCCCAATTTTGTGGCAACTTATGATCCTACATACTTAGGAGGATCCCTACAAATTAAGACGTATCGTTATACGGGACCCAAGCAAGATGTTCTGCAAGGGATGGTTTTCGGAGCTAGCCACGTCAGCAAAGCGGGAGTATTCGATATCGTCTTAAAAGGGGATAATGGTGCCAACTACATAGATAACGGCCCATCCGCGCCTTGCAACTATTATGGAGAACCACCTGCGTTGACTTATCGCCAAGGTACATTCACAATAACGCGCCTGGATTTACAGGCTGGCATCGTTTCCGGCACGTTCGATTTCACGCTTTTTCAGCCCGGCTGCGACTCGGTGCGCATCACCCAGGGCCGTTTCGATAAAAGACTATAATTAGTTTCACTTCCTTTTCAACCCATAAAAACTATGACGCAAAAAAGGCCGGTAACCCACGTTGGGTTGCCGGCCTTTTTTATGGGCTGGGGGCCCTATTTTTTCGCCGCGGCCAGCGTGGCCATGTCGATGACGTAGCGGAAAGGTACTTTCCCCTTTTCCACGTCGCCGAAGGCTTGGTTGATGTTCTTAATGTCAATCAGCTCCACGTCGGACGTGATGCCGTGCTTGCCGCAGAAGTCGAGCACTTCCTGGGTTTCGGCGAGGCTGCCGATGAACGAGCCGGCCACGCTGCGGCGCTTGCTGGCTACCAGCATGTTGTTGGTGCCCGAGGCAAGCGGCTCCAGGGCCCCCACTAGCACCAGGTGGCCATCGCGCTTCAGCAGCTCTACGTAGGGGTTCACGTCGTGCGCCACGGGAATAGTGCTAAGGATGAAGTCGAACTTCTCCGCGTGCTTGAGCATGGCAGCGGGATCCTTCGAATAAATCACGTCGTGGGCCCCCAGTTCCCGGGCGCGGCCTTCCTTGTCCAGCGAAGAGGTGATGACCGTTACTTCCGTGCCCATTGCCACGGCTATTTTCACGGCTACGTGGCCGAGGCCGCCGAGGCCTACCACGGCCACTTTCTGGCCGGGGCCCACTTTCCAGTGCTTCAGGGGCGAGTAGGTAGTGACGCCGGCGCACAGCAGCGGGGCCACGCCTTGCAGCCGGTGGCCCAGGCTGGTGGGCACGCGCAACACAAACTTTTCGGTCACCACCATGTGGTCCGAATAGCCGCCGTAGGTGTTGCTGCCGTCGGGCTTGAAGGGGCCGTTATAAGTGGCCAGCATCCCGTTTTCGCAGTATTGCTCCTCGCCCTCGGCGCAGGAAGCGCAGTGCTGGCACGAATCAACCATGCAACCCACGCCCACCAGGTCGCCCACTTTGTGCTGGGTTACCTTGTCTCCCACGGCCGTGACGCGGCCTACAATTTCGTGGCCCGGCACGCAGGGGTACAGCGAATTGCTCCAGTCGTCGCGCACTTGGTGCACGTCGGAGTGGCACACGCCGCAGTATTCAATGTGGATGGCTACGTCGTGGGCTCCGGGTTCGCGGCGCTCAAAGTGGAAGGGAACGAGTTTAGCTTTAGCGCTTTTGGCAGCGTAGCCGATGGCAGCAGACATGGGGAGGGGGTTGGTTTTGGAAAAAGATGATGGGCCCCGCGGCCGGGGCGGCGAGGATACTTTGTACTCCCGGGTCCTACGCCGGGTTACCACGGTGGGGCTTATTGCCGCCTATTTATTTGGCGGCCCCGCGGCTGGCTGGGGCCCCGGCGCGCCACTACCGGACGGTTTTTGCCGTACGTGAGGCCATGCCGCTTCCGCGTATCCCCCTACTCACCGACCGCTTGCTGCTGCGCCCCTACGAGGCGGCCGACGCCGACGCTTTTTTTGCCCTGCTCCAGCACAACCGCCCCCGCCTGCACGCTTCCTTCCCCGACCGCCTGCGCACCGTGCCCACCGCCACCGCCGCCCCCGGGGCCCTGGCCGCCTTCGCCGCCGACTGGGAGAGCGGGCGCTTCTATGTACTGGGCATCTGGCTGCGCGCCACGGGGGCCTACCTCGGCGACATTTGTCTGATGCCCCAGAGCGACGCGCAGTCCGAAATTGGCTACTACCTGGCCCAGGAAGCCGAGGGCTACGGCTACGCCCGCGAGGCTTTAGCAGCCGTGTGCAGCTTCGGTTTCGGGCCGGTGTCCAGCCGCCGCCTACTCATCCGTTGCTTCGCCGATAACGCCCGGGGCCAGGCCGTCGCCCTGGCCGCCGGCTTCCACCTCGAAAAGCCCGCCCCCCGCCGCTCCTGGTTTCGCAACGCCGACGCGGTAGGTCGCATCTACCGCTTCGTGCAGGAGAAACCAATGAGTGAATCGCATTGAGTCGGTGAATTGGCGAATGAGTGAGTTAAAAACCGCATAAAAAGAACGTCATGCAGCGCGCAGCGAAGCATCTTTTCTGCGCCAGCAACCAGGATTAGTTGCGCAGGAAAAATGCTGCGCTGCGCGCTGCATGACGTTTTACTATTTGCTAATTCACCGACTCATCAACTTACTCATTCACTGATTCACCGCGATTCACTGCTGCCCCGCGCGCATCCGTCGGCCCACGTTGCCGAGCAGCCATTCCTGCCGGAAATTGAGGTAGAAGCCGAACGAAAAATCCAGTAGCTGCCGGTTGAAGTCGTACACTGGCTCTACGCGCACGGTGAGGGCCGCCGCGTCGGAGATGCGGAAGTCGCGCAGCAGGCGCACCAGCAGCAGCCGGCGCTCGGCGTCGGTAAAGCCGGGCGTGCCGTAGCGCGAGGCGATGGACTGATAATAATTGCCACCTAATGGGGCAAAAAACTGGTGGCCCTGCCAATAGCTCGCCATGACGTCGAAATAGCGAGTTTCGAGCGTACCGTTGATATACAGTCCTTTACCAGTTTGGTAAGGCAGCCGGTAGTTTGAGAACGAGTGATCGTCAAACAGCAGGCCGTAGGCGTTGAGGCGCACCGCTTGCAGCACCGACCCGTGCAGCGGCACCCGCGCCACCACGCCCGTGGCGTAGTTGAACAGCGTCTGGACGGGTGCGTGTAGCGTATCAATTTGCCCGCCGTGGTGTTGGGCCGTGAACTGCAATGGGATGGACACGTCCACCGGGCTTTCGGGCCGGGTGAGGCGATAGCTGCCGCTGAGGCCCCCGGCAATCTGCTCCTGGTAGCTCACGCCGGCGTACTCCTGCCGCAGCCAGTCCACCCACACGTCCAGCGATATGCGCTGGGTGTGCAGCCGGTACTGCAAGCCTTCCTCCAGCGGCTTTAGCATCACCCGCTCAAAATCCAGCAGCGGCTCAATGTAGCCGTGGTTGAGGTTCGCCCGGATGTTACCGAAGATGAACTGGTGGGGCCCGTGCGTCCAGGTGGCGCGGTAGGTAGGGCGCACCTGCCGCAGAGTGGGGTTGCCAAAATCCTTCCACAAAAAAACGCCGGCCTCCAGGCGCAGTTCCTTGGTGGGGTAGTACACGAGCTGCGGGTTGAGCTGAGTACCGAACAGCGTGTAGCCCTCCACAATGTCGTTGAAGTACTCGTTGTCTTTGAAAAAGGTGAAGGCGTTCAGGCTGATGCGCAAGTCGCCGGCCTGGGGCGTGGCCCGACTCACCGCCGTATCAGCGCCTTCCGCGAGCAGCGAGGGATTTTTGCCAAACTTGGTGCGGCCCGGCTCCGGCGAAGTAAACGCCCGGTTGTCTAGCTGCGCCCGGGCCTGGCCGGCCGTAACCAGCAGGGCCCCAACAGCTACTAAAATTCTTAGAAAATTCCCCATATATTTCCAACCCCAATGGCACAAAACCGGGGGCCCCGGTGTTAGAAAAGGCCACCCAAAAACAGTAGTATCGCAAGCCTTGAGTTTGTGCATATGCACGGGGCACAACCCGCCAAAACCCCTTAACTTTACCCAAACGTAATTCCTTTTTTCCAACTCCCTCCCACATGGCATTAGCATCCTCCAAGGCTTTCAAAGCCGATAAAGCCGAAAAGGCGGACAAACCCGAAAAGAACGAGAAGGGCGAAGTGAACGTCGCCGCCGAAAAAATGAAGGCCCTCCAGCTTACCCTCGACAAGCTGGACAAGGCCTACGGCAAAGGCACGGTGATGAAGCTCAGCGATAACAAAGTTGATAACATCCCGAGCATCAGCACCGGCTCGCTCTCGCTCGACATTGCCCTGGGTATTGGCGGCGTGCCCCGCGGCCGCGTGGTGGAAATCTACGGCCCCGAGTCGTCGGGCAAGACCACCCTGACGATGCACATGATTGCCGAAGCGCAGAAGAAAGGCGGCATGGCCGCGTTCATCGACGCCGAACACGCCTTCGACAAATCCTACGCCGAAAAGCTGGGCATCGACACCACCAATCTGCTCATCGCTCAGCCCGACAACGGCGAGCAGGCCCTCGAAATTGCCGACCAGCTCATTAGCTCCGGCGCCATCGACATCATCGTAATTGACTCTGTGGCCGCCCTCGTGCCGAAAGGCGAGCTCGAAGGCGATATGGGCGACTCGAAGGTGGGCCTGCACGCCCGCCTAATGAGCCAGGCCCTGCGCAAGCTCACCGGCACCATCAACAAAACCGGCTGCTGCTGTGTGTTCATCAACCAGCTACGCGAGAAAATCGGCGTGATGTTCGGCTCACCCGAAACCACGACCGGCGGCAACGCGCTGAAATTCTACGCCTCAGTACGCCTCGACATCCGCCGCATCGGCCAAATCAAGGAGGATAAGGACAATGTGACCGGCAACCGCACCAAGGTGAAGGTGGTGAAAAACAAAGTCGCGCCGCCCTTCAAAGTGGTCGAGTTCGATATCATCTACGGCCAGGGCATCAGCAAAGTGGGCGAAATCGTGGACCTGGGCGTCGACATGGGCATCATCGGCAAGTCGGGCTCGTGGTTCAACTACGGCGAAACCAAGATTGGCCAGGGCCGCGAGGCCGTGAAAACCCTGCTGCTTGACAACCCCGAGCTAGCCGACGAAATCGAAGCCAAAATCCGCGCGATGGCTAAGGGCGATGTCGACGTTATCCCCGTGGACCTAACCATTGTGGAGGACGGCGAAGACACGCTATAAGAACCCGCCCGCACGGTGTGGCTGACGACTGGGCCCCCCGGGCTTTCACTTTCAGCCGAAAAGCTTTCATTAAACCAAGCAAAAGGCTCGCTGCAATCCGCAGCGGGCCTTTTCGCGTTTTTATTTGAGGGCTGGCACTGCATTTGACTAACGCCGGTCGTTGGTTACGCCTTAGATTTACCCCTTCTGCTTGTCCCATGCGCCGCTGGATTTACGCTGCTCCGTCTGCCTTGCTGCTCCTGGCCGCCCAACCGGCTACGGGGCCCGGCGAGGCCGTGCGCTACCTGCCGCAGGCCAGCTTCGGGCGCGGCGAGGTCATCAACTACAAAGTGCACTACGGCCTCATCAACGCCGCCGAGGCCACCGTGGAAACCAGCGGGGCCCTGGAGCGCGTGGCCAACCGCCCCTGCTACAAGGCCACCGTGAGCGGGCGCACCATCGGCTCGTTCGACTTCTTCCTGCGCATCCGCGACCAGTGGCGCGCCTACATCGATACGGCCAGCATCCTGCCGCTGCGGGCCCAGCGCGACATTACGGAGAAGGGCTACCACAAAAAGGAAACGGTGGACTTTGACCAGATCCGCGACGTGGCCGACGTGCAGGACCACAACAAAGAGAACCCCACCCGCACATCAGTGAAGGTGGCCAACAACTGCCTGGAGCTGGTAAGCGGCTTTTATTACCTGCGTACCATCAACTTCGACCACATGCACCCAGGCGAAATAGTGCGGATGCCGGCCTACTTCGACGGCAGTAACTTCCTGCTCGAAGTGGTGTACAAAGGCCGCGAAACTGTGGAAACCAAGGCCGGCACAGTGCGCACGTTCAAGCTGGTGCCCAAAATGCCGGCCAATAAGATTTTCAAGGGCGAAAACGCCATTTCGGTATATCTCTCCGATGACCGCAACAAGATTCCGGTGCTCTTCCAAGCCGAGCTATTCGTGGGCGCCGTGAAGGTGGACATGTACCAGTACCGCGGCCTGAAATGGCAGGTGAACATGGTGCAATAGCCGGCGGCGGGGCCCCGGGCTGCCGACTTTTTCGCCGGCCGCCCAATCGCTGCATTATTAGGCCTGCTTTTAGAGCCCCCATAGTAACAGTCGCTCCTAGGGGGCCTAACGATTGCCGGGCAGCCGGCGAAAAAGTCGGTAGCCCGGCCAGAGGCCCGCGTCACACAAACGTAACACTGCCTTGACGCAACGCGGCGGTAATTTTGTGGCAACATTCCACCTAAGCCCCCGCGCCATGAGCACTGCGAAACCGCCCGTTTACAAAGTTCTGGTGGTCGACGACGACCCGGACATCGTGGAATTGCTGGAATTCAACCTGAAAAAGGAGGGCTACCTCACCGCCTCAGCTGGCGACGGCCGCCAGGCCCTGGAAGTGGCCGCCACCTTTGGCCCCGACATCATCCTACTCGACGTGATGATGCCCCACCTCGACGGCATCGCCGCCTGCCGCCTGCTGCGCGAGCAGCCCAAGTTCAAGGACACATACATCCTGTTCCTGACGGCCCGCGCCGAAGAGTTTTCCGAAGTGGCGGCCTTCGACGCCGGGGCCGACGATTTCATCGCCAAGCCCATCAAACCCCGGGCCCTGCTCAGCCGCCTGGCCGCCCTCAAGCGCCGCGACCAAGACCCGCACGCCGCCGTAGAAGCCATCGAAATCAACGGCTTGCGCATCGACCGCACCGGGTTTGCCGTGTACCAGGATGGCCGCAAAATTACGCTCCCCAAGAAGGAATTCGAGCTACTGGCCTTCCTGGCCGCCGCACCCCACAAGGTGTTCAACCGCGAAGAGCTGCTCCAAAACATCTGGGGCAACGACGTTTTCGTGCTGGCCCGCACCGTGGATGTACACGTGCGCAAGGTGCGCGAAAAGGTGGGCGACCACCACATCCAAACCATCAAAGGCGTGGGCTACCGGTTCAACGCCGACTAGTTTTTTTTAATGGGGGAGTGTGTTAGATGTGAAAATGTGCTGGATGCGTTGACGCAGTGTCCTTGGTATTCATTCCTTTTTGCACGGTATCTTTTGAAGCCGACGCTGGCAGCGTCGGCTTTATTTTTGAAAATTGTTACCGGGCAATTTGTACAACTGCATTCTCCACGTTTGCCACATCCTCCATATTTCCTACACTACGATAGATGAACTTTTCCTCCCGCACCGTCGCCATCCTCATTGCGCTACTGGTAGCGGGCGTGCTCACGGCGTGCGCGCTGGTGGTGCCGGGCCTGCCGCAGCGCGAGGCGTTTCTGGCGGGCGGCATCACGGTGGCCGCGTGCTTTTTGCTAGTGTACCTGACGTTTGAGGCCCTGATTTTTCGGGAAATCAACGGCATTTACGCCGGCCTGGAGCACATCAAGCGCAAGGAGTTCAAAAAGCTGAGCAACAAGTTCTTGTTTCGGCCCGAGCCGGTGAAACGGGTGCGCGATGAGATTTTGCAGATGGCCGAGCGCCGGCAGCAGGAGATTGACGAGCTGAAGCGCCTCCAGGCCCTGCGCCGCGAGTTCTTGGCCGACGTGTCGCACGAGCTGAAAACGCCGCTTTTCGCCGCCCAGGGCTTCGTGCACACCGTGCTCGACGCCGAGGGCCCCGGCGACATCGACCCCGCCACCCGGCACAAGTTCCTCACCAAAGCTGCCACCAGCCTCGACACGCTTGACGCGCTGATTCAGGATTTAGTCACAATTTCGCAGCTCGAGCAGGGCGTGGTGCGCCTGCGCCGCCAGCGCTTCGACCTGGTGGCCCTGGTACGCGAAATATTCGAGTTGGTAGAGGAAAAGGCCCGCCGTCGCGGTACCACGCTCGAACTACTGCCGCCCAAGTACGCCACCGTGGACCTCACCATCGTGGCCGACCGCAACCGCATCCGCCAAGTGCTCATCAACCTGATTGACAACGCCGTGAAGTACGGCCGCGACCAGGGCCAGGTGCGCGTGTCGCTGCTGGAAAGCCACCGCGGCGTGCGCATTGTGGTGCGCGACGACGGCCCTGGCATCGCCCCCGAGCACCAGGCCCGCATCTTCGAGCGCTTCTACCGGATTGATAAAAGCCGCTCGCGCGAGTCGGGTGGCTCGGGCCTGGGGCTGGCCATCAGCAAGCACATTGTAGAGGCCCACAAGTCGGGCATCCGCGTGAAGAGCGCCGTGGGTGAGGGCACCACCATGGAGTTCAAATTGCCCAAGCCCAAGGTGGCGCCCGGGGCCCCCTAGCCCGGGGCGGGGCCCCCAGCCGTACCTTTGGAGCCCTTATGAAGCTCCCGAATTTCGCCGACCTTATCCTGTTTGAAAGCGACGACTACCTCGTTGTCAACAAGCCGCCCTTTCTGGCCACGCTCGACGAGCGGGTGGGCGGGGCCCCCAATATGCTGCGCATGGCGCGCCAGCACTACGACGACATCCAGGCCGCCCACCGCCTCGACCGCGACACCAGCGGGGCCCTGGCCTTTGCCAAGCACCCCGAGGCCTACCGCCACCTGGCCATGCAGTTCGAGAGCCGGGAGGTGAAAAAGCAGTACCACGCCGTTGTCTGGGGCACTCCGCGCCTGGAGCACCAGCTCGTGGACCGCCACATCGAAACCACCACCCGCGGCAAGGCCCGCCTCGCCTACAAGGGCAAGGAGGCCGAAACCTACTTCACTACGCTCGACACGTACACTCGCCACGCCCTTGTACTGGCCGAGCCCGTGACCGGCCGGATGCACCAGATTCGGCTGCATTTGCAGTACCTCCAGGCCCCCATCGTGGGCGACGGCATGTACGGCGGCGAGGATTTTTTCCTCTCGTCGCTCAAGAAGAAGTTTAACCTAAAGGAGGGCGAAACCGAGCAGCCGTTCATCAAGCGCTTTGCCCTGCACGCCATGCGCCTGCAATTCGCGGGCCTCGGGGGCGAAGAAATAGCGGTGGATGCCCCCTACCCCAAAGACTTCCGGGTGCTGGTGGACGTACTGGCCCAGAACCGCTAGGGCCCCAGCCGCTAAGTTCGTCGTCAGTTGCTAGTTGTCAGCTAATCTATAAGATACTGACTAGCAATTGACAATGAATAACTTATCTAGCGTACTTTTTATTTAGCGCACTTTCTCGAACACCACCAGCCGCGCCGTGCCCCGGCTGGGGTTGTCGGCCTGGCGCAGCTGGGCCCCGGCCCAGCGCTGTCGGAAGTGTGGGTTGGTCACCAGCATTTCGAGCGGCAGGTTTCCCTCCACAGTGCTAAACCAGTCGTCCCAGAATACCAGGGTGCCCACAGGTAGCTGCTCCAGGCTGGTGTGGCCGTTGACCGATGCAATGGGGCGGGCCCGCCGGTCGAACACGTCCACGTCCAGGGCCCGGCCGATGGCCGGATGGTCGAGCACCACGGGGCGTGCCGGGGTCCCGGGCTGCTGCCGATACCAAGCAGCAGCCTGCTCGGCCAGCGCTAAGTCGCCGGGAATGGCAAAGTCGCGCTGCCAGCGCATCTCCATGCGCAGCCCCGTGAAGAGGAACACCACCGCCAACGCGGCCACCCCCAGCGCAATGCGCTGCCGCGCGGCGGCCGTGCGGCCTAGCGCGCACAGCACGCTCAGGCCGCGTAGGGCAATGATGGCCAGCAGGGGCATAAGCGACGCCAGCACCCGCACCAGTCCCGCCGACCCAAACAAACCGAACACCCAAAACAAGGTGTGGGCCGCCACGAACACCGCCGCGCTGCCGTACACGAGTAGCAGCTCGGCCCGAAAAAACGGGTTTTGCCAATTGGTGCGGCGCGCAGCGCGCCAGAGCAGTTGCCCGCCGCCCAGCACCGCCAGGGCCCCAATTACCCAGCCCAGCAAGGAGACCAGCCCCACCGCAAACTGGCCCCAGCCGCCGTGCCCGTAGGCCGACAATGTGGAGTAGGCGTTGCGCCCAAATACCCAGCCCGGCTCGTGCAGCACCAGGGCCCCCACGGCGCTGTACATGGCGTAGCCTAAAAATACCAGCGGCAGGGCCCGCCACTGCCGCTGCCACCCCAAGTACAACACCCACAGCCCCAACAGGATGAAGCCTTCCGAACGCACAAACGGCAGCCACGACACCAGCGCCACCGACCACGCCGGGCGCCCGGCCACGGCCAGCGCCACCCCGCCCACCAGCACCAGGCCAAACAGCGGCTCCGTAAGGCCCGAAAACTGGATGCGGAAGTAATCGGGGGCCGCGTAGCAGCACAGGATGGCCAACGCCGCGTAGGGCACGCGCAGGGCACGCGCAACGCGGTAGCTCAGCCAGGCCGACGCCGCCACCAGCCCGCATTGAAACAGCATGAGGACCCGGTAGCCCAGCTGCGAGGGGCCCATGATGACCAGCGTAAAGAACGGCTTGGCCCACGAGTGCAGCAGGTTGAGGGGATGCTGCGGGGCGTAGCGGGCGTACAAATAGTGCTGGATGCTGTCGCCGGTATCGTAGGGGTTTTTGGTGATGAACACGAACGCTACCGACACTAGCAGCCCAATTACCAACAGCCCACGGGCCACCCGGTCAGAATCGGCAAAATCGTCAAGCGTGGTACGAAGCGGGGCCATGGAATAGGGCAACGGTGGGGGAAGGTGCGCAAAAGTAGGGGGCCCCGCAAGACAAAATCCTGAATACTACTTGGTAATCTGAGCAGAAAAAGGTACCTTTGTGTCCGTTTTTCCCGAAGCCCAACCGGCTTCGGGTTTATTTTCAATTGTTTAGCCTACCTATATTTCCGACTCATGGACCACCTGAGCTTCAAGACGACCCACGTCAACAAGGCCAACGCCCAGAAAAGCTGGGTTATCGTCGACGCCAGCGTAGCCCCGCTGGGCCGCGTGTGCAGCCAGATTGCCAACATCCTGCGCGGCAAGCACAAGCCGTCGTTCACCCCCAACTCCGACTGCGGTGACAGCGTAATCGTCATCAACGCCGATCAGGTACGCCTGACGGGCAAAAAGATGACCGAGAAGGTGTACATCACCCACTCGGGCTACCCCGGCGGCCAGAAGCGCCGCACCGTGCGCGAGCAGATGAACCGCGATTCGCGCCGCGTAATCGAGCACGCCGTAAAAGGCATGCTGCAAGGCAACAAGCTGGGCGCCGCCCAGTACCGCAATATGTACGTGTACGCCGGTACCGAGCACCCGCATGAGGCCCAGCAGCCCCAACTCATTGAACTCACCAACCTGTAATTTTTAAATGTGGGGAATGAGTAGAACGTGAGAGATGTGGAAAATGGTCTTGCTTTTAGCTGACTAAATATTTTCATATTACGCATATTCTCACATCTTCCACACCAGATGCATTTTCACATTTTTTCAACTTAAATGGCAATTACCAACACCTCTGGTAGAAGAAAAACCTCGGTGGCCCGCATCTACATGCAGGCCGGGCAAGGGAATATCACTATCAACGACCGGGACATGAAAACGTACTTCAGCAACGAGTTGCTGGAAAACGTCGTGAACCAACCCCTCACCCTCCTCGAGCAAGTCGGCCAGTACGACATTAAGGTGAACGTGAAAGGCGGCGGCATTTCGGCCCAGGCCGAAGCCATCCGTTTGGCCATCACCAAGGCTTTGGTGAGCAACAACGAGGAAACTCGTCCGGCGCTAAAGAAAGAAGGTTTCCTGACCCGCGACCCGCGGATGGTGGAACGCAAGAAGTTCGGCAAGCGCAAAGCCCGTCGTTCGTTCCAGTTCTCGAAACGCTAAAACCAGGAGGACCTTTATCATGGCTCAGACAACCTATAAAGACCTGCTCGAAGCAGGCTCGCATTTTGGTCACCTCACCCGCAAGTGGGACCCCAAGATGGCGCCGTATATCTTCATGGAGAAGAACGGCATCCACATCATCGACCTGAACAAGACGCTGGTTTCGCTGGAGTACGCCTCCACCGCCATCCGCAACATCGCTAAGAGTGGCCGCAAAATCATGTTTGTGGCCACCAAAAAGCAGGCCCAAGAGATTGTGACCACCGAAGCTGAGCGTCTAAAGATGCCCTTTGTTACCGACCGGTGGCTGGGTGGCATGCTCACCAACTTCGCCACGGTGCGCAAGTCGCTGAAAAAAATGTCGACCATCGACAAGATGGTGAAAGAGAACACGGCCTACGCCGCTCTCGCCAAGCGTGAGAAGCTGATGATGTCGCGTGAGCGCGCCAAGCTTGACCGCGTGCTGGGTGGCATCGCCGACCTCGGCCGCCTGCCCGCCGCCCTGTTCGTGGTAGACGTGAAGCGCGAGCACATCGCCGTGAAAGAAGCTCAGAAATTGGGTATTCCGGTGTTTGCCATGTGCGACACCAATTCGAACCCCGAGCTGGTGCAGTTCCCGATTCCCGCCAACGACGACGCCTCGAAGTCGATCCAGCTCATCGTGGGCGTGATCGGCAAGGCGATTGAAGAAGGCCTGTCGGAGCGCAAGGTGGACAAGGAGGACGCCGACCGCAAGGAGGCTGACGAAGCCGCCATTGCCGAGAAAACTGCTGCCGACGAGGAATAAGCGCCTTTTCGCTCTTTGAAAGAAGGGAACCTTCGCGAAGCAGTTGGCTCCGGGGGTTCCCTTCTTCTTTTTGATTCTACACTCAACCCCAACTTACTCTAATGGCCGCAATTACCGCCGCAGACGTAAACAAGCTCCGCACCATGACCGGTGCGGGCATGATGGATTGCAAAAAAGCCCTCGTGGAAGCCGACGGCGACTTCGAAGCCGCCCGCGATATTCTCCGCAAGCACGGCCAGAAAATTGCCGACAAGCGCGCCGAAAACGAAACCTCCGAGGGCCTCGTGCTCGTGAATGTGAGTGCCGACGGTACCAGCGGCAAATTGGTGGCCTTGGCTTGCGAAACCGAATCGGTGGCCAAAGTAGCCAACTTCCGTGAGTTGGCCCAGCAAATCCTGGACACGGCCGTGCGCACCAACGCCGGCACTAAGGAAGACCTGCTGGCCGCCAAGGCTGCCGACGGCCGCACCGTGCAGGAGCACGTGACGGACCTGATGGGCAAAATTGGCGAGAAGCTGGACGTGACCTACGCCACGCTGACCGCTGAGAAAGTCGCTTCGTACGTGCACTCCGACAGCAAGAAAGGCGTGCTCGTGGGCCTGAAGAACGTGGGCAGCGCCGACACCGCTGAGGTAGGCCGCGACGTAGCCATGCAAATCGTGGCCATGAAGCCCGTTGCCGTGGACAAAGACGGCGTGGACTCCGCTACGGTAGAGCGCGAAATCGAAGTTGGCAAGGAGCAGGCGCGTGCCGAAGGCAAGCCCGAAGCCATGCTGGAGAAAATCGCCCAGGGCAAGCTCAACAAGTTCTACAAAGACAACACGCTCCTGAACCAGGAATTCGTGAAGGACAACTCGAAGACCATCGCCCAATTGCTCGACGGCACGTCGAAAGGCATGACGGTTTCGGACTTCAAGCGCGTAGTCATCGGAGCTTAATTGCTGCTTTTAGCTAAATTGAAAAGGCCCGCTAGCTCAACGCTAGCAGGCCTTTTATTTTTTGCTTCTGATATCAGAGAGGAGACGATTTCCTTTGTCGGATTACTGAAATCAAGTATATAATTAGGCAGGCCATAAATGAAGAGCCAACAACCCAATGGATGTTATTGGTTACATGCAAGTCGAACCAAGAACCTAATACGTTTGTAATTGCCAGCACCAAAAATGAGATTCTTAGGTACAGCGGGAAAACAAGTTTCATAAGCGGCTACAGCAATGGTGCTTCCAAATATATAAAATTAAGGCTAATTGCACACATTGACTTACTGCCGCGCCCGCACCCGGGCCGCGGCATTCTCGCGGATATTCAGGTAGAACAGGCCGCAAGCCGCAGTGTAGTTGCTACTTCTGTTTGGGCTGGCGCGACTGCTGCTGCATTTCCCTGATTTTGGCGAGGTAGGCTTCCAGCGGCTCCATGCCGATGCTGGCGCGGCGCTTATCCACATTGGCCGGGTCGAGGAGGTTGCGCGGCGTGGGCTGGCCATCGGCTTTGTACTCCACTTGGGAGCAGTAGGTCTGGGGCTGGCCGCGGTTGAGGGCCACCCGGTCGGTGAGGTAGGCGAAGCTGCGGTTGTCTGCGTTTTTACGTTGAACCTCTGCCGACATTATTTTTAGGATTTTCTCCTGAAAAACGGGGTATGCATCGGCGTGCTGCACCAATAGAAAGAAGTTTTTGGCGCTGGTTTCGCCCACTTGCTTAGTACCTGGATACCCGCATTTCTTTACGATGGCTTCCAGCACGGGCTGGTGGCGGGCAAAGTTGACGTATTGCTCCGCAACGAGGCGCTTTTTGGTGCTGTCGGCCGTCTGGCCGCGCATCATTTCCTGCATGGGTCGTTGGTCCACAAAGGCTAGGCTATCCAGCGTTTTGCTGAGCGCCGGATATAGGACCGGGCTCGTTTGGGCCGTGGCAGGTAACGCAAAATCGGCAGCTAGCAGTACGATAAAGAAGGGTTTCATCACAGAAGAGAAAGGCATTTAGCTGCTATAACGCAGGGCTTACTGCTTTAGGTATAGCAAGTTCACTTCTTACCTTTCTCCCATGCCCGCACCCGCGCCGCTGCGTTCTCCCGAATGTTCATGTAGAACAGGCTGTAATCGGCGGCGTGGAAGGAGTGGCGCAGCTCGGGGTAGCCGGGGAGGAAAAAGCGGGGGTAGCCGCTGACTTTGGGCGGGGTAATCCAGAGCAGACCGCGGTGGACTTGGGCATCGGTGACGTGGGCATCGACGCGCTTCATGTTGGGGCCGACGCCGCCGCGGTTGCGGGCGGCGTCGGCCCTGAGCGTATCGAGCGTCCAGGTGAGGGGGTTGGTGGCGGCCAGGCTGTAGTAGGGCGGGTAGTCGAAGCCGCGCTCAGAGGTGTTCCAGGCCACGAAGCAGCCGGTGGCCAGCGAATCGGGGCAGGGGCGGATGGTTTGGTACTCGTTAGTTTTCGCCTGGCAGCCAATGAGGTAGGCAGCAACCAGGCGCTTGCGCAGCACGGGGTCGTTATCGAAAAAGTCGTGGAGCAGGCGCATGGCGTGGGTGGCGCCCTGGCTGTGACCGGCAATGATGACGGGCCGGCCCTGGTTGTAGTAGGCGAGGTAGTATTGGAAAGCGGCTTTTACGTCGGCGTAGGCCAAGTCGAGGGCCTGTTGGCCGTCGGGGCCCTGTTTATCAAAAAACGAGTACAGCGTGGCTTGCCGGTAGCGCGGGGCGTAAACGCGGCCCGCCGCGTTGAACACGCTGGCCTGGTTGAAGATGGTGGTGCGGTCGGTGTAACGGTTGAGGCGGGCGTTGCCCACGTCGGCGTTCCAGCTGCCGCGCCAGTAGTAGGTGGTGGGGTGAATGAAAAATACGTCGGCGGCGGCCGTGGCCTGGCCATCGCGCAGGCCGGCGGCCCGGGGCAAGGCATCAGCCGAGTCGCGGCGGGTGGGCAGGGCGGCCCAGTTGCTTTCCTGGGCATAGTCGGGGCCCATCGTGGGGGCCGGGGCCGTAAACCCGTGGGCGGGCTTTAACAAGCCGGCGCAGCCGGCGCAAACCAGTAAAACCAGGGGCCACCACCGGGCCGGGCGCGGGGCCCAGTGGCTTGGCAAAACGAAATGAGGCAAACGCATAGTGGCAGAGATATAGCTAACCTAACGTCGCGAAACAGCCGGGACGCAGTGCAATGTTTTTGGCGCACCGCACCTGTTTCACCATTAGAGCTGAGAGTCCTGCTAAATAGGGCGTTGTCGTTCTGATGAAGGAGGAATGTGAAGACTATTCTCGAATGATTTTACCAGGATTCTCTCTCCACTTGATGCGTGGAATCTCGGAATGACAACGCCCTATTTGGCAAGGCGCAAAGTACCAGGGAGCCCCGCACCGTTCGGCGCCTGGGGCCCCTACTACGGCATCAGGGTGTTTTCGATGACTTTTTCCTGGCGCAGGTAGTCGATTTTGTAGTCAGGCGTGAAGCGGACCCGCACTTGGGTGCGCGTTTGCTGGTGCTGCTGGAGCGTGAGCCGGAATGAGCGCGCTACTTCGGTGTAGGTGGCGGTGCGCGAGCCGTCGGCCGCTGGCGCGCTCACGCGCAGCGAGCCCGGCGCAATGCTGGCCCGGTAATCCTGAAACTCGGGGAAGTGATTGGTGGCCAGGTTCTCGGAAATGGCGGCGGGGGTGGTACCGCGCAGCAGCAGAAACCGCTCGACGGCGGGCGCGAAGTGGGCCCCGGCGTCGAAGGGCGCGGCTTGCAGATCGGCGTAGTAGCTGGCCAGGGCCCCGCGCACCGCCTGCTCGGCGGCGGCGGCCGTAGCGACGGGAAGAGCGACGGTGGCGGTGCTATCGGCGGCAGGCGCTGCGGCAGGGGCGGCAACGGGGGCACTGGGCACTGCGGCGGAGGCGGGCGCGGTGCTGTCCGGAGCCGGCACCACGGGGGCAGTTTGGGGGAATACGCGTACAGTTTCGGGAGCAGCCACGGGGGGGCGCTCCAGCTGCGGGGCCTGGGGCCCTACTTCAGGGGCCGTGGCGGCGCTGTCGGCAGCGGTGCGACTGGTGCTGGTCAGGTGCTCGGAGGCGCGCGGGCCGCTCATCAGGTACACTACCAGCAACACTAGTAGTAACACGCCGCCACCAATGAGTACGTAATTCAATGTGGGCGAGCCGGCCGGTGGGGCCCCCAGCTCAGCGGCGGCCTCGTCCTCCACCGCGGTGGGCGGCGGGGCGGCAACCGGTGGCACGGGCGGGACGGCGGGCGGCGTGGGCCTTTTCAATCCTGTGAAATCCGGCATCGTCGCAGCGGGCGGCACGGCTGGTTTTCGGGTTTCCGGGAAGTCTGGCGTTGGTGCAGTGGGCGGCGCAACGCGACCGGGCCCCACCGCAGGCGCGGGCGCGACCGGGGCGGCCGGAGGACTAGGCACCGCGGGGGCCCCGCCTTCGGCTTGCAGCAGGGCCAGCAGGACGGGCGCATTCTGGCCTTGCAACAGGGTGGCGATGCGGCGGTCGTAGTCGCGGTCGGTAATCAGGCCGTTCTGGCGGTCGTGGCGCAGCTGGCGCAGCGCGGCAAGGGCAGTTTCGAGCGAAGGATCCACGGGGGAAAAAAGGCTATTTGCGTTCGAGGCCCGAGAGGCGGGCCTGGCGCTGCTGCAAGCGCTTGGAGGCCGCCTCCCGCGCCTGCACATTGAGGAGCAGCGCTGACGAATCCTGACTGATTTGCAAGCGGTCGGCGGCGTTTTGCTTGATGAGCGACTCGATTTTGGATAGGTTATTTGACGTGTTTGAGCGGGCCGAATTAGTGCTTTTTTCGAGCCGGTCCTTATCCTTATCGGCCTTTTTTACCAAGTCTTCGGCCTCGGCTATCCGCTCGCGGTAAATCTTGAGGCGGGCGGCGTTGGCGAAGCTCTGGGTGATGGTGCGCAGGGCGTTGAACTCGGTCGGCGTGCGGTCGGGATCGAAGAACGAGCTGCCGTCGAAGCCGCCGAACACGGCCAGTTCAGCCACCGAATCGGAAGGCGCCACGGTGGTGGCGTAAAGGTCGATGAGCTTGCCTGAGACGGTGGAGGCCGGCGTTTGCTTGGCCTTGAGCGGGTCGGTTTTGTTGCCGCCCACGCCGAGCAGGCCGCCGCCCCGGAACTTGATGGCGTAGTTGTCCTTCATCCAAGTCTGGAAATAGTCGCGCAGCCAGCTGGCGCTGCTCTCCACCTGCACCTTGAGGGCGGCCCGCTCGCGGCGGTCGTAGTTGACGGTGCTGGCGCGCACGTCGTAGGTTTGGGCCCCGGCCGGCGCCGTTGCTAGCAGCGTGGCTAGGCAACTCAAAAGCAAGCAATAGCGCTGAAACATAAGCAGAAGGCGTTTAGAAAGAAGAAATCGGTGGAGCCCCTGGCGCGATTTTGGGGCCTTTAGATATAATTAAAAATTATATCTATCGAAGATGAATATGGGAACCGCCCTAGCGCAGCTCGTGGCGCTCGAAGGCGGCCTGCAAATCGGCGCGCATGGCCTGAAAGCGGCCGATGGCGGCGGCCAGGAACTCATCGTCGAGCAGCTCGCGGGCCTCGGCATCGGTGCCGGTCATTAGGTCCAGCTCGGCCACTTTGTAGGTCTGCTCCAGATTACCCTGCTCCAGCTTGAGCAGGAACTTGCTGTTCCAGGCCAGCAGCGTGATTTTGACGGCGGGGTGTGGGATATCGGCAACGTGGCGCATGACTCAAAAAAAGCAGTAGAGCCCCGAAGGTAGCCTGTGGGGCCCCAACCCCGCCGGGGCCCCTGCGTAGAAAACCCGGGGGCACCAGCCGGCCAGCGCGCCGCTGTTGTTTCACCTTCAACCCTTTACCGCCATGCCACAGGGAGACAAGTCAAAGTACACCGATAAGCAAAAACGCCAGGCTGCTCACATCGAAGCCGGCTACGAGCAGCAAGATATGCCCACCGAAGAGGCCGAAGCCCGCGCCTGGGCCACCGTGAACAAGCAGGACGGCGGCGGCAAAAAACCCGGCGGCGCCGGCCGCAAAACGACCGCCAGGAAATAAGCGCGCCGGGCCGGGCCGAATTCTGTTGGCCGGCCGCGCAATCCTGCACCGGCGCGGGGCATCCCTTTTGCGTTAAGGGTTGTTATGTAGTGTGTTGTCCGGGCTTCCGGGCCACCTATTTGTATTCAGCCCGCCGCCTGCATCCGACTTCTGGCCTCGCCCCTGCGCCGCCCGCTGTAGGGCCCCTGCGCACCGAAACCCTTGCCATCGAGGGCATGACCTGCGCTTCCTGCGCCAGCTTCGTGGAGAAAGCCCCCGCCAGGGCCCCGGCGTGGCCATGGGGGCCGCCGGCACCACCCTCATGTGGCCCGATTTACAGGGCGTGGCCACGGCCCTGTTCCTCTCGCGCCACACTATGCGCACCATCCGGCAGAACCTGTTTTTCGCCTTCATCTACAACGTGGTGGGCATTCCGGTGGCGGTGGAGCTGCTGTATCCGTTCACCGGCTGCCAGCTTTCGCCCATGCTGGCCGCCGCCGCCATGGCCCTCAGCTCGGTTCCGGTGCTGACGAACTCGCTGCGCCTGCGCGGCTTCCAGCCCGCGGCGTAGTCGGGTGCCAGCTGGCAGTTGTCAGCTGTTGAAGCAGTTTTTAGGTTAAAGCACGGCCGAAGCGAGGGCCCCGGTCCGCCGGCTGAAAAAGCTGGCGGACCAGACCTTTTACCAGCCCAATAATCGCTTTAAATAACTTATGTTCAATTAATTAACAATGAATAATTGATGATCTATTTGCTTTGCATAGCTATTCAACTTTCGATGTCATGGACATTACACAAGTGCTCGTTGCCATTATCGGCCTAGGGCTGCTGGCTTTCGTGGCCTGATTTTTCTTTGGGGCCCCGCACCAGGTGGCGGTGGCCGCACCGGCAGCGGGCAGCAGGTGGGCATCCACGTGAAAGGCGGCTACTCGCCCGACGTCATCGAGGTGCGCCGGGGCCAGCCCGTGCAACTCAATTTCTACCGCGACGAAACCACCAGTTGCTCGGAGGAGCTGCTGATGCCCGACTTCCACATGCGCCGCGACCTGTCCGCCTATCAAACCACCACTGTGGCGCTGCTGCCCCAGCAGGCCGGCCAGTTCGAGTTCACCTGCGGGATGCACATGCTCCGCGGCATTTTGGAGGTGAAGTAGGGCCCCGAAGGTTTGCGCGGCAGGGCCTTATTTTGCCCACTCCAACCCTATCCCGCCGACCATGTTCACCCGCCAGACCCTGCGCCGCCTCGCCAACGACAACAGCTACCGGCGCGGCGAAGACTACTACGACGAAGGCCATGTGGAAAAGCTGCGCCGCGAGGCTGACGGCTTTGCCGCTACCGTGCGGGGCAGCCGCCCCTACCGCGTGGCCCTGCACCAGGGCCCCGCCGGGCCCGAGTTCAGCTGCAATTGCCCCTACGCATTCGACGGCATTTGCAAGCACATGGTGGCGCTGGGCCTGGCGGTGCTCGACGCCTACGGCTCGGAGTTGACCAGCCCCAACCCCGCCCCGGCCGCCGCCCCGCCGCTGGCCGACCAGGCCCTGGCCGCGGCCATCAAAGCCGCCTGGTCCGACCGCCGTAAGGGCGACAAGCTGCGCTTCCTTAAGCAGGCGCTGGCTAAGAACGACGGCCTGGCCCGGCAGTTTCTGGGCTTCGGCCAGCCGGCCGCAGCGCCCACCGACCCGCTAGCCGACCTGCCCGCCCGCCTCGCCGACACGCTGGGCGTACTGGACTTTGACGAGGACTTCTGGGAAAATAGCGAGTCTTTTTACGAGGACGACGAGGGCGACGGCTTGCAGGAAGCTGCCGACGAGCTGCTGCGCGACACCCTGGAGCCCTTCGCCGCTGAGCTGCTGCACTTGGCGCGGGGCGGGCAGTTTGCGCCGGCCCTGCGCTACTGGGCCACGGCCTGCGGGGCCCTCTCCCAACTCGAAGAGCCGGCCAGCGACGACTTTGGGCTGTTTGGCGACTACGGAACCGACGTGCTGCACCAGTGGCACTCGGTGCTAGCCGCCGCCGGCTGGCCCGCCGCGCTGCTGGCGGCCGTGCTGCCGCCCGCCGCGCTGGCGGCCGGCCTCGCCTGGCTAGGCCCGCACCTGGCCGATCCACCCGTCCGCTGGCCCAGCTTCGAGGCCAGCTGGCAGCCACTGCTGCTGGCCCTGGCCACCGATGCCGCGGCCGCGCCCATGCTGCCGCCGCTGCTGGCCCAGGCCGCCCTGGGGCCCGCCGCCGCGGGGCCCCTGCGCCTGCGCCTCGCCCAGACGATGGCCGACGACGTGGCCTGGGCCCAAACCGCCGAAGCCCTGCTGCCCACCGATGCCGCCGTGGCCCAGCAGCTCATCAATTTCTATACCAGCCAGGCCGACCGCCCCGCCCTACTGCGCACCGCCGCCACGGCCTTCGCCACCTGGCCCGACCAGTTTGGCGACTACGTGCTGCGCGCCTTCACCCCCACCACGGCCCCCACCCTCTACCGCGACGCCCTGCGCCACCGCGCCCAGGCCAACCACAGCCTGCCCGACTACGCCCTGCTGCGCCCTCTGCTAAGCGCCGCCGAAACCGCCGCCTTCGTGCAGGCCGCCGTGGAAGCAGCCCAGGCCCGGCGCGGCAGCGTGGCCTTCGCCGCCCAGCTGCTGGCCCAGGCCGGCGACGTGACCGCGCTGCGCGGCTTTGTGCTTGGGCTTGAGTGGCTGGCCGTCAGCCCGCCCTACCACAGCGAAATTGCCCTGATGGCCCTGGCCGCCGCCGACCCCATCCCCCTCATGCTGGAGCTGGAAACCCGCCTGCCGGCCTACCTCCACGGCCGGGCCAACGCCAAGCGCGGCGCCTTCCTCTACGAGCGCATCGGCCGCTGGCTGGTGAGCCTGCGCGGCACCGCTCCCCGCCTCGCCGAACCCATCTTGCGCCTGGCCCAGGAGCTACGCGAGGAGTTCCCCACCCTGCACGGCCTACGCGACGTACTGCGCCGCGAGGGCCTGCTGGTGGCCGCAGAGCCAGACTTACCAGTACCCAAGAAGAAAAGCGGGCGCAAGCCCCGCTAGGCGCAACTGTGCATGGCACGCCGCCGAGCAAATGGCACCATTACCGGCCCCGCTGTAGTTTCGCCGGGCCGTTTTCATTCTACCCCCTCCCCATGTTGCCAGATTTTCTTGGTGAGTTTCGGCCGCAGCTTGAAAATTACAAGCTCGATTACCTGAAGCTGGGGGCCCAGCCGCTCGGGGCCAGCGCGCCGACGGCCCTCACGCAAAGCAAGCTGCTGGGCCAGCCCTATTTGCCGGCGGGCACGCCCTACCCCCATGACAAGTTGGGCCAGCCCATAATTTTGCTGGCGCAAATCAACTTTGCCGGGGCCCCCGCGCTGCCGCCCTACCCCACGGCGGGCATTTTGCAGCTGTTTGTGTCGCCCACCGAGTGGTGCGACATAGACGACTATTGCGTACTGTTCCACCCCGATACCAGCGCCGGGGCCCAGATCGACTTTAGTTTTCTAACCCCGACCTCTACGCCAACTCCCCAATTAGCGGGGAGCACACGCTGAGCTTCACCCTGGCCACTGAGTACGGCGGCGCTGAAGACTGCCGCTTTAAGCCGGATTTTGGGGGCAAAGACTACTACGAATACCTGGAAACCCTGACAGGGGAACAGGAGGAAGCACTAGACCACTGCTGCTACAACGCGGGGCACAAGGTGGGTGGCTACGCCTAGTTTTACGCAGGGCGACCCCCGAACTGTGGCGGCTTCGCGGGCCAACGATGTGCTGCTGCTTCAGCTTGATTCGGACGAAGAAATCATGTTTAGCGACAGTGGCCTGGCGCACCTGTTTATCAGCCCAACCGCGCTGCAAGCGCGGCGATTTGACCAAGCTTACTTTTACTGAGACTGCTGCCAATTTATTAATCACTTATTAATGAAATACTTATTAGCCCTCCTTTGCTGCGGGGTTCTGCTACCCGCCCGGGCACAACAGGCACAGTTCACGGTGTGCAACCTGCGGCTGCCCAAGGAGCTGGCCTACTACGACAACCAGTTTTCCGGGCTCGCCGCCAGCGCCGATAAGCTGTACCTGATGTCGGAGAGTAGGCTCCAGGACAAGGCGGAGGCCAAGCTCTACACCGTGCGCCTTGCCGACCTCGACCGCCAACTCGCCGACACCACCTACGTGCTGCCCTACCAGAAGCTACCCATTACCGGCCTGCCCGCGCTGCGCGCCAAAATAGCCGCCGCCGGGCAGCGCTACGAGGGCCTGGAAGCCCTGCTACTCGTGCAGGACGCGGTGTACTTGTCCGTCGAAACCGATACTCCCTCGCCCCTTTGCTACCTGCTTAAGGGCCAGCTGCGCGCCGACGCCGTGGTGCTCGACACCACCTTTCTGCTGCCCCTGGCCAAGCCCCTGGCGGCCGATGGCAGCCACATCTACAACGCCGGCTTCGAGGCGCTGGCCGAGGCCAATAACCAGGTACTGGCCTTTTTCGAGTTCAACAGCTTTCCGGGCCAGAATCATATTTATGGTTTAGATACCAGCCACTTATCCAGCGCCAGCGTGCCGGTTAAGCTGCCCCTGGCCCAGCTGCCCTTTCGCCTCACCGACGTCACGGCGGTCGGCAAAAACCGCTTCACGGCCCTGAATTATTTTTTCAAGGGCGGGGGCGGGGATGCCATCTACCGCACGCCGGCCAGCGACTTACCCAACGCGCAGCTCATCCTAGACCAGGGCGGCTACAAAAACTACTCTCGCCTACTCACTATCGAACTCAAAGACAATACGTTAACCTGGCAGCCGCTGTGGGAATTTCCCGAGCAGTACCGGGGCTACAACTGGGAGGGCATTACCGCTTACAAGGGCGGCTATTTCGTTATCAACGACAAATACACGCCCAGCCGGCCCTACCAAACCACTCTGTTGTATTTGCAACCGCGGAAATAAGGAACCGCCAAGCTTCTGGGCGAGACCAACGCTTTACTGCACAGGCGCACCCCCTCACTCCCCGCCCCGGGGCCCCAACCCGGACGGCCGGGCACCGTATAGCCGCCTAACCAACGGTGATGGATTTCCACCGCGAACCGCCGGCGCCCACGCGCCGCGCTGATGATTCCTACGAAACCGACCGGTCGCAGGGGCCCGCCGGCTGAATCATCTTGTTACTTCGCGCCGTGGCTTACCGTTTTGCTTCCTCTATTTTTCGCTGGCTGCCGGCCCGGCTGCGGACTTCGTCTACCACTGCCACGGCAGTTTTTTTGCTGCGCTGGGCGCTGCTGGCGGCGCTGGTGGGGGCCCTGGCGGGCACGGCGTCGGCGGGCTTTTTGGTAGCGCTGGAGTGGGTGACGCGCTGGCGCGAGGCCCACTCTAGGGCCCTGGCACTGCTACCGGTGGGCGGCCTGCTGGTGGGCCTGGCCTACCATTACTTCGGCAACCGGGTGGTGAAGGGCAACAATCTGATTCTGGACGAGATACACGCGCCCAGCGACACGATTCCGCTGCGGCTGGTGCCGCTGGTGCTGGGCGGCACCCTCGTTACGCACCTGTTCGGCGGCTCGGCGGGGCGCGAGGGCACGGCCGTGCAAATGGGCGCTGCCCTGGCCGACCAGCTGGGCCGCTGGCTGCCGCGGCGCGAGCGCCGGCTGCTGCTCATCGCGGGCATGAGCGCGGGATTTGCCGCGGTGTTCGGCACGCCGCTGGCGGGGGCCGTGTTTGGCTTGGAGGTATTTTTGCTGGGCTCCGTGCGCTACGACGCCATTCTGCCCAGCTTCCTGGCCGCTGTGGTGGCCGATGCCGTGACGCGCGCCTGGGGCGTAGGCCACACGCCGTACCCCGCGCTGGCGGCGCTGCCGCTCACGGCCACCGGGCTGGGCTGCACGCTGCTGGCGGGGGCCCTGTTTGGGCTGGCGGCGCGGTTTTTCGCCACCCTCACGCACGGCATCTCCCGGGTTTTCAGTCGGATAAAGTACCCGCCGCTGCGGCCGGTGGTGGGCGGCGCGCTGGTGGCAGCGGCCATGTGGGCCCTGGGCACCATGCGCTACGCCGGTCTCGGCGTGCCCGTGATTGTGGAGGCATTTCAGCACCAGTTGGGGCTCCAGGATTTCGCCCTAAAGCTGGTGCTCACGGCCCTCACGCTGGGCGCGGGCTTCAAGGGCGGGGAGGTTACGCCGCTGTTTTTCATCGGGGCGGCGCTGGGCTCGGCGCTGGCCGGGGTGCTGCCGCTGCCGGTGGCGCTGCTGGCGGGCATGGGTTTCGTGGGCGTGTTTGCGGGCGCGGCCAACACGCCCCTAGCCTGCGTGCTGATGGGCCTGGAGCTGTTCGGGGCCCGCGCCGGCGTGTACCTGGGCCTGAGCTGCGTGGTGGCCTACCTCTTCTCGGGCCACCACGGCATCTACACCTCGCAGCTAATCGGGCAAGCTAAAAACCCGCTGCTGGGCCGGCAGCAGGGCCGGCGGCTGAACGAGCTGGGTTAAGGATGTAAAAATGTGAGGGATATGAGGGATGTGAGAATAAAGCTGTTTAAGGAATCGTCAGGACGATATACTGAGCTTGCCGAAACATCTCTAATGCTCAACTAGCGCGGTTTCCAAGTCCGTGTACCGTAGCGCGCACTTAATAGTTCGCGCTGCTAGGGGCCCCTACTGCGCCACGGCCTCGGCGGCTTTGCTAATGTCGCCGCTCACTTTTTGCAGGAAAGCCAACTGCTCGCGCCAGGCGGGGTCATCGGGGGCAGCGGTGGCGGGCGGGGTGTCCGCAGCTGCCTCGGGGGCACCGGGGGCCAGGCAGCGCAGGGCCGTCGCCAGGGCCCCCTGGGCCCCCATCAGGGCGCGCCGGGTAGCAACCGTGAACGCGGGGCCCGGGTCGGCGGCGGCCAGGGCAGCAATGCCCGAGGCCAGAGTGTAGTTCAGCACCACAAATTCGTACACGGCGGTGGGGTGGCGGTGGGTGCGCTTGGGCTCGGAGAGCATCCGCTGGAAGGCGGCGGCCAGGTTGGCAGTGGCCACGTAGGCGGTTTTGCGGGCCAGGCGGTAGGCAGTAGGCGCGGGGCCGGCGGGGGCCGCCAGGCGAGCGGCCACCTGGTAGAGGTAGGCCTGGTTGGCGCGCAGCACGGCGGCCATCAGCTCGGGCAGGCCGGCAGCCTCCCAGCGCGGAAACAGGAAGTAGCCGCAGCCAAACGCAATGGCGCAGCCGAAGAGCGTGTCAATTATTCGCTCCTGAAGCACGCCGAGGTACTCAAATTTCAGCAGCCCATACATGATGATGAGGTAGGCCGTAAGGAACACCACGAACACCACGTAGCTCAGGCGCTGAAACGAGTAGGCCGTGATGGCGAATACCACCAGCACGGCAAAGCGCACGTCGTTGCTGCTCACTGCGGCCAGCACAGCCAGGCCCAGCAGGCCGCCGCCCAGCGTGCCCAGGATGCGCTGCCCGTTGCGCTGCCGCGTGAGGCTGAACCCCGGCTTAAGCAGCACCGTGGCCGTGAGCAAAATCCAGTAGCTGTGCGACCCGTGCCACAGCAGCTCGGCCACGCCAAAGGCCACCACGCTGGCCACCAGCACCCGCAACGAGTGCCGGAACACCGCCGATTTCAGGGTGAAGCTTTGCCAGTAGGCGCCCGCTCGCCAGGCGTCGCGGGCGATGAACTGTAAGTGCTGGGCCGCGCGGCCGGGCACAGCGGGGGCCGCCCCGGGGCCCGCGGCGGCGTCGAAGTACCGGCTCATGTCGGCCAGGCGGCGGCTAAAATCGCGCAGAGTGACGAGCGTTTTCTTGAGCGGCCACACGCTGGGGCCCCCTTCCTGGGCCCCCAGTGCGTCGAGGTGGGTTTTGAGGGCTTCGAGGGCGGGCGCGAAGTCGGGCGGCGGGCCGCTCAAGGGCCGGTTGGCCTGGATGGCGGCCCCCAAGCGGTCGAGGGCCGCAGCCTGGTCGCGCAGCAGCCGGGCCACCTCATCGAGCGCACCGCTGGCGGCAAAGTCGCGCCGCAGGGCCCCATAGTCAAGAAAAGTAGCCGTGGCACGCTCGTACAGGTCCACCATATCAACGAAGGTGAGCACCAGCCGCCGGCCCGTGCTGGTGGACTCGTTCACCACCTGCCGGCTGCGGAAGAGCACGGCGCGCACGGCCTCCTGGGTGTCGCTCACGGCCACCTGGCGGGCCACCAGGCGGCGGTAGTCGTCGGCCAGGTCGGTGCGGGTGCGGTAAAAATCGGCCTTGGCGCTGAGGTAGCCGGCCAGCGCGTGGATGCTCTCGCCCAGCGCCTGCTGGGCCGCCCGGTAGGGCCCCACCCAGTTCAGCACCAGCGCCAGCAGGCCGTACCAGGCAGCGCCCGCGCCCAGGGCCAGCGCGTGGGGCAGCACCAGCGCCGGCTGCGCCGCCGGGTGGGCCAGCGTGAGCACCAGCGCCAGCAGGCCAGCCGTACCCACAGCCCCGGCCCGGGCCCCCCAGACCAGCAGCATGCTCAGCCCGAAGCTCAGCAAGGCCACTTCCAGCCCCAGCAGCCAGCGCACCGGGGCCACATAGCCCGTGAGCAGGGCCACGGCAAATACCAGCGCCAGGGCCGTGAGCTGACCGTTGCGGCGATGGGTGGGGGGGCCCGGCGCGTCGGGCACGCTCACGCACACGGCGCCCGTGGCCATGGTCAGGCCCAAGTCGAACTGCCCGAACTGGGCCCCCAGCGCCGCCGGCAGCAAAATGGCCACGGCCGTGCGCAGCCCACTCGAAAAGTCGGCCCCGAAAAAGAAGTAGTACAGGCGGGTAGGGAAGCGTGGGCGTGGCATGGGGCCAATGTACGGCTGGGCGGGCCGGCGGGGTGCCCTGCCCCGCGACCAATTTTCGGCAAGGGTCCGTTCATCCCCGCCTAATTAACGGCGACGGATTTGGTCTTCACCACGATGCCGGCGTCCGTGAACTCGCTGTACCGCTCGATGACGTAGCCCCGGTGGGCGGGGTCTTTTTCGATGGGCTTCACCCCGCTTTCCATCTCGTTGCAATGCACGGCAAAGGGCGGCACCGCGTAGGCCCAGCGGCGGTGCGCGGCGCGTAGCTGAACACCAGGTAGCTACGCCAGCAGCTGGTGAACCAGTCCGGCAGCACCCCGAGGTCGTCCTTGCCGTCGTCGTTCAGGTCGCCCAGGTTGGTGAGGGCCCCGCCAATGTATTTCCCTATCGCCAGGGGCTTGATAGCCGGGTTGGAAAACTGCACCACGCACCGGCACTCGCCCACGCAGTCCATGCTATCAGGCGTTAAGGGCGGCGGCACGGCCCAGGCAAACTCCGGGGCCCCATCGCCGTCGAAATCGCCCTTCACGGCGCCGGCCGGTACGAGCGTACCCCCGACCAGCCGCGGGGCAGCGGGCACGGCGCCGCTCAGCCCCAGCAAAACAAGTACAAACCCGAAACGCATGGCATTGCTATAAAAGACATTAAGGCTTTTTTTACGCCGGGGCCCGGCCGGGGTTGGCTGTGCCCCGGCCGGGCAGTGCGGGCCGAGGCCCGGGCAGCGCCCATCTTTTCAGGGGTCGTTTCGGGGCCCGGTGGGGCCCCGGCGCGGGCAGCTGCTAACCGACCTCCCACCCCGGCGGCGCGGCCGTTAGTACAGCACGTCGTCCACGGGCTCCACCTTGGGCGGCAGGGTGGCTTCGCCGAGCAGCTCGCGCAGGTCTATTTCGATACTGCGGCAAATGCTGGTCATCGGCACGTCGTTCATGGTGTTGTCGAACGGGTTTTCGCTGATGTGGCCCACCAGCTCAATGGTGTTGAACACCCACGACACGAGCACCGAGAACGGCACCATCAGCCACACGTGGTACTGGCCCAGGGGCAGGCGGCTGTCGAACTCCTCCACCAGGCCCAGCGGCAGCAGCAGCGCGAACAGCCACACAAACACGAAGCTGAAGTAGGCGTACTGCCGCGGAAACGGCGTGTTCTTGATGCGTTCGCAGCCGCCCTGGAAGTTGAAAAAGTCCTGCACGGTCTGCATCATGGCCACCTGCCGGAACTCGCTGAGCAGGCCCACGCGGTGAAGGTCGAGCAACTCCTTGCTCTGGTGGCGCAGCAGGTGGGTGGGCGGGTTGGCGGCGAAGCGAGCGGCCGAGTCGTCGGGGTCGAGCAGGAAAGGGGCCACCTCGGCGTCCCAGCCCTCGGCGGTTTGGCGGCGCAGGTGCAGGCGCAGGGCGTTGCACCAGGCAATTTGGCGGTACACCAGGCGGCGGTGCAACACTTGCACCCGGTCCGCATCGGGGTAGCCGTCGGGAAACTGCACGAAGTCGAACACCCGCAGCGTCCACACCCGCGAGGTGTTCACGATGCTACCCCACAGCTGCCGGCCTTCCCAGAAACGGTCGTAGGAGCCGTTGTTTTTAAAGCCGATGTAGAACGCCACCGCCGTACCCAGCGTGGCCACCGGCTGCCACGGAATATCGAGCGCGTGCATGTTCAGGGGCCCGTACAAAAAGCAAATCATTCCATTGTAGACCAAGAAGAAAATTAGGCTATTGCGCGATAAGCGCCAGATGACGATGGGGCGAAGATTGGTACGGACGTACATGAATAAGCTGTTGAGAAGAACCCCGCATACGCCGCCGCCGGGCCCCGCGGCCAAACCCTGCCCTAAATAGGCCCTCCGGCCGCGGCCAGCGCGGGCATTATCTGAAGGCAGCCGACCCGGGCAGTGCCGGCGCGACGCCCAAAATTAGCGTATTTTGGGGGGTGATGCGCCGGCCAAATGGCTTTGGCACCCATCCTTCCTCCATGCATACGCCCCTGTTTCCCGCCCTAGCCGTAGCCCTGTGCCTGGCCGCCGGCCCCGCCGCCCACGCCCAAAAACGGGCCCCCGTCCCCCCGCCCGACCGCACCCAGGTGTACGACTCAGTGGCCCAGCCGGCCGTGCCGCTGGGCGGCACCGCGCGCTACGCCCAGTTCCTGGCCGACCACCAGCGCTACCCGGCCCCGGCCATGCAGCAGGGCCAGCAGGGCACCGTGCCGGTCAGCTTCGTGGTGGAAAAAACCGGCGTGGTGAGCCACGTGGAAGTAACTAAGCCCGTGGCCCCGCTGCTCGACGCCGAGGCCCTGCGCCTCATCAGGAGCGGCCCGCGCTGGACGCCGGCCAAAAACGGCGGCCAGGTGGTGCGCCAGCGCGTGACGGTGCCGGTGAGCTTCGTGCTCTCGCCCCCGGCCGCCACCGTGCAGCTGCCGGCCAAGGGCGGGGCCCCCACGCCGCCCAACGCGGCCGACATCGCCGCCTCGACCCACCCCAACCAGCCGGCCGTGGTGGCCCCCGACCGGCCCGCCACCCCGGTGGGCGGTACCGACGCGTTTTTTGCCTGGATCGAGAAGAACCAGCAGTACCCCAAGCTGGCCCGCCAGCGCAAAATCCAGGGCAAGGTGCCGGTCGAGTTTATGGTGCAGGCCGACGGCAGCCTGACGGACGTGCGCGTCCTCAAAAAAATGGGCTCGGGCCTCGACGAAGAAGCTCTGCGCCTGATCCGGACGGCCCCAAAATGGGAGCCCGCCACGTACCAGGGCAAGCCGTTAAAGCAAAAGCTGGTGCTGCCCGTCTTGTTCCAACTGTAGGATGGGCCGGCGGCCCACTGGGGTCATACTTTTTGGTGGCGCCAGTTGTTGTGCTTGCGCCGCGCCTATCTTTTCTGCTCCATGCTTACCGCCCAAATCGCCACCTTGCTGCCCGACGCCCCGCTCGCCCCCACCGCCGAGGCGCCCGTGTGGCCCTACCAGGCCCGCTTCCGGCGCACGGCTCAGGCCCTGGCCGACGAGCTGTTTGGGCTGCTCGACGACGAATTGCATCCCCTGGTGCAGCTGCTGGCCCTGCCCACCAACGCCGACCCGGCCGCCCGCTTTCTGGAAACCGGGGCCGACGCCCTGCCCGCGGGGCCCTTCGCCGGGGTGGTGGCCCGGGGCCTGGACCTGCAATACGCTAGCTTATGGGCCTACACCGACCGCGACGACCTCTCGCCCGCCATTCTGCACCGGCGGCAGGAAGGGCGGGGCCTGCGCGGGGCCGTGCAGGAGGTGCTGAACGCGCTGGACGCCGACACGCCCTACGCGCACTTCGCGGGCTGGCCCATCCGCATCAACGACTGCTTCATCATCACGGTGCTGCGGTTCCAGCGCAAGGCCTTGCGCGCCCACCCCAGCCTGCTGCCCAACCGCTTCTACACCGACGGCCGGCCCCTGTCCACGTCGCTGGCCATGGCCGTGATATACCGCTTCAACGAGGAGGCCGTGAAAAACCTGAGCGAGCCCGAGCCCGGCGCGGGCGTGATGAGCCGCCCCCGCGAAGCCGAGGAGTTGCTGCGCGCCGCCGGCCGCTCTTTCCTCGATACGCCGGCCCAGGCCCTGGGCCTCGACCCCGCCGTGGCCCAGCTGTTCGTGACCTGCAACACCATTTCGAGCCTCCGCTACGAGGGCGCCGAGGGCGTGGGCCGGCTGCTGCTGGCCCGCCGCCACCACCCCAACCTGGAGGAGGTGTTCGCCCTCACCTGCCCCACCCCGCTCACCGATTACCGGGCCGTGCGCAAGCTGCTGGAGATGACGACCCCCGACGTGCACCTGCTCGCCGACGGCGAGAACGTGTACGCCCTGGGCCGCCAGGTGGGCCACTACGACACGGCCCGCGAGGACCTGTTCGCCGTCAACTTCATCACCCACTACGCCTGGGAGCTGCAGCACGGCACCCACCTGCTGCTGCGTGCCCACTACGGCCTGCCCGGCCTACCGCGCACGCGCCTGAGCCGTACCAACTTCCGGCGCGACCTCAAGCGCACCTTCGGCCTCACCGACGCGCCCAAGGTGGACAAGCTCTGGGACGTGGTGCTGGAGGCCAGCCGCCAGAAGCACGGCACGCTGCTCGTCATCACCACTGAGGCCCTGGCCGAGGCCGACCGCCTCAAGCTCCAGTGCACCCTCATTGAGCCCGTACCGCTCACGCCTCTCATCACGCGCCTCATCACGGCCATCGACGGGGCCGTACTGCTTGACCCCGAGGGCTACTGCTACTCCATCGGCGTGATACTGGACGGCACCGCCAGCGGCCGCGGCGACGGCAGCCGCGGGGCCCGCTACAACTCGGCCCTGCGCTACGTTGAAAGCTCGCGCTACCCCTGCTTAGCCGTGGTTGTGAGCGAGGATGGCTTGGTGAACGTGCTCACCTCGAAGCGCGACGCCGGGGAGCGGTAGGCGCTGGTCGGCCGGCACTTTTAAAATTTTGCGGTAAGCTTCGGCTAATTATTCCGTACCCTAGTTTTTACCTGGGCCCCGGGCTGCCGCATTTTAATCGACGGACGATATTTAAGCCGAAAAAACGAATCTGGTTTCCCATTCGCCTCACGGCAGCGGAATGCCAACAGGAGCAGTTTTACGCGGGGCTGCGCCAGACCCGGGAAAGATGGCGGCGCGAAAACGAAGCGGCGGAGCATCGCGCCGCGCCCCTGGCCCGGGATTGGGAAAGACGGCCCGACGCGCTGGCCCAATCGATGGCAGCCTTGAGCGAAGCCCGGCAACTGGTAGAACGGGGGCGGCCAAACGCCTGAGCTGCCCGACCCCGGCCAGCCGCCGGCCGTTGGTCCCGTGGGATACTGCCTGACTTGGCCGCGCCAATCGCGCGGCAGGCACTGCCCATCAAACTCGACCTGCTGGTGACGCTGCTTCGAAAGCCAGCCAGCCGCATAAGCCGCCCGGCCCTCCTATTCAAAAAAAGCCGCCCCAGTAACCAGGGCGGCTTTTTTGCGTGGTGGCTAGGTTGGACAAGTTAGGCGGCGGGCAGCGCGTCGTGCCGGGCCTTGACGGCGGCAATGGCTCCGCTGAGCACCGCCACCTGGGCATCAATCTGGTCGGCGTCTACGGCGGCCAGAAAGCCGGCCGCGCCGCCCGCGTCGGCCGTGCGGCTGGTGAGGCGCGCCTGCTGGTAGGTAGCCGTCAGGAGCTGGTCCTCGTAGCGGCGGCGGTCGGCGGGGGCCAGGTTGGGGCCGGCCAGCTGCTGGGTCAGGTAGTTTACTTTATCGGTAGCGGCGGCCAGGCGCGTAGTAGCCGAAGCATCCGAGCGGTCGTTCCGCCGGTCCTGAAACGCCAGGTTTTGGTCGCGGTTCTGGTAGCCGTCGAGTTCGGCTTCCAGCGAGGCTTGGGTTTCCAAGCACTGGGCCCGGTCTTTCAGGGTGTTGACGTCGTAGGTCATAACTAAAATAAAAAGGGTAGAAAATGAATAAATGGTGAACCAAAGATAGGCGCCGGTTTCGTTTTGCCCGTACGCCGCAAACGGCGCCTACCGCGGCAGCAGCGCCGCCAGTGCCGCCGCTTCGGCTTCGAGGGCTTCGGCTTGCAGGCGCAGCAGGTGGTAGCGGGCGCTCAGGTCGGGCGGCAGGGCCGGGGGGCGCTGGTCGAGCCAGCGGTGGCGGTGCCAGGCCTGCCACGCCGGCCAGGCGGTGGCCGGGTCGGGGGCGGCGGCGGGGCCAGGATCGGGCGGCAGGGCCGCCCGCAGCGCGGGCAAGGCGGCGGCCCACCGGGCGGCCGTGGCCGCCTGGGCTTCGAGCGGAACCAACGCCCGGCGCAGGCGGCGGGCGTGGTGCTGGCAGTAGTCGAGCCGGGCGGCGAGCGGGGCCGCATCGGGCGGGGCCAGGGCCAGCGCGGGTAGCGCGGCCGAGGCTAGCCGCAACGCTCCGGTGACCGGGACCGCGCCAGGCAGCGGCAGCCGCGCCACTAGCGGGGCCAGGGCTTCGGCGGCGTCCCCGGCCAGGGCGCGCCGGCCGGTTTCTAGGTGGCCGGCTTGGGCATTGCTCACGCCAAGCCAGCCGGCTAGCTCCTGCTGGCTCAGGCCGAAGTGCCGGCGCACATCGGCTACTACAGAATCGGAAGATAAGCAGTGAAGCGCCATATTTGTAGGTAACATTACGTGAATAGTAAAAATATCCTACAGATATTGTAGGGCATTTTTGCTATTCACGTAATATTACCTACAAATTGCTTATCCGTTGGACTGTTACCAGGCCGCCGGGCGGGCGGCTAATTACTACGACTGGGTGCTGAATGGCAAAGTGCCGATGTAGTGTTCCGTAAATTCCTAATCGGGGTGGCCGGCCAACGTCGCCGGCCACCGGATTTCGGATTGGGCCATGCGCTCTAGTGGTTGAAAAATATTAATAAGTCGCATTGGTTTGGATATTAAACGCTTTCTCATGTGACCATTTATTGTCTCAATCCAACCGCTGAGGAACGCTAGACCTTGGAAGAGTGGCAGAAAAAGCACAAAAGCCATTCGCCGAAGCTGCAACGGATTAAAATTCTGTTGAATAGCGATGAGCAAGTGGACCGCCGCCCGGTTTCCGAGCTAGCCGCCGTGCTGGGTATCTGCACCAGAACCATTGAACGGGTGCGCCGCCAGTTCTGCAAAGAGGGCTTGGCCTTGTTTGAGCCCAGGCTGCGTAAAACACGTTCCGACAAAAAGATAGACGGCCGGGTGGAGGCCCACCTCACGGCCCTGCGCTGTCAAAGCCCGCCCGGTGAGCAGCCCCGCTGGCAGTTGAAGATGCTGGCGGACCGGCTGGTGGAGTTGGACGTGGTCGCGCACATCTCGACCACAATGGTGGCACGGCTGCTAGAAAAAACGAACGCAAGCCTTTTAATGGCCCGCAGCAGTGGGTAATTCCGGCCGAGCAGAGCGCGTTCTTCGTGTGCCAGATGGAACAAGGTGCTTGACCTCTACGAGCAGCCCTACGACGCGGACTATCCCGTAGTCTGCCTGGATGAGTCGCCCAAGCAACTACTCGACCACGAACAGTTTACCACTTCTACCGGCCAGCGCTACCGCGATTCGGAGTACGTGCGCCGGGGCGTGGTGGAGTTGTTTGTGGCCACCGAGCCGCTGCGGGGCTGGCGCTGCCTGCGCGTGGGGGCCGACCACAAAGCGGCCATGTGGGTGCAGTTCGTAGCCCGGCAGATGGACACGACCTACTGCAAGGCCAAAAAGGTGCGCTGGGTCATGGACAACCCCAGTACCCACAAGCTCAGTTTCTTTTATGCCCACTTTCCGCCCGCCGTGGCCCTGGCCTGGCTGCGACGGATGGAAATCATTTACATCCCGGCCCATGGCTCGTGGCTGAACATGGCTGAAATAGAATTCTCTGCCCTCAGCCGGCAGGTCCTTAACCAGCCCTTCACTACGGGCGAGCAGGTGCACCACGTAGTGCAACAGTGGCAAGACCGGCAGAATGCGCGCCCCAAGCCGCGCAACTGGCAATTCAAAACAGCCGATGCCCGTATTAAACTAGCTGAATTGTACCCGACCCAATAGTATTTTTCGGCCACTAGTGCGTTACTAATTGTAGGGTAATTTGAGTTTGAAACAAAATTATCCTACAATTAGTATAGGGTAATTTTGTTTCAAACTCAAATTACCCTACACTAAGTAGCTTTTGCCCGGAACGACCACGTCACGCGGAACACCGCCACCACGGCGCCGGCCTCGTCCACGCCGGTGCTGGTGCACACCACGGTGCGGCCCTCGCCGGTAGCGCGGCTCTCGGCCACGGCCCGGGCAATGGCGGCCCCATCGGGGCAGGTGAAGGCCACCAGGCCCGTGGCTTTCTTGGTGAAGTCGGCCGTCAGGCTCGTCACCAGCATCGACGCGGGGGCCCCGGCTTGCACGTGCATCATGGCCTGAAGGCCGCTGGCCAGCTCGGCCGCCATGGCCAGGCAGGCGAAGTAGATGCTGCGAAACGGGTTTTGGGTAAGGTACTTGTACCGAATGGTAACCGTGGCGGCTTCCGGCGTCAACTCGCGCAGGCGCAAGCCGGCCAGCCAGGCCATCGGCAATTTGCGCAGCATGAACAGCCGCAGCTTGGCCGGGCTGAGCACCTGGCGGCGGAAAGCGGCGGCTTGCGGGGTATCGGTAGAAACGGTGGGTTCGGGCATGGGGAATGTGAAGATGATATAGAAATGTGGGAGATGTGGAGATGTGAGAAATGCAGAGGTGTGGAGAATGAAAACGAAAATCACAAGCACAACCGCCTCACTCCCAAATCTCCACATTTCTCATATCCTCCACATTATTCACTTTTTCTTCGGGTGCACCGTCAGCTCCTGGTAGCCGAAAGTGGGGTCGGTTTCGCGCCGGAACTCCAGGTCCGGCAGCTCGGCCAGCACGATTTCGGCGGTGGTGTACACGCGGCAGCCGTCGAGCAGGTGGCCGCCGAAAGTGCGGCCTGTGCTGTCGGCCACTGCCAGGTGCAAGTGCGAGCCGTTGGTGGAGAGCGTGCCCACGAGCGACACGATTTCGAAGTGGCCGCGGTACTCGGTGGGGCCCTCCTGGTTGGCCAGCCGCAGCGTGGCCACCGTGAGGCTGCCCACGCACGTGAGCAGGGCCCCCGCCCGCAGGTGCTGGGCCTGCACGAAGGCCAGGAGGCCCTGGCGCAGGTCGTCGCCGGGGCGCAGGCGCAGGGCGTAGGTTTTCAGCGAAGAAGACGGGGCGGCGGGCACGGCAGCAGCAGATGGGTGGCACGGCACGGACTGCGCCAGCGCGGGGCCGGCCAGCAGCCCGAGCAGCGGAAGGAGGAAGCGGGACACCTGGTAAAGTAACGGCATGCCGCGGGCATTGCCGGCCACGGCCCGGGGCCCCGGCGGCTTACTCGCCCGGGTAGCGCAGCCCGATTTCGCGCCGCACCGCGTCCAGCAATTCCATCAGCGCCAGGCTGAAGGCCAGCGGCAGCAGCGGGCTTTCGCGCAGGCCCTGGGCCAGGCACTGCTGCACGTGCGCCGCCTCGTGTTGGTAGCCGCCGCCCGCGGTGGGCGCGGGAAACTCCTGCGCTTCGGCCTCGCCCAGCAGCTGCACCCGCACGCCGGTGGGCGCGTGGAAGCGCCCCAGCAATTGCAGCTGGCCCTTGGTGCCGTACAGCACACAGCGGTTGTCGGTGGTGGCGGCGATAGTGGAAAACAGGGTGGCCGTGGCCCCGCTGGCGTAGGCCAAGGCCATGGCGCAGTTCGCGTCCACGCCGGTGCCGGTGGGCGTCGAAACGGCCCGCACGGCCGCCGGGGCCCCCAGGAAAAGCTGGCTAATAAAGAGCGGGTACACGCCAATGTCCAGCAGGGAGCCGCCGGCCAGCGCGGGGTTGAACAGCCGGCCTTCGGGCTCAAAGGGAGCCGCGAAGCCGAAGTCGGCCACCAAGTGCTTCACCTCGCCGATGACGCCCGATTGCACCAATTCCAGCGCCTGGGCGATGGCAGGGAAGAAGCGCGTCCAGAACGCTTCCATCAGGAAAACGCCCTGTTCCTGCGCCACGCGCACCATTTCCTGGGCTTGGCCGGCGTTCTGGGCAAAGGCTTTTTCGCAGAGCACGGGCAGGCCACCCCGCAGGCACAGCAGGGTGTGGGCGTGGTGCTCGGAGTGCGGCGTGGCCACGTACACAGCATCAATGCCGGGCACTGCCAGCAGTTCCTCGTAGCTGCCCACGGCGTGGGAGGCCCCAAACTCGGCGGCAAAGGCCTCGGCTTTAGCTAGGCTGCGCGAAGCTACGGCGTGCAGCTTGGCGCCGGGCACGTGGGCCAGGTCGGCGGCAAATTTGCGGGCAATGCGGCCCGGGCCCAGGATGGCCCAGTTGAAAGTGCGCATGAGAAAAAGCTGGGTGGATGAGCAGCCGAAGGTAAGGCGGGGCATGCTTTTGAGCAGTTCCGCCAAGCGCCCCCGCTGGCAACAGCCGCCGCCCGGGGCCCTAGCGGCTGAAGCGCACCGTGCCGTTGCGCACCCGGATGCTGACGTTGCCCGCGCCGCGCCGCGGCACAGACCGCCCGAACACGCCGAGCACGTCGCTCGACTGCGCCCCGTGGGCCTCCGAGAGCACCCGCACCAGGGCGGGATCCACGAGGAGCTGGCCCTGTTCGGTGCGCACGTCGAAGCGGAAGGCGGGCGTTTCGGCAAAGCCCAGGCGGATGGTGCTGAAGCCCCCGTCGAGGGTAATCTGGCGGAAATTGGGGCCCGTATCGCGCACCTCAAAATCGGGGCAGTAGCGCAGGGCCATATCCAGCTCTTCGCCAATTTTCTCCACGCTGAAGCGCGAAAAGCCCGACGAGCCCCGCAGCGAGCCCACCGTGCCCAGGGCCAGGTCGCCGTACTTGCTGTGCACCACCAAGTTGTCCACGGTGCCCATTTCCACATCGGCGTAGTTGGTGTGCAGGTCCACGGCCTGGCCGGCGTCGAGGCGCAGGCGGGCGTAGCTGGCATCAATGCTGGCGCGGCCCGCAAACGGGATGGCACAGTTGCCGTTGGCGATGCGCACCGCGTTGCGGGGCCCCAGCAGGCGGGCCGTGCGCAGGTCGCCGTAGTCCACGGCCAAGTCGGTGGGCCCGGTGAGGTCGCCGGTTACGGCCACGGCCCCGAAGCCGTTGGCCACACGCAGGGCCGTGGCCGCGGGTAGCCATACAGTGTAGTTGATTTCGTAGCGCCGGCCGCTGCACCCGCTGCGGCCGCGCAGCATGGGCCCAAACTGCGAGGCCACCAGCACGCCGCCCGTGCGGGCGTCGTAGTCGAGCCACTGCACGCCCAGGGCCCCCAGCACTTCCCGGGCCCCGGCCTCCGTTTCGGAGCGGGCCACCAGCTCGGCTTCGACCTTAATTTCGGCCTTGGCCCAGGTGTTGATCTGCACCCGGCCGTAGCGGGCCTCCAGGGCGAAAGGGCGCCCGCCGGCCGGCACCCGGTAGCGGCGGCTCAGGCGGCGGCGCTGCTCCACGGGCGGGGTGGCCGCGTCGAGGTCGGCTTCGGCCTCCGTTTGGTCGGCGGCAGCGGCGGGGGCCCCGGGGCCCTGCTGGCCGGTTTGCCCGGCGCCGGCTGCGGCCAGGGCCCACGGGGCCCCGGGCGCGCGGCGGGCCTGCGCGGGCGCACCAAGGCCCAGCAGCCCGGCGGCCAGCACCAGCGCTCCCAGGCGCCGTATTTTCCAACGGAGGGCCCCGCGCTGCACTACGGCCGGCGGTAAGAGCGGCTATCGGCCAGCACCAGGCCGGTGGCGGCGGGGCGGGCTTCGGTCATGGCGCGGGTTTGCAGCTGGCGGTCGAGCAGGTCGAGGCGGATTTGCAGGTTGCGATTCATGGCCGTCAGCACCACGTCGGGCTGCGGGTGGTGGGGCAGTTCCAGCTTCAGGGTGCGGTAGCTCGAATCGAGGGCTGCCAAATCGTGCCGCCACTCGGCCGTGGGGCTGCCGGCGGCCGAGTCGGCCAGCTGGCGCAGTTCGGCCTTGCGCTCGTTGAGCTGAGCCACGTAGTAGCTTTCCATGCCGCTCACGGCTGTAATCAATCGACTGTCGGTGAGGTCGTTGCGCTCGGTCGTGGCCAGGGCCTGCGGGTCGCCCAGGTATAGGGGCCCGATGGGGGCCGCGCTGGTTTCGGCGGCTATGCCCGGCTCGGGGCCCGGCTGGCGGTGGCCCGATTTCCAGGCTTCGCTGGCACCGGCGGCCACCACCAGCAGAGCCAGCGCGGCGGCTACGCCGTAGCGGTGCAGCCACGGGGCCCGGCCGGCGGGTGCTACGGCCCGGGGCATGGGCACGGAAGGCCCGGGCAGCGACACGGCGGCGGCGGGCACCGCAGCGGGGCCCGCGAGTTCCTTCTCCAGGGCCGCCCACAGCTCAGGGCGCGGCTCGTGCACGTCGAAATCGGCGCGGTGCCGCTCGACGAAGATGGCTAATGAATCGGGCTTATCGGATTGCATAATAGTAGTAAGAACAGGCGGCTGGCGTTGGGTGGGGCAGCCGCCAGTGCGGCATCTATAAAACAGAGAGTTGGGCAACGGAGGTACGGCCCGGGGGGGCCAAAAAGATTCAGTGGAGGCCCTGCTGGGCGGCCAGCTCGCGCAGCTTGGCGCGGGCCCGGCTGTACTGCGACTTGGAAGTGGATTCGGAAATGCCGAGGATACCGGCCACCTCCAGGTGGTCGTACCCCTCTAAGAGGTAAAGCGTTAGTACCACCCGGTAGCCGTCGGGCAGCTCCTGGATGCAGCGGCGCAGCACGTCGGCGCGGTAGTGGGTTTCGGCCTCGTCGTCGGCCGAGTAGTGGGTTTCGAGAGGCGCGTCGTGGTGCTGCTCGCCCAGCGGCACCAGCGCCAAGCGGCGCTGGCGCAGGCAGTTGATGCTCTTGTTCACCACAATCCGCTTCAGCCAAGCCCCAAACGAGGAATCACCCTTGTAGCTGCTTAGCTCGCGGAAGGCGCTCAGGAACGACTCTTGCAACACGTCCTCGGCCTCAGCGTAGTCGCCGGTGATGCGCAGGGCCGCGTTGAACATGGCCTTGGCGTAGCGCCGGTACAGCTCGGCCTGGGCCTGGTGGTCGTGCAGGCGGCAGCGCTCCACCAGCGAGGCGTTGATGTCGACGTAGGCAGAGTAGGAAAGGGCTTCCATGCGGGGCGATGAAGGAGCGGAACGCGTTAGCAACCCAAAGACTGCACGATGGGTTCGGGGTTGCACTCCGAACCAGGCGCTTGGCTGAACAAGAGGGCCCCGAAATTTCGCCGGGCCGCAACGCCCAGAACAGTTTTCTCGCATCGTTGCACTGTCTTTGGCGCAGCAACGCTTTTTTTATACAGAGGTGCAAAGAGACAGGCTCGATGAACCGCCGGCAACCCCACTACGTGGAACGGTGCCAAGTCCTGAGACTTGCGCTCCTGAATTAGAAAAAAAGCAGCCCGTCATGTTTGGCTGCGCGCTACATGACGGGCTGCCCCAACGGCTGCGCCCGCCCCCACCCGGGCGAAGTTGGGCTGGCGGGCCGGTCCCTGGCCGCTATACCCTGTATCCCAGCGCCAGCCACGCCGGCAAGTGCCTCAACAAGCCCCACCGCGAAATGCCGGACGAAAACGGCATCCTCCTGCCTGCGCGAGCTAACGCCGCCACTGGCCGCCTACGCCGCTGGCCGGGGTCCCGGCGAGGGCTTCGGCGACTTCGTAGTGCGCGCCGGCGTAGTAAAAGCCGCGGCAGAAGGGCTGGACTTCCGCGCCCAAGAGGCTGCTTGGGTTAACATCAGCCCGGTATAGCGACGCATCCTGGCGCCTCCGGCTTAAACGATGCTCGGGCAGGTCGTTCAAGCCGAAGGCGCCAGGATGCGTCGCTACCCCCGTTCCAGGAGCCAAAAAATCAAGTCAGCCAGCAGCTTCTAAGATCGGTTTTTCAATTAGTGTACCGCTCTTGCGCTCGGGGGAAGCTCACAAGATTCCCTACTTACACAACGACTCTAGAGCGGTTTCCAAGTCAGTGTACAGCTTATTGGGTGCGGGCTGCCGGCTTTTCGCCGGCTGTCCGCTTGTCGGTAGAACTACCAGTGCGAAAGGCGAGCGGACAGTCGGTAAAAAGCCGGTAGCCCGCCCTGTACACTGAATTAGAAACTGCTCTAAGTCCTTATTAGTAGGTCGGATGAATTAGTTTGCATTAAATGGGCTGAACGTAATAACGAGTTGCTTCCCGAAATTTGCGAGGCAGCGATTGGTGGCGTAGGCCAAGTCATCGGCCTGGGCGTAGTCCTGGGGTTGGAGCCAACCGCCCTTTAAATGCCGCCATAGGGTTTCGGCCAGGTTGAGGTGGGGCGAATAGGGCGGCAGAAAAAACAGACGCAGGTCCCGTTGCGCCCAGACCGCCCGCCGTTGCTGGATAAGATGCGCCTTGTGGATGCTGGCATTGTCTAGCACAATAACCGTTGGACCAGCGATTCGCAGTGAAAGAGCGTCTAATTTTTCGGCCACAAAAGCGGCGGCAATGTTCTGGCAGGTGGTGGCCCAATGGCACTGGTTATCGCGGCTGAAGAGGCCCCAGCAGTTGAGGCGAACACCTTTTTGAGCGGGGATAAACACGTCTTCGCCCGGAAATTGCCAGCCGTAGGGCACGTAGCCTTGCTGGCAGACGTGCGATTCATCGCCGTAGAACAGGGTCAACTCGCCGGCCTCGGCCAAGGTCTCCAATTACGCTAAGCGTTCGACCGTTTCGGCGTAGTGGAGCGGGTCGGGCTCCTTAGCCGGGCGCCGCCGGATGCGCTTGTATTGGCCACCAAGGCTTTTAAAAAAGCGCGGAAGGCATCGCGTCCCACGGCCGGTTCCCCCGCCACCCGCTGGCTTTCCCACTCGGCCTTGGCCAAGGCAATGCGCTGGCGATTGGTGGCCACGGCGGCCCGCACGCTGGCTTGGTCAGCGGCGACCGTGAGCAGGGATTTACGGCCGCGTCCGGGCTTAGTTTCCAGCCCGTTAATCCCTTCTTTGCGGTAGCGTTTGAGCCAGCTGTTGACGCTGACATGACAGAGGCCGACCACTTGACCAACGTCGTGCGAAGTGCGGCCCGTGGCTTTGAGCAGCACCAGTTGGCAGCGCTGCCGCAGGGTATGATTCGGATGCTGTTTGTACAACGATTCCAGGGCTGCCCGTGCGGCCTCATCCAACAGGGGAGTGTTAACGCGACTCATAACCCAAAGATACGCCGATAATGCAAACTATTTCATCCGACCTACTTTTACGGCCGATTGGGGCCACCACCCAGGCCCCGGGTCCTGCCCTGGCCGCGCTGCGGCCCGCCCCTCCGCCCCGCGCGGCGCCCCCAGCCCCAGGCCGAACTTCCCGGTTAAAGTTGTATTTTACCTGAGATTATGGCCACTGACCTGCTTATGTCTGCGCCGCCTGCCAAGGGCCCCGCCGGGGGGGGGCCGACGGGGCCCTCGCTGCCCGTGTTCCTTGACCTGGAGCAGCGGCGGGTGCTGCTAGTGGGCGGCGGCGACGAAGCCCTGGCGCAGCTCACGGCCGTGCTACAAGAGCACCCGCACGCGGCCGTCACGGTGGTGGCCCCGCACCTGCTGCCGGCCCTCTACGCGCTGGCGGCGCAGCACGAGCAGGTCATCCTGCGCCGCCGCGCCTTCGAGCCCGACGACCTAGTGGGCCACGACCTGGTGCTGGTGGCCGCCACCGACGCCGCGCTGCACGGCCGCGTGCGGGCCGCCTCGTCGGCCCGGCGGCTGCACGCCGTGGCCGCCTTCGGCCCCGCCGAGGAGGCCGCGGCCATCGACTACTGGCGGCGCGTGGCCACGGCCTCGCTGGGGGCCTTCGCCATCTTTTTGGTCCTCAACATCTTGTCGTATTACTTCACCTGGCAGCAGGTGTGGGGCGTGGCCCGCTCGTCGGGCACGTTCTACACGTTCGTCGCGGTGGGGTTTATCGCCCAGCTAGTCGACGGGGTGCTGGGCATGGGCTACGGCGTGGTATCGGCCATCAGCCTGATGTCGCTGGGGCTAAGCCCGGTGTCGGTCAGCGCCAGCATCCACACGGCCGAGATGTTTGCCAGCGGCGCCTCGGGCTACAACCACTACCGCTTCGGCAACGTCAACAAGCTCCTGTTCAAGGTGCTGCTGCTGCCGGGCATCGCCGGCTCCATCGGCGGGGCCCTGCTGCTGGCCAGGTTCGGCGATGAGTACGCCAACATCGTTAAGCCCGTACTAGCGCTGTACCTGCTCGCGCTGGGCGTGCGCATCATCAGCAAAGCCGTGCGCCGGCAGGCCCAGCAGCGCCGCAAGGTGAAAAACGCCGGCTGGCTGGCCGGCGCCGGCGGCTTCCTCGATTCGTTTGGCGGCGGCGGCTGGGGGCCCCTGGTCACGAGCACGCTCATCGCCAACGGCCGCACGCCCAACTATGTCATCGGCACCGTCAGCCTGGTCGAGTTCTTCGTGACCTTCGCCAGCGCCCTCACGTTTTTCGCCATGCGGGGCCTCTCGCACTGGCAAATTGTGGCGGGCCTCATCGTGGGCGGCGTGGCGGCGGCGCCCATCGCCGCCCGCCTGGCCGGCCGCCTGCCCACCCGCTGGATGTTCATCGGCGTGGGACTGATGGTGGTGGTTTGGAGCCTCTGGGCATTGCATAAAGTGGACGTGGCCGCGGTTTGGCACTACCTGGGGGCCCTATTTAATTAGTCAGCGGGCACTTTTGCCAGCGCGCGGGCGTACTTTGGTAGTGCCTTAAATTTAGGCAATGATATACGTGTGAACACTAGCTGCATAAAATAGCCCCGTAGTAATACGGGGCTATTTCTATTCTAAGCCGGTACTAATTCAGCGTCAGATTCCCCATCTGCCTCATTATCCTTCGGCGGCTCGGGTTTCTTGCGCTTTTCTGGTTTCGGCGGTGGGGGGATAGCCATAAGGCCCTTCAAACTCGCATCAAATTCATTGGCTGGCTTGGGTGGTAGCCTACGTATTTTTTGCGTGGCTTCCATTGACTTAGCAATATCTAATTTACTTAATGATCTAAGTTGGTCTGCTGCCATTTCCGAAAGGTATCCCAGTCGCTTTGCCCTGGGATGCTGGTCTTTCATTAGCATCGCATTAATTACTTCTAAATTGGCAATAACGGCCAACTCGTGAGTGCCAGCATTATCACGAAGATTATATCCTTGCAATGCCCTTGCGGGGTTAGTCTCTCGCCATTCCCTAGCTGTTATACCAAAAACCGCTAGGTTCAATACATCCGCCTCTTCCGCGTATTCAAATCGCTCTTTATTTTGAGCAATCTTCAACGTGGGCAACAAGTGGTCACGTACCGCATCCGTTTGAATACGATAATTGACTTTGCTTAGCAATCGCTTGATTGTCCAGTCTGGAGTCTGTACCTTTTGCTCCTCCTCCTTTAGCCGCTGAAACTCTTTGAGAACATAGAGTTTGAAAACGGGGTCAAGCCAAGTGCAAAATTCTAAAGCAATGTCTTCGTGAGCGAATACGGCCCCGCCACGGCCGCGCTTCACTTCAATACCAATAGCATTGGTAGTTTTTACCCAACGGTCTGGCGACATAGAGAAGCTTTTGCGGGTAATATCCGCCATATGCTCTTGGAAGGCGTCGTCTCCAAAGTCTCCTTTAGAACCATAAAGCTTCTCCCAAGCAGCTAAGTACTTCATCGTATCACCAGCTCGAAGCCAAGTAGACACTGCTTGGCCCGCATCCTCCCCTGCTTTCGTGCCAGCAGCGGCTAATTGGCTGATATTGATGTATTTCTGACCTAACACATCTGTTACCAGGATAGGATGACTTTGAACCGTCATTGTTAGCTTATTCTTCATTTCAATTGCATTTTAAAAAGGCCTAGAAAAGTATGTCTTTTTTTAATCCAATAAGTATCATTACGTAATATTCTGTCTTTCAAAAATATAACATAATATGATGCAATTTTAAGTGAAAATACAACCTGTCAAAATTATGTTATAATTACTTAGTGTGCAATCAGTGCTTTGTAGGTCAAGCGTCCGGCAGCATTACCCAGTACCAAGTCAAAGCGTTCGGCGGTTTGCATCCGGCGCGTGTTCCACCGTAGCGAAAACTCGTTCACGTAGGCTTGCAGATGCTCTAGGCTCATGTAGTGGTAGATGCCATCTACCATGCGCTTGAAGTGGCTCCAAAAGCCTTCCAGTCCGTTGGTGTGCGCCAGCCCGTTCACGTACTCTTTAGCACTGTGCCGCACGTACTCATGCGTGTAAACCTCGGACATCTTCTGATACACCTGGTACTCGTCGCTCACAATCGTAGCACCTGCCTGCACTTGCTCTTCCATGATGGGTAGCAGCGTAGCCGCATCTACGGCGGGCACCACTACGGCCACCACGTTGCCTTCGCGCTCTAGCATCCCGAACACAGCCGCCTTGGTTTTGAGGCTGCGGCCCTGGTTGCCCGCCGTTTTCTTGTCTTTGTGCTTATTGCTTTCCTTGCCGCCCACAAAGGTTTCATCTACCTCTACTACGCCTTCCATCATCGCTTGAAAGTTGGGATGCGCGAAGGCATAGCGCAGACGGTGAAGCAGGAACCAACCCGTTTTTTGCGTTACGTCAATATCGCGGGCCAACTGGTGCGAGCTGATGCCCTTTTTGTGGCTCGAAAAGATATAGAGAGCCATGAACCACTTTTGCAGCGGTATCTTGGTGTCCTCGAAAATAGTCCCGTTCTTGACCGTAAAGTACTTGTTGGTGTTCTTGCACTTGAACTTGTGGCCCGCGCACTTGTACACCTTAGAAGTAGGGTCGAAGGGCGAAACCACCTCGCCAGCCCAGCGCAGTTTCTCCAAGTGGCTAAAGCAAGCGTCCTCGTCGGGAAAGGCTTTTACCAAGTCAAGCAGGCTTTTGAACGGGAGCGACATTACACCAAGGGCTAGTTTACTGGTGTAAAGATACGGATAAAATCAGTAGGTTGTTACGATATCTGATTTTATTTAGTGTTCACTTGTATATCATCGCCTAAATTTATTTCCTATGACGAAAGAACAGGTAATAAATTCTTTACAAAACTTGCCCGATGACTTCCAGTTGGAGGATTTAATCGAGCGGCTGCTGTTCGTGCAGCACCTGGACGAGCGAATCGCGCTATCCCAGCAGCCCAGTAACGGTGTTTCTTTCGAGGAAGCGCAGCGCTTGATAAACGCGACCTCCCATACGGCCTGAGTTTCTCACCGTTTGCCTGGAAGATATTTTAGCCATCAGGGAACATTTAGCCGGCCATTCGGCCAGTGCGGCTACGCGCTTCGTGGAATCGGTTTTTGCCAAAGTGGCCCAATTGGAGTCGTTTCCCCAGCTTGGCCGCATGGTGCCCGAATACTAGCAGCCCTCCGTTCGAGAACTCTTGTACCGTCAGTACCGCATTGTTTACTGCTTGCTCAGCGACGGCTGTATTTCGGTAATTGCCGTGCGTAGCGGCTTGCTACCACTTGATTTAGAACCGTAAAACGGCCCGCCTGAAGCATCAGGCGGGCCGTTTCTATTGGCTATCAAACCCACCCGGGGGCCCTACACGTCGAACTTAATACCCTGGGCCAGCGGCAGTTCGGTGGAATAGTTAATGGTGTTGGTTTGGCGGCGCATGTACACTTTCCAGGCGTCGGAGCCGGATTCGCGGCCGCCGCCGGTTTCCTTTTCGCCGCCGAAGGCCCCGCCGATTTCGGCCCCGCTCGTGCCGATGTTCACGTTGGCAATGCCGCAGTCGGAGCCGGTGGCGGCCAGGAAGGCTTCGGCCTCGCGCATGTTCAGGGTGAAGATGCTGCTGCTCAGGCCCTGGCGCACGTCGTTCTGTAAGTCGATGGCGTTTTGCACTTCGCCGATATACTTGATGAGGTAGAGAATCGGGGCGAAGGTTTCTTCCTGCACCGTGGCGTAGTGGTTTTCCACTTCCATCAGCGCGGGCCGCACGTAGTGGCCGCCGGCGTATTCGGGACCGCTCAGTACCTCGCCGCCGGTCAGTAATTTGCCGCCTTCGGCCTGCACTTTTGCCAGGGCCCCGGTGAAGGCGGCTACGGCGGCCCCGTCAATCAGGGGCCCCACGAGGGTGCCTTCTTGCAGCGGGTGGCCGATGGGCAGCTTGGGGTAGATGGCCAGCAAGCGCTGCTTCACGTCCTCAAAAATACTGTCCTCGATGATGACGCGGCGGGTGCTAGTGCAGCGCTGCCCGGCCGTGCCCACCGCCCCGAACACAATGGCGCGGATGGCGATGCCGAGATCGGCGTTTTTGGTGACGATGATGGCGTTGTTACCGCCCAGCTCCAGCAGGGCGCGGCCCAGGCGGGCCCCCACCACTTCGCCCACCTTGCGGCCCATGCGGGTGCTGCCCGTGGCCGACACCAGCGGCACCCGCCGGTCGGCGGCCAGGGCCGCGCCGATGGTGGCGTCGCCGATAATCAGGTTGAACACGCCCTCAGGAATGTCGTTGTCGGCCAGCACGCTCTTAATGATGTGCTGCACGGCCACCGCCGTGAGCGGCGTTTTTTCCGAGGGCTTCCAGATGCTGACGTCGCCGCAGACGGCGGCCAGCATGGCGTTCCAGCTCCACACGGCCACCGGGAAGTTGAAGGCTGAGATGATGCCTACCACGCCCAGCGGCTGGTACTGATCGTACATGCGGTGCGCGGGCCGCTCCGAATGCATGGTAAAGCCGTGCAGCTGGCGGCTCAGGCCCACCGCAAAGTCGCAGATATCAATCATTTCCTGCACTTCGCCCAGGCCTTCTTGCAGTATTTTACCCATCTCGGCGCTCACTAATTTGCCCAGCGGCTCCTTGTATTCGCGCAGCTTGTTACCGATTTGGCGCACGATATCGCCGCGCTTGGGGGCTGGTACCAAGCGCCAGGTTTTGAAGGCCTCGGCGGCAGCTTGCGCCACAGTTTCGTAGTCCGCGGCCGTGGCAAAGGCCACGCTGGCAATGCGCTGCCCGTCGGCGGGGGCGTTGATGACGCGGCGGTCGGCGTTGGGGGCCCCGCCCCAAGCGCGGCCGGTGCAGTAGGCGGCGTTATCGGCTTCGACGCCGAGCTCGCGCAGCACGTCCTGGAGGCCGTGGGGGTCGGCGTGGAGGTGGCCACCGGGCACGGCGAGGTCGGCGGCGGTTTCTTGTTCGAGGGCTTGCTTCATGTATAAAATGGCGACGGGTGGGAAGGCAATGGGACGGGCCGCGATGCGCGGCTGGCCCCGGCAAAAGTAGGGCCCCGGAGCACCCGCCGCCCCGGGGGGCCAAAAACCTGACGCTGTGCAGCGGTAGGTGAAGAAACCATATCCTTTTACCACTACCTTGCCGGCATGTTCACCATTTTCCTTTCTTTCCTTTTATGATGCAAAAAAGACTCTGGCTGATGGGGTTGGGCATAGCGCTGGCTCTGCAACCGGCCGCCGCCCAAACCAAGAAGAAACCCACTCCCAAGCCCAAAACCGTGGTGGCCGCTAAGCCCGCCGCCACCGGCGCCAAGCTGGTAGAAACCGTGACGCGCAAGCCCGGGGACCTTACCATTCCGTACAGCAAATACGTACTGCCCAACGGCTTGACCGTGGTGGTGACCGAGGACCACTCCGACCCGCTGGTGCACGTGGACGTAACCTACCACGTGGGCTCGGCACGCGAGCAAATCGGCAAGTCGGGCTTCGCCCACTTCTTCGAGCACATGATGTTCCAGGGCTCTGACCACGTGGGTGACCAGCAGCACTTCAAAATTGTGACGGCCGCCGGCGGCACCCTCAACGGCAGTACCAACCAGGACCGCACGAACTACTACGAAACGGTACCCAACAACCAGGTGGAAACCGCGATGTGGCTCGAAGCCGACCGCATGGGCTTCCTACTAGACGCTGTGAACCAGAAAAAATTTGAGATTCAGCGCTCGACGGTGAAAAACGAGCGCGGCCAGAACTACGACAACCGCCCCTACGGCCTGGCCGGCGAGTACGTGGCCAAAACGCTGTACCCCTACGGCCACCCCTACTCGTGGCTAACCATCGGCTACCTCAAGGACCTCGACGCCTCGAACGTCAACGACCTCAAGAACTTCTTTCTGCGCTGGTACGGCCCCAACAATGCGACGCTGACCGTAGGCGGCGACGTGAAAACGGCCGACGTGATTAAGTACGCCGAGAAGTACTTCGGGCCCATCAAGCGGGGCCCCGCGGTGCAAAACCAGCACCTGCCCGAGCCCGTGCTGAGCGCCGACCGCTACGTGAGCTACGAGGACAACGTACGCTTCCCGCTGGTGGAGCTGGTGTTCCCAACCGTGCCCCAGAACACGCCCGACGACGTGGCGCTCGAAGCGTTGGCCGAAATTATTGGCCAGGGTAACAACTCGCTGCTCTACAAGAACCTGGTGAAAACCCAGAAGGCAGTGCAGGCCGTAGCCTATAGCAATACCTCCGAGCTGGCCGGCCAATTCGTGGTGCAGGCCCTCCCCTTCCCCGGCAAAGGCCTCGACAGCACCGAGGTGCGCCTGCGCCAGAGCCTGACTGAGTTTGAGAAAACCGGCGTTAGCGACGCCGCCTTGCAGCGCTTTAAGGCCAGCCGCGAAGCCCAGGTGGTGAACAGCCTGGCCAGTGTGCAGGGCAAGGTGAGCCAACTGTCCGCCTACCAAACCTACACCGGCAACCCCAACTACCTGGCCGTAGAGTTGCAGCGCCTGCGGGCCCTCACCAAGGCCGACGTGCAACGCGTGTACGACAAGTACCTTAAGGGCAAGCACGCCGTCATCCTGAGCGTGGTGCCCAAGGGCAAGCCCGAAATGGTGGCCCAGAAGGACAACTATACCGTGGACCCCTCGGGCTACCAGGCCCCCAAGGACCAGTACGCGGGCCTGACTTACGTGAAAGCCCAGGACACGTTTGACCGCAGCAAGCAGCCCAAGAGCAGCGGCAACCCCGTGGTGAAGGTGCCGGCGCTGTACGAAGCCACGTTTGCCAACGGCCTGAAAGTGGTGGGCACCCGCAACACCGAAATTCCGGCCGTGACGATGCTGCTCACCATCCGCGGCGGCCACCGCCTGGAGCAGGCCGACCCCGGCAAGGCCGGCGTGGCCGCCCTCACGGCGGCCCTGCTGAACGAAGGCACCACCAAGTATACCGGCGAGCAACTGAGCGCTGCCCTCGACCAGCTCGGCAGCACCGTGCGCGTGAACGCCGGCAACGACAACACGACCGTGTACGTGCAGTCGCTGACGAAAAACCTGCCCGCCACCCTGGCCCTCATGCAGGACGTGCTGCTGCACCCGCGCTTCGACGCCGCCGACTTTGACCGCCTCAAAAAGCAAACCTTGGAGGGCATCGCCAACCAAGTGACGCTGCCGGTGGCCATCGCCGACAATACCTACGGCCGCTTGCTGTACGGCCCGGCCAGCATTATGAGCGTGCCGGCCATCGGCACCACGGCGTCGGTGACGAGCATTACGCTCGACGACGTGAAGGCCTTTTACGCCGCTAACTACGCGCCCAACGTGTCGTCGTTGGTGGTGGTGGGCGACGTGGCCGAGGCCGACGTGCTGCCTAAGCTCGACTTCCTGAAAACCTGGGCCAAGAAGAACGTGGTGATCCCGCCCACGGTGGCCGCCATTCCGCAGCCCGACAAAACGCGGGTATACTTCGTGGACAAGGACGGTGCGGCGCAGTCGGAAATCCGGGTGGGCTACCTCACCACCCTGCCCTACGACGCCACCGGCGACTACTACAAAGCCTACCTGACCAACTACGTGCTGGGCGGCGCCTTCAATTCGCGCATCAACCTGAACCTGCGCGAAAACAAGGGGTATACCTACGGGGCCCAATCGTATTTCCAGAGCACGCGCAACCCGGGGCCCTTCACGGCCCAGGCCGGCGTGCGCGCCGACGCCACCGCCGCCTCGGTGAAGGAATTTATGAGCGAAATCTCGGGTTACCGCGCCGGCATTACCGACGACGAACTGGCTTTCCTGCAGTCGTCGGTGGGCCAGAGCGACGCGCTGAAGTACGAAACCGGCGGCCAGAAAGCGGCCTTCCTCGCCCGCCTGGTCGAGTACGACCTCAAGCCCGACTACGTGACGCAGCAGGCCACCATCCTGAAGAACCTGACCCGCGCCGACGTGCAAGCCGCCGCCCAGAAAGACCTGCCCGAAAGCATGTACATCGTGGTGGTGGGCGACAAAAAGCAGCTACCCGCCGTGCAGGCCCTGGGCTACGAAGTAGTGGAGCTGGACACCGACGGCAAGCCCGTGCCGGCCGCCGCTCCTGCCCCGGCCGCCGCCGCCATGCCGGCCCCCGCGCCCGCCGAGCCCATTGGCAAGGTGAAGCGCAAAACCAAGGACGCTGACGGCAAAACCACCAAGGAGAAAATGCGGCCCAGCGACACCAAGTAGCGCCGCCGCTTCCCTCAAAAAAGGCCCCGCCGGATGTTCCGGCGGGGCCTTTTTGGTGCGATTTAGGGCCCCGGGGCCCCAGCTCCGGCAGTAGCTAAAGCCGCTTATCGAAGCGGCCCTGGGTGACGCGCACCGAGTCACAGCCTGGCTTGGCTAGGACGAAATCGAACGTACCCGCGATGATGCCCGCTTGCAGGTCTAAGCGCTTGACCGTTAAGGACCCACAACAAAATATTGTGGGGTCGGTTGAATAATAAGTGCAATTGATGGGGCCATTCACAAAGCCGGCTCCGTGGTGTCCTAATGTTCTGAGCTTGTAGTGGCCAGGGCCAGGAAGCAGACTGTCGGAAAAAATGCCGATGACCTCTTGCTTGACTTGACTGTTAGCATATCGATATGCGGCGATATTGAGCGTACCTAGAGCGAATTTCAGGTTACTGTACGTGGTATCCACAATGGTCAAACCAGTTTCTAGCATCCTGCTCACTTATCCATTCAGTGGCCGTCTGGATAACGCCTTCCAGCGCTTCTCGGGTGCGGGCCTGGGCCCTGCGCAGCCAGGTTTTGAGCTTGCTGAAGGCCAACTCAATGGGATTGAAGTCAGGCGAGTAAGGGGGTAAGTAAAGCAGGCGGGCTCCGCGGGCTTCCACGAGTTGGGCCAGTCCAGCGACTTTATGGGCCGGCAGGTTGTCGAGCACGACCACGTCGCCGGGCACCAGGGTGGGGCCGAGCACCTGGTCGAGATAGGCGGCAAACACGTCCCCGTTGACGGCCCCGCTCAGGGTCATGGCCGCTTGCAGGCCGGTGGGCGTCAGGGCAGCTACGAGCGTCACGTTCGGCCCCCCGTGCAGGGGCGTGGCCTGGTGGGCGCGCTGCCCGCCTTCGGCCCGGGCGTAGCGGCGGCAATAGGTCAGGTTGGTACTGGTCTCGTCCACGAACTTCAAACAGGTGAAATCTTCGGCTTGCACCGCTTCGACAAAGGCCCGGCGCAGGGCTACGACCCGCTGGGTGTCGCGCTCAGCGGCGTGAACGCTCTTTTTTTTCGCCGCCAATCCAGCGCCTGCACGGCTCGCCACAAGGTCGATTGGCTCACGGCCGGACCACCAATGGCGGCCAGCCAGGTGCACAATTCGGCCAGCGTGGCATCGGGCTCCTGGCGCAGGCAGGCCCGCAATTCGTTCCGGGCGGCCGCGTCCAGTTCCGGCGCTGGACCAGGATGCGGGGGCAGTGCCGCCACCGAGCCCGTAGTGCGCTGGCGGTGCAGCAGCTTTTCCACAAACGACACCGAGACGCTGAACTGGGCGGCCACGGCTGGCATGGTGCGGCCGGGCTGCGCACTAGCGGCCGCCACGCGTTCGCGCAAATCAAGAGAATACGCTTTCATAATCAGAAGATACCACCAAACCCGTATACTATTCTGAAATCCGCTCTAATCGGAAGGTAGGGTCATAAACCACACTATAATTTGATGACCCATTATAGCCCTGGGGCGTCCAGGGCTGGCCGTTGACGAGGCAGCCCAGGGTGTTGGCCCCGGTCTGGGTGGCGGGGGGCAGTTGGTCGGCCGGGGCTTGTTCGGTCTTTTTGCAGCCCAGCAGCAGAGCCAGGGATAACAACAAAAATGCTTTCATGGGCAGGCGGGAATGGCGGGAATGGCGGGAATGGCTTGTTGGCACCGGCCGCGTGGCAGCAATCAGGTACTGGCATCAAACCTACCGCTTCGGCAGAAGCCGGCCAAACCAATAATTAAGTCCATTAGACTTTTATAATCAACCCTTTGGTCATGTAACACTATGCAGATCATATAATTAAGTAATAATAATTAGGCGCGAGCGTTCCGAGCAATTTTCCCTGGGCGGCGCTGCTAAACCGGGGCCCCGCGCCGCTGGCCGGCTATCAACTACCGGCGGCCAGGCCAAGTGCGTGGCGCGCAGCTCCCGCCCCACGGTACGGCGCAAGCAGCCCCAAAACGCGCAGCGCCGGCCGCTACAAGAAGCGGCCGGCGCTGGCACCGTAATTCATAACCTTGGGGCCCCGGCTACCGCATTACTACCGCTTCGGGCGTGGCGGCGCGGCTGAGGGTGCGGAAGGCGTGGGCACTGTCGCCCTGCACGTTGCGCAGCTCCTCGTCGGAGAGCTGGCGGATTTTGGTTTGGTGGTCCTGGTAATGGGCCACGAACACGGCCAGCTCCAGGGCCCTGTTTTCGAAGGGCACCATGTTTTCGATGACCTGCGTGAACAGGTGGGGGCTGTGGGTGGTGATGAAGAACTGGTTGCCGCTGCCGGCCACAATGCGGCGCACCAGCTCGGTGGCGTAGTCGGGGTAGAGGTGGGTTTCGGGCTCTTCGAGCAGCAGCACGGCCTTGCGGTTCGATTCGAGCACGGCCAGCAGGAAGCCGTAGTGCCGCAGCGCATCGCCGGTGCTTTGGTAGGGGTACACGTAGCTCAGGCCGTCCAGATCCTTCGAAATTTCCAGCCGGCCCGCGTCTACGCGCACGCGCAGCGACAGGCCCTGCGCGGCAAACAGGCCCGTGAATTCGCGGCGCAGATCGGCGTTGGTTTCCAGCACCCGCACCAGGTTGTCGCCGTGGGGCGGAAACAAGGCTGAGCCCGGCCGGGCCACGGCCAGCTTGGCCTCGCTGCGGAAGCGGTAGGGCTTCACGGCCTGCGGGTACCAGGGCGAGCCCGACGACAGGTAGCGGGCCTCGGCGGGGGCCCCCAGCCCGGGGCGGCCGCGCTTGTCGAGTTCGGTGTAGTAGTACCCTCCTGGCGTGGGGGGGCCCCCGGTGCGCAGCAGGTAGGGCCCCAGGCGGTCGAGCAGGGCCCCGTCGTCGCCGGCCCGCGAGAGGTGGCCGCCGGCCAGGGGCGTGCCCATCTGGGTGCGCAGCTCGCGGTAGGCCTCCTGGCTGAAGCTGGCGTAGCGGTAGCCGGGGCCCTGGCTGTACTTGCCCAGCAGGCACAGGTCGCGGTCGGTTTCAATTTTGATGGGGCTGGCCGTCAGGTTGTCGTGGAACAGCTGGCGGGGCTTGTCGTAGCGCACAAAGCTGCCCACAAACTTGTCCTGCTGCTCGTAGGGCACGCTGCCCAGCAAGCTCATGGCCTCCAGCACCGTCGACTTACCAGCGTTGGGCTGCCCAATAATAATGTTCACCCGCCGCGGGTGCAGCAGCGCACTCCGAATCGACTTAAAGTTCTGAATGTGTAGCGTATTGATGGCGGTGTCCATGCAGGGGCCGGGCGGTGACGTAGGCAGCGGGCAAGCTGGGCAGCCCCTCACGCGAAAAAAAGAGCAATAGACTTCACAGCAAGCCGACAAACATACAACCCGAACAATGAAATAATTGAATTTTTAGGCCTCATTTTTATCGCCACAGTATCCTAATGTTCAAATACTTACAGGCAATAGTATTCCCCCGCGAAGCGACTTAAAACCTTCCAATTTATCCCTAAAAAATACCCGAAAAAAGTCCCGGCTGAACCGGCCTCGGCCTTACCCAAATCTTTCGCCAGCTTATTTGGATGTTGCGTCAAGACCTTTTTTTGCTAATCAACGTCACCCGAAAAGCAGCAAAATGAATAGGCAACCGCCCAAAAAAGCCCTTCCGGCCATGTGGCCAGAAGGGCTTTCGAGATTTGGGTAAGGCCAAGGCCGAACCGGCCGGGGCGTGCTATTCGGGGGCCCTGGGGCCCTACTCCTGCCCGATGGGGTAAAAGGACTTACGGCCGTCGGGGTACACGCCCTCGACGAGGGCCCCGGAGTTTTCGCGGGCCTGGTCGAGGTAGGCCTGCACGTCGGCGGGCTTGCGCACCAGGTTCTTATCGATGCGGGTGATGATGAAGCCATCGGCCATTCCGGTCCCGCGGAAATTACTACCCTTAATGCCCGTGATGGCGGCTCCGCCCTTGATGTCGAGCTTATTCTGGAGCTGCGTCGGCACAACGGAGAGGGTGGCGCCTTCGTACTTCACGGAGGCCGCTACGGCAGCCTCGCGCACCACGGCGGTGGTGCCAGTGGCGTTGCGCAGGGTGGTCGTCACGGTGGTGGGCGTGGCGCCGCGCAGGTAAGTTACCTTAATCTGGTCGCCGGGGCGGAAGCGCGCCACTTGCTCTTGCAGCTGCGAAGACGTGTTGACGGCCAAGCCGTTGATGTCGGTGATGACGTCGCCTTCCTTAAGTCCGGCGGCGGCGGCGGCGCTGTTGGGCGTGAGGCCGGCTACGTACAGGCCGTTCAGGTTGGTCAGTTTTTTCTCCGAGGCGAGGGTGGCGTCCACTTCGCGCATTTGTACGCCGAGCAGGGCTCTCTGCACCACTTTGTACTTCAGCAGGTCGTCGACCACCTTACTCACCAACGCACTGGGGATGGCGAAGGAGTAGCCCTCGTAGCTGCCCGTGTGCGAGGCAATTGCCGAGTTGATGCCCACCAAGTCGCCGCTCAGGTTCACCAGGGCCCCACCCGAGTTACCGGGGTTCACCACGGCGTCGGTCTGGATGAACGACTCGATGCCCATGCCGTCTTCACGGCGCAGGATATTGATGTTGCGGCCCTTGGCCGAGATAATACCGGCGGTTACGGTCGAGTTCAGGCTGAACGGGTTGCCCACGGCCAGCACCCACTGGCCCACCTTCACGTCGTCGGAGTTGCCGTACTTCACGAAGGGCAGGTTGTCGGCTTTCACCTTCAGCACGGCTAGGTCGGTGTTGGGGTCGGCTCCTACCAGCTCCGCCTCGTAGCGGCGCTTGTCGTCCATCACCACCGTGATTTTCGAGGCCTTATCAATCACGTGGTTGTTGGTCACGATGTAGCCGTTGGCCGCAATGATGACGCCCGAGCCTGAGCCCTGGCCGCCACCCCGGGGCTCTCGGCCTTCGCCCTGCTCCTGCCCTTGCCCCTCACCCCCGTCGCCAAAGAACTGGCGCAGAAAAGGGTCCATCTGCATCCGCTGGTGCTGCCGGTCTTGCGGCGCAGCGGCGTACTCGGTCATCACGTGCACCACGGCGGGCGTCACGGCGGCCGCGGCGGCCACAAAGTTCAGGCCCTCGGGAGCGGCGTAGGTGCTGCTGCGCATGGCCGACGTGTAGCGCACGTTCGGGTCGGCGGCCAGCACGGTTTGGGAGGTGCGGGGCGCGGGTTCCAAAAGCTTGTACCCGCCCACGGCCACGCCTCCGCCCAAAATGGCGGAACCGAACAGGCCGAGCATCATTTGTTTTGCTTGCATGATTGGTAAAGAGGAAGATAGTTAAATGAGAACGGAACCGACCGGCCAGGATTTACCACCCGCTGGCCCCCCCGCAACGCACGAGGCAGTCAAATTCGTGCGGCAAGGTTGCCTGGTTATATAAAGCAGATTGGTGCCCTAATGGTTCGGCCCCGCGGGGCCCAGTTCCGGCCCATCAAATTACAATACTTAGGCCAATAAAAAAAGCACCCCGCTGGGGTGCCTTTTTTGCCGATATGAAGCGGACGAGGCCCCGGCGAACGGTAAATTCGTCAGGCTGCAGCCGGGTCCAACCTAATGCTGGGTAGGCAGTTGCTGCCGGCCGGCCGCATCGCAGCCCGCCCCGAAGGTGTAGCGCACATCGAGGCCCAGCAGCGGGGTACGCATGTTGAGGTTGCCGCCGGCGGTTTGCTTGCCCGTGCTGTCGTACTGAGGCAGCGTAACCAGGTAGTCGGCGCCGTAGGCAAGCCAGGGCGTAAGGTCGAAGCTGGGGCCCGTACGCACCCCCACTTCGGCCCGCAGGCTGGTGTACTGGATGAACCGCTCGCTGGGGTCGGTGGCCTCCTTTTGCAAGCGCAGGTGGGTGGCGGCCTCGAAGCTGAGGCGCGGGCGCAGGGCCAAGCCGGTGGCCGGGTCGGCCCCGCCAAGGGAAATAATTTTCTCCAAATCGAGCCGCAGCCGCACCCAGTTCTGGTTGGACGACGGCGAGAAGTTGCCGATGTAGAAGCGCCGCTCCACGCTCAGGCGCTGCCCGAAGGTAAGGGGCCCCAGGGCCGAGCGGTGGCGCAGCAGCACCTCGGGCACGAACGCGGCGCTGCTACCGCTCTGCCCCACCTGCAACCGGCCGCCACCGCTCCAGGCGGGGGCCCAAAAGTGCTCGTAGGCCACCGATTCCAAGCCCGAACTGGTAAAGCCGTTGCTGGTGGCAAGGTAAGACCCCACTTGCAGCAACAGGTAGTCGCCATTTTTCAGGGCCAGCTCGGCCTGGGCGGTGGGCACCAGGGTCAGGGGATTAGTATCGCGGCTGGTTTGGGCGCGGGCGGGCATCAGGGGCCCCAGCAAGGGCAACGTTAGTAACAGTAAGCGACGCATAAAGTGGGTAATGATTGGGATAAGATAATAGATTTATGGAATAAGAAGGAACGAAGAAGAACGGTCATGCAAAGCGCAGCGAAGCATCTTTGCCGCGGCAGCAATTATGATTAGATGAGCAGTAAAGACGCTGCGCTCTGCATGACCGCTCTTTTTTGCTGATTCACAAACAGGTCCAACCAGCTTTTAAAGCTACTGCCCGGCCAGGGCTTGCAGCTCGCGCACGGCCAACCAGGCCATCAGGCCGGGGCCCACGGCGAGGGCCTTTTCGTCGATGTCGAACGTGGGCGTGTGCACCGAAGCGGCGAAGCGGCCGTCGGGAGCCCGCGTGCCCAGGCGGTAGAAGCAGGCCGGGGCCGCCTGCGAGAAGTAAGCGAAGTCCTCGGCCGCCATCCACTGGTCGAGTTCTACCACGTTTTCGGGGCCCAGGTATTCTTCGGCGGCGGCGCGGGTGCGAGCCGTGAGGGCGGGCTCGTTCTCTAAATACGGGTAGCCGCGTCGGATTTCCAGCTCGCACACCGCGCCCATGCTGGCAGCCAGGCCCTCGCAGAGCTGGCGCAGGTGCTGGTGAGCTTCGTTGCGCCACTCCTCGTTCAGGGTCCGGAAGGTGCCTTCGATATACACCTCGTTGGGAATGACGTTGGTAGCCCCGTTGGCAATGACTTTCCCGAAGGAAAGCACCGACGGCAGCTTGGGGTTGGCGCGGCGGCTCACGATTTGCTGCGCCGCCACGATGATGTGGGCCGCCACCAGCACGGGGTCGAGGTTTTGCTCGGGCATGGCCCCGTGGCCGCCCTTGCCCTTGATGGTCAGGTACAGCTCATCGGTGCTGGCCATATAGCGGCCGGGCCGCAGCCCGATTTTGCCAGCCGGTAGCTGCGGAAACACGTGCTGCCCGAGCACGCTGCCAGGTGCGGGGTTTTCGAGCACGCCCTCCGCAATCATCAGCGAGGCGCCGCCCGGCAGGCGCTCCTCACCGGGCTGAAACAGCAGCTTCACGGTGCCGGGCAGCTGGCCCGCGTCCCTCAGCGCTACAAAAATGCGCGCCGCGCCCAGCAGCGAGGCCGTGTGCACGTCGTGGCCGCAAGCGTGCATCACGCCCGGGTTCTGCGACTTGTAGTCCACATTGTTCAGCTCCTGGATGGGCAGCGCGTCCATGTCGGCGCGCAGGGCCACGGTGGGGGCCCCGGCGGGCCCCTCCACCAGGGCCACCAGGCCGGTGCCGGCCACGGGCTGCGGGTCGAGGCCCAGCTTGCGCAGCTCGGCGGCCACGTAGGCGGCAGTGGCGGTTTCCTCGAACGAGAGTTCGGGGTGGGCGTGCAGGTGCCGGCGCACGGCCACGGTGTCGGCGGCGTGGGCAGCGGCGAGGCGCTGGATTGTCTGAATCACGGATTATGCGGATTAAAGCGGATTTGTCGGATTTTGGGGACGATTCGGGGACGATGCTTTTCAGGTATTGAGGCTGTTTTAGGATGTCGTCAGATCGTCATGCTGAGCGAAGCGGAGCGCAATCGAATCCCCTCTCCCGCAGCAGTAGTCAATGATTAGCGGAGTAGTAGAGATGCTTCGACTCCGCTCCGCTGCGCTCAGCATGACGTTCAACCTTGAATTTCCAGACTTCCTAAACAACTTCATTAACTGATGTTACGCAGTCCTTTCGTCAGCTTACTGGAAACAGGCTTTTGCAGTCCATACAAATACCCTTTCCAGCAGATAGCTGCAGGTGCTGCGCAACATCAGTTCATTAATTAATCGAAAGGCGGCCGTCATGAAAATATACAAAAATTATTCGGCACAACGGCTACGCAAATGAGTTCCCCAGCGTAAATCTTCCCCAAAATCCGATAAATCCGCCTAATCCGATAAATCCGTGGTTCAGACAATTTATAGGTTCTTATTCAGCACCACTTGGGTGGCCTCCAGCTCGGCGCGCTGGGTGAGGCCGCGCAGGCGGGCTTTGGCGCGGGCCGCCTCCAGCCGGGTGAGGTAGTCGCCCACGTAGAGGCGGTACACGGGGGCCTTGAAGGTGAGGTAGTCCGTCTCGTCGGGGTAGCGCCCGATGACGGCCCGCCGGATGGCCATGGCCTGGCCGCGCTCCAGGCCCAGGTACACCAGCAGGCGGTAGCCCTGGGCGTACTTCACGTTCTGGTTGGTAGCGGCCTGGTCGCGCAGGCGCTGCTCCACCTGGGCGTTCACGTGGTTGGTGGGCAGCGGCGCGGGGCGGGCCGGCGCGGCTGCCGTTGGGGCCCGGGCCCCGGCGGGCGGCTGTGGCACGGGCAAGCGGTAGGCGCGCAGGTCGTCGGCCGGCATAGCGGCGGCTTTGGCCGTGGGCACGGTGTCGGCCATAGCCGTGGCGCGCGGGGCCCCGGGCGACGTGCCGGCGCAGGCTGCTAACCCGATCAGGAGCGGAACGGCCAGCACGTTAACGAATCGGGTTTTCATCATCCACGAGCAAAGTCAAGCTGTTCGAGGCCCCCAGGCGGTTGGCCCCGGCGGCCACCAGCGCCAGCGCCGCCGCCCGCGTGCGGATGCCGCCCGAGGCCTTAATGCGGACGCCGGCCGGCAACACCCGGCGCAGCAGTTCCACGTCGGCCACTGACGCGCCCCGGCTGGCAAAGCCGGTTGAGGTTTTCACAAAGTCGGCTTCGGCGGCGGCGCACAGGCCCGCGGCCACGGTTATTTCGTCATCGTTGAGCAGCGCCGTTTCGATGATAACCTTCAGCAGGGCCCCCTGCACATGCGCCAGATTGGCCAGGTCCTCAATTTCGGCCTGCACGGCGGCCGTCTCGCCCGATTTCAGGGCCGACACGTTCAGCACCATGTCCAGCTCGCTGGCCCCGTCAGCCAGGGCCCCTTCCGCCTCGCGAAACTTGGCCAGGCGCGTCGTATACCCCAGCGGGAAGCCGATAACCGTGCACACGGCCACACCGCTCCCCTCCAGCAGTTCGGCGGCCAGGGCCACGTAGCAGGGCGGCACACAGGCGCTGGCGAAGCCGTGGTCGCGGGCCTCCTGGCACAGCTGCCGGATTTCGGCCGCCGTGCAGTCGGGCCGCAGCAGGGTGTGGTCGAGGTAAGGAGCAAGGTTCATGGGGCAAAGGTAACGGGGCGGGCCGCCGGGGCCCTATTCGTCTAAACCCGGGACCTCACCCGCCACCCGTTTTACCCGTACTTTGGCACAAATCCCCCCAGTTATGGAAAACGCCATCAAGTTGCTGCGCATCCAGAATTTCAAGTCCATCAAGGACGTGACGTTACACCCCCGGCGCGTGAATTTAATTATCGGCGAGCCGAACGTAGGCAAGTCGAATATTCTGGAAGCCATGAGCTTGCTGGGCGGGATGGTGTACGATAAAAAGCGGCGATTCATGGAAGGGATGGTGCGGTATGAGCAGGCAAATCAACTGTTTTTTGATAACCGGACCGCTAATACCATCTACGTTGAAACGGATCAGTTAATATGCTTTGTAAGTGCCGATGTATCGGCCGCCAAGAACTGGTTTCAGGCGCTGCTCCTGACGCGGGCGGCTCTCAGGCAAGCGCTGGGCAATGACGAGCATTCCGCTCCTGCTTTCAATGAGTTACGTTCCATTAATAATTTCATCGCAGAATTTAACGCGGCTAACCAACAGGTAAACCTTCAGCGCCAAGATAAATTAGCCCAGGACGGAGTTTTACGCACCTATTTTGATAAGAACGGCTTGCGTCAGATTGGTGCGAAAGCCGTCAGTTTTTTTATTGATAAAAGCAGTAGTGCCACCCGGACCGTCCGGCCTTACATATTTGCCAAAAAAACGCTTATCAACCAAGATTACGCCACCACCTTTTTGGAGCCGCCCAGCGGCGACAACCTCAAAAATATTATTCAAACTTATGAGCCCCTCCGCCGGGAGGTGGCGGCCATATTTAAGCGCACTGGTCATCGACTTACCTTGCGCATGGAGGAAAACAAAATGGAAGCCGTCAAAGACATCGACGGCGTTATCTACTCCTATCCTTACTCTAGCGTCGCTGATACGCTGCAACGCCTTGTCTTCTATCTGGCCGCCATCGAGAGCAACGACGATGCCGTGCTGCTGTTCGAGGAGCCAGAGGCGCATTCATTCCCGGTGTACGTGAGCAAATTGGGCCGGCGCATTGTGGAAAGCACGAACAACCAGTTTTTTATTGATACGCACAGCCCTTACCTTATTACCGAGATATTGGAAGACATGCTAACTGATGATGAGCAAGTCAAGCAATTGGCCATGTTCGCGGTGTATTACGAAGATCACCAGACAAAAGTGCATCAACTCAGCGACGAGGAAATATTCGACATTCGGGCTGATGGCATCGATGTATTTTACAACATGAAGCGGTTCACGACCGGCCGGGCCGATGCCTGAGCTAGTGCTATTTGTACCCGAATGCCACGTTGATACTGCTCTCGCGCAAGTTCTACTAGCCGGCCGGCGCACCTTTTTCAACCACTAACACGGAATTTCGAAAGTAGCCAACCTGCTTCAAAGCCAGGCCACGGCCGCCCGGGGCCCCCGCTTCGTGGTCGGGATGGTGGGCAAGGATAAGCGGTTTGCCGACGTGAGGTACTTGCGCCAGTTCAGCCGCGTGGTCGCGGCCCGCACCGAGCCCGATTACCGCGATTACCGCGATTGCCGCTATTCCATCTACCAGCACGAGCACCACCTGACTCATTAAGCACCCATGCACAAGTAATCGTGTGGGGCGAAGGCGCTAATTTTGGCGTATGCTACTCGCTTCACTTCCGCTCGCAGCTCCTGAAATCACCACCCTGGAGGCCGCTGCTGCTCAGGGCCCGCACCCGCGAATGCGGCGGCGTGCCCAAGTTATTTTGGGACACCACCGCGGGGCGACCGTTCAGCAATTGGCCACTTTGTTTGCCGTGGGCTATAATACGGTCGGTATCTGGCTGCGCCGCTGGCAGGAGCTGGGCTTGGCCGGGCTGGCCGAGGGCCAGCGGTCGGGCCGCCCGCCGAAACTCCCACCAGCAGTAAAAAAAAGTAGCGACCTGGCTGGGTACGGCCACCCAGCAATTGCGCGCGTGGCTTCCTGACATCCGCCGAGGCTGGGGCCTCAAGCTCAGCCTGAGCACGCTGCGCCGGCTGGCGCGCCGCGCCGGCTACCGCTGGAAGCGCTGCCGCAGGAGTCTGAAAGCGCAACGCGACCCGGTCTTGTTTGCCGCCGCCCAGCAGCACCTGCACACGTTGCACCAAGCCGAAGCCCGCGGCGCGGTGGCCGTGGTCTACGTCGATGAGTGCCGCTTCTCGCGCCAAGCCCCCGTGCCCTATGCCTGGCAACGGCGTGGGCAGCCCCCGGTGGGCCTGCCCGCCGTACGGGGGCGCGGGGGGCATTCGGTCCTGGGCTTCTGGCAGGCCCACGCCCCGCACCAGCCCCTGGAGGCCTACGTGCGGGAAGGCAGCCTGACGGCCGACTTATTTGTGCTGGCCGTCAACGCATTCTGCCACAGTCTAAGCGGCCCTACCGTGCTCGTACTCGACAATGCCTCCATTCACAAAGCGCACGTGGTGCGCGCTTGTGAAGCCAAGTGGGCAGCGGCCGGCCTGACACTCTTTTTCTTGCCCGCCTACAGCCCCGAACTCAACCACATCGAACTGCTCTGGCACCGCTGCAAGCACTATTGGGTTCGCCCCCAGGATTACGCCACGGAGCAAACCTTGCTACAACGCCTCGAACACGTGCTGGCAAACGTCGGTAATCACTACACGATTACTTTTGCATGAGTGCTTACCTCATCGTGCTGGACCCGGCTTGTGATACCTGGATTTTTGAAGTCGCCAGCGCCGCCGGACTCGACGTAACAGCTTTCGACCTGCCCGCCACCTTACCCGACTTTATCGATTTCATAAAAGAGGAAGGCATAGAAGACGATGCAAGGGTAAACCGCCTGTTGCAAGCCATCAAGCAGGCCCAGCCCCCGGCCTACCGCGAACTGGCTGAGTTCGTGGCCGAAATAATGGACACGCGCAGCAAACTCTGGCAGCAGTCTTAATTCATAATCGACCAAAAAAGGGCGACTTTCTCAGTGAGAAAATCGCCCTTTTCGATTATCCCGCGGGGGCCCTAATCCACCAGCACGCAGCGCTGGGTTTGCAGGTCCTGCTCCACGGTTTTGTATTTTACGTCGCGCAGCACGCGGCCGTCCATGTACTGCACGCTCACTTTCTCGTTGCGGTTGGCCACTTTCTGGCTGCGGGCCGGGGCCTGCTTTTCCACCACGGCGGGGGCGTCGGGGCCCATGTCCTCGGGGCCCGCGCCGAGCGAGTCGAGCATCGACTCCTTTTGCTCGGTGAGCTTGGGCTGGGGCAGTTCGTCTTCGTAGTAGAACTCGGCGTCGTGGTTGGTGCCCACGGCTTCTTCCTGCACCGGCACATCGGCGTGGAACAGGAAGGTCGACGTTTCGTCGTTCACCTTACCAATCATACGCTTGAACAGCTCAAACGACTCGAATTTATACACCAGCAGCGGGTCTTTCTGCTCGTACACGGCGTTTTGCACCACTTGCTTCAGGTCGTCCATCTGGCGCAGGTGCTGCGTCCAGGCCGTGTCGATGGTGCCGAGCACGGCCACCTTCTCCATGCCGCGCAGGATGTCGTGGCCGCCCGTAGCCTGGGCCCGGCGCAGGTTGGCCAGCGCCGTAATGTGCTTGCGCCCGTCGGTGAAGGGCACGGCGATGTTCTCGTAAACGTTGGCCTGGCTGAGCAGCTCGTTGACCATCGGCAGGGCGTTGGCGGCAATATGCTCGTTCTTGCTCTCGAAGTAAGTTAGGGCCTCGTCGTAGAGCTTCTGGGTGAGCTGCGGCACTTGCAGGGCCCCCAGCTGGCCGGCGGTAATCTCAGTGTCGTAGCCAAACGTCTTAATGACGGACAGCTTAAAGTCCTCGTGGTCGCCGGTTTGCTTGTGGCCCACAGCAATGTCCTCGGCCACGTCGTAAATCATGTTCAGGATGTCCACCTCCATCCGGTCGCCGTGTAGGGCGTTGCGGCGGCGCTTGTACACCACTTCGCGCTGGGCATTCATCACGTCGTCGTACTCCAGCAGGCGCTTGCGGGTGCCGAAGTTGTTCTCCTCCACCTTCTTCTGAGCGCGCTCAATGCTGTTGGTAATCATCGAGTGCTGAATCACTTCGCCCTCTTCCATGCCCATCTTGTCCATGAGCTTGGCGATGCGGTCGGAGCCGAACAGGCGCATGAGGTTGTCCTCCAGGCTCACGAAGAACTGCGAGGTGCCCGGGTCGCCCTGGCGGCCGGCGCGGCCCCGCAGCTGGCGGTCCACGCGGCGGCTCTCGTGGCGCTCGGTGCCGATGATGGCCAGGCCCCCGGCGGCTTTCGAGGTTTCGCGCAGCTTAATGTCGGTGCCGCGGCCGGCCATGTTGGTGGCGATGGTCACGGTGCCGGGGAAGCCCGCGCCGGCCACAATTTCGGCTTCGCGCTGGTTCTGCTTGGCGTTCAGCACCTGGTGCGGAATGCCCTTGAACTTCAACATGCGGCTCACCAACTCACTGATTTCCACCGATGTGGTACCCACCAGCACCGGCCGGCCGGCTTCCACCAGCTTCTGGATTTCGAGGGCCACGGCGTTGTACTTCTCGCGTACCGTTTTGTATACCTGGTCGTGGGCGTCCTGGCGGGAAATGACGCGGTTAGTGGGAATTACCACCACGTCGAGCTTGTAGATTTCCCAGAACTCGCCGGCCTCGGTTTCGGCCGTGCCGGTCATGCCGCACAGCTTGTGGTACATGCGGAAGTAGTTCTGCAACGTCACCGTGGCGTAGGTCTGGGTGGCGTCTTCCACGCGCACGTTTTCCTTGGCCTCGATGGCTTGGTGCAAGCCGTCGGAGTAACGGCGGCCTTCCATCACGCGGCCGGTTTGCTCGTCCACAATCTTCACCTTGCCGTCGTCGGTGAGGATGTACTGGTCATCCTTCTCGAACAGCGTGTACGCCTTAAGCAGCTGGTTTACGGTGTGAACGCGCTCCGATTTCTCATTGTAATCCTGCATCAGCTGGTCTTTGCGCTGGAGCTTTTCCTCGGCGCTGAGGCCGGGGGTTTTCTCAATGGCGGCAATTTCCATCCCGATGTCGGGCATGATAAACAGGTGCGGGTCTTCGCCCTGGGCCGTAATCAGGTCGATGCCTTTTTCAGTCAGCTCAATCTGGTTGTTCTTCTCGTCGATGGTGAAGAACAGGGGCTCATCGGCCTTGGGCATCTGGCGCGAGTTGTCCTGCAAATAGAAGTTTTCCGTCTTCAGCAGCACGGCGCGGTTACCAGTTTCCGAGAGGTACTTGATGAGCGGCTTGCTCTTGGGCAGGCCGCGGGCAGCGCGTAGCAGCAACAGGCCGCCGTTGCCGTTCTTATCGCCCTCCTCGGGGCCGTCCTTGCCTTCGGCGATGAGCTTGCGGGCCTGCACTAAGTAGTTTTGGACCAGCTTTTTCTGCTCGTCCACCAAGCGTTGGATGCGCGGCTTGAGTTGGTAGAACTCGTGCACGTCGCCGCGCGGTACGGGCCCCGAGATGATGAGCGGCGTGCGGGCATCGTCAATTAGCACCGAGTCCACTTCGTCGACCATGGCGAAGTGGTGCTTGCGCTGCACCAGCTCCTCGGGGTCGCGGGCCATGTTGTCGCGCAGGTAGTCGAAGCCAAACTCGTTGTTGGTGCCGTAGGTGATGTCGGCGGCGTAGGCCGCGCGGCGGGCGTCGGTGTTGGGCTGGTGCTTGTCGATGCAGTCCACGGTCAGGCCGTGGAACTCGAACAACGGCGCGTTCCACTCCGAGTCGCGTTTGGCCAGGTAGTCGTTTACCGTCACCAGATGCACCCCGCGCTTCGACAGCGCGTTGAGGAACGAGGGCAGCGTTGAAACCAGGGTTTTGCCCTCGCCGGTGGCCATTTCGGCAATTTTGCCCTGGTGCAGCACCACGCCGCCGATGAGCTGCACGTCGTAGTGCACCATGTCCCAGGTGATTTCGGCGCCGCCGGCCAGCCACTTGTTGGCCCACACCGCCTGGCTGCCCTGGATGGTGACGTTGCTCTTGCGGGTGGCAATTTCGCGGTCGAAGTCGGTGGCAGTAACCACCAGCTGGCCGTTTTCCTTGTAGCGGCGGGCGGTTTCCTTCACGATGGCGAAGGCCGACGGCAGCACCTCCAGCAGCACGGCTTCGAGGTCTTTGTTGCGCTGCTTTTCCAGCACGTCAATCTGCTCGAAGCGGGTTTCCTTTTGAGAAACCTCCATAGTGGGCACGTCGGCCATCTGCTGGTGCAGGGCCCCAATCTGACCGTCAATGCCGGCCAGGCGCTCGTCGATGCGGTTGCGCACAGCCTGAGTCTGCTCACGCAGCTGGTCGTCGGTCAGGCCGGCCAGTTTGGCATATTCGGCATTAATCAGCGCCACGTAAGGCACGATTTCCTTCAAGTCACGCTCCGATTTGGAGCCGAATAGCTTAGCGACGGTCTTGCCGAAAAAATCTAACATCGGTAGTTTTTTTAACGAATAGGCGCCAGAGCGCTCCCCAAATTTACGGCTTCCTAGCCAAAACCGTCCCAAACAAAAAGCCCCGCCAGATTGGCGGAGCTTTTTGGGAACGTGAAATTAAGCACCGGCGAGCCGAAACCCGCTGGGCAATTAGGGCCCCGGGGGCCCCAGCGCCGGGCTAGGCTTTGGGCGCGCGGCTTACCAGCTTGTCCACCAGGGCGGTGCTGCCCGAAATGGCGGGGCGGGCGGGCTTAGCGGCTTCCTCCTTCTCAGTCAGGCGCTTGTACAGCGTCAGGGCTTGGGCCACCACCTGGTCCATGTTGTAGTATTTATAGGTGGCGAGGCGGCCCACAAAGTGTACGTTGGGGGTTTCTTCGGCCAGCTTTTTGTACTTATTGTACAATTCGGCGTTTTCGGGCTGGGGCACGGGGTAGTAAGGGTCGCCCTCGGCCTGTGGGTACTCGTACACGATGGCCGTTTTGCTGTGCTCCTGGCCGGTGAGGGCCTTGAACTCGGTGATGCGGGTGTAGGCGTGCTCGTTGGGGTAGTTCACCACAGGAGCCACTAGGTGCTTCTCCTTGCTCAGGGTTTCGTGCTTGAATTCGAGCGAGCGGTAGGGCAGCTTGCCAAACTGGAAATCAAAATACTCGTCCACGGGGCCCGTGAAAATCATCTCCTTGAATGGAATGAAGTCCATGATTTCGTGGTAGTCGGTGTTCAGCATCACCTTGATATTCGGGTGGTCGAGCATCTTCTCGAACATCCGGGTGTAACCGTGCAACGGCATGGCCTGAAAGGTATCGGTGAAGTAGCGGTCGTCGCGGTTGGTGCGGGTGGGCACGCGGCTGGTCACCGACTTATCGAGCTGCGACGGATCGAGGCCCCACTGCTTGTTGGTGTAGTTCTTGAAGAACTTGTTGTACAGCTCGCGGCCTACCTTGCTCACCACCACGTCCTCCGACGTTTTGATAACCGGCACATCCTCAGCCACCGACTCGAAGAACTGGTCCAACTCGAAGCTATTCAGCTTCAGGCCGTATAGCAAGTTGATGGTGTCCAGGTTGATGGGCATCGGCACGAACTGGCCGTCCACCGAGGCGAGCACGCGGTGCTCATAGGGACGCCAATCAGTGAAGTTGCCCAAGTAATCGAACACATCCTTGGAGTTGGTGTGGAAAATGTGGGGGCCGTACTTGTGGATCAGGATGCCATCCTCGTTGTAGTGGTCGTAGGCGTTGCCGCCGATGTGGTTGCGCTTATCAATGACGAGCACTTTTTTGTTGCTGCGGGTGGCCAGCCGCTCGGCCAGCACGCTACCGGCAAATCCGGCCCCTACAATGAGATAGTCAAACATACGGAAAGTAGAAAAGGGAGGATTATACGGAGAAAATATGCGTTTCGGGAAAGCCAGTGAAGGGCTAAGCCGTCTTCGCGGCGGGGGCCTTGGCGGCCAGGCGGTCCTGCATCAGGTCCACCATTTGCTGCCAGGTCTGGTCCCACGAAATCGTGGCCAGGTAATCGTCGGTGCGCTGGCGCCAGTCGGCGTCGTCGCGCTGGGTAAGGGCCCGCCCGATGGCCGCGCCAAAGGCCTCGGCATCAGCGGCAATGTGTACCAGATCGAGGTCGCCGTAAGGCCGCACCACATCGCGGATGGGCGTGCTCACCACGGGGTTGCCAGCGGCCAGGTACTCAGGGGTTTTGGTGGGCGAGATAAACTTGGTGCTTTCGTTGTCGGCGAAGAGCAGCGTCGCCACGTCCCAACCCTTTAGGTAGGCCGGGAGTTCCAGGTAATCCTTGCCGCCCAGGTAGTGCACGTTGGCCGGGCGCGGCAGGCTGGCGGGGTCAATTTTCACCACCGGCCCGATGATGACAAATTGCCACCCGGGGTGGTTGGCGGCCAGCTGAGCCAGCAGTTCGATGTCGAGGCGCTCGTCAACCACGCCGAAGAAGCCGACGCGCGGGTGCGCAATGCCGGCCTGGTCGGCGGGCTCGGCCATGGGGCCCCGGGCCTGGCCGAAGTGGGCCTTGTCGATGCTGCTGGGGAAAGGGTGCACATCGGGGTGCTGCTCGCGCTTGGATTCGTAGATGGTCATGCCGCCCGTGAACACGAGGTCGGCGCGCTCGAATAGCTCCTGCTCGCGCTGGCGCAGCTCGGGCGGCGCAAACTTGAAAGCCGCCAGCTCGTCCATGCAGTCGTACACCGTCAGCACGGGGTGGAAATGGCGCGACTTGTTCAACGCCATGGGCGTGTAGTACCAGAAAACGTACTGGAGAATGCCCTGCGCGGCGAAGTACCGGCTCAGCAGCTCAAACTGAATTTGGTCGGCCGCCGCTTCGGATAAGCCGGCCGGCAAATGGGCCACGACGACGCGCAGGCCATTGTGGCGCTCCTTGATTTCGAGGTGTGGGGCCACCTGGTCGGGGTGGTAAAAGGCGTCTTCCACGTAAAACACGCGGCCGTGCTGGGCAAAGCGCGACAGCAAGTGCTGGGGGCGCTGCCACACAAAATCCCAGTGCAGGTGCGCGAAACACACGAGGTCGGGCAGGGCGTACGGGGTTGCGGTTCGGGCAGCAGCGGCCTGCGGCAGCGCATCGGGGCGTGCGGCAGCCTCCGCCAAAGCAGCGTGGGGCATGGGAATCGACAGGAAGAGGATGCGGTGCTGCGTATAATATAATTGCCGATAATCGGTCTAGCTTGCAGCGCTCTCAAGTTATACGGGCCCCGGCCCCAAAAGGATACGCCCGGCGAATGGCGGCATGGGGCCCCGGCTCAGCCGGCGGGTCCCAGCACGAGCTGAAACTCGACGGCGTCGAGCCACTGGCCCGGCACGGGGCCCCGCAGCCACGCCCGCCGGGTGCCCACCCGCCGAAACCCAGCCGCTTGGAACAGTCGCAGACTGGCCCGGTTAGCAGCCGCCACGGTGCAGTATAGCTGGTGCAGGTGCAGCACGCCGCGGGCATGGGCTACCAGCAGCGCAAGGGTGAGCTGCGCGTAGCCCTGCCGGCGCGCACCGGCCAAAATAATTATGCCCACGCCCGCCCGCTGGTGCAGCGGCTCAAAGCCGAACAGGTCGACCACGCCCACGGCGGGGCCCCCAGCACACGGCTCAACGACCAGCCGCAGCTGCCGTACCTCGTGGAAGTCGGCGGTGGAGTGGGCCAGGTACTCGCGCAGCGCGTGGCGCGACACGGGGGCCAGCGTGTCGGACACGGCCCATACGGCGGGGTCGTTTTCCAGGGCATAGAGGAATTCCAGGTCGTCGGGCTCCAGGGCCCGCAGCCGCACGAGGGGCCCGGTGGGCGCGGCGGCCACTACAGGCTGATTTCGCCGCCGAACACGCGCACGGCGGGCCCGCTCAGCCACACGTTGGCAAAGCCGCCGCCGGGCTGCGTTTGGAAGGCCACTTCCAGCAGGCCGCCGGGGGTTTGGAGGCGCACGGGCGAGGCCGCGCCGCGCTGCGAGGCGGCCAGGGCCACGGCCGTGACGCCGGTGCCGCAGCTCAGGGTTTCGGCCTCCACACCGCGCTCGTAGGTACGCACGGGCCAGGGGTGGGCGGGGTCGGCGGGCACTTCCACGAAGTTGACGTTCACGCCGGCCGGGTCGTAGGCCGGGTCGTAGCGGATGGCGTGGCCCGCGCTGTGCACGTCAAACTCGGCCAGCGTGTGGCCTTCTTCAGCGGCGAGGAAATGCACATGGTGGGGCGAGCCGGTGTGCACGAACACGGCCCCCTCCCCTACTTCGGCCGGCTGCAGGGCGGCAGCGTCAATCATTTTCAGGCGCACGGTGCCGTCGGCCTCCACCCGGGCGGCGTGGGGCCCGTCCACGGCCAGGAAATAAGCTTCGTCGGTGATGACGCCCAGGTACTTGGCGAAGGCTACCAGGCAGCGGCCACCGTTGCCACACATAGTGCTGGGGCGACCGTCGGCGTTGAAGTACACCATCTCAAAATCGTAGCTCGCATGGTTGCGCAACAGCATTAGCCCGTCGGCCCCGATGCCGAAGCGGCGGTGGCAGAGCCGGGCAATGCGAGCGTGGTCGGCGGTATCGAACTGTGCAGCGCGGTCGTCGAGGATAACGAAGTCGTTGCCGGTGCCTTGGTATTTGTGGAAAGCGAGGGTCATGGGGGGCCGGGGT